>HF985705.1 GCA_000432375.1 Firmicutes bacterium CAG:103
CCCGCCGGCCGCAGATGCAGCAGACGCTCCTCGGCGCGGTCGACGAGCTCAAGACCGCGTGCGTCACGCCCGACGCGCTCGAGGCCACGGCCGCGCGCTGCCCCGGCTATCTGGGCGACAAGCTGCGCGACCTTGCGCTCGTGCTCGCGGCGTATGACGCCGTGACCGCGCAGGGACACGCAGACCCCACCGACCGGCTGACCCGCCTGGCCGAGCGCATCCCCGCGAGCACGCTTGGCCGCACGGGACATTTTTACCTCGACGGCTTCACGGACTACACGCGGCAGGAGCTGGCCGTCGTGCGCGCGCTGCTGACCGCCGGCGCGGACGTGACGGTCTGCCTCACGCTCGATCAGCTCTCCGGCGGCAGCGAGATCTTCGGCGCTGCCCGGCGCACGGCGCGCGTCCTGCTCGACATGGCGGACGACTGCGGCGTGCAGGCCACGGTCGAGTCCTGCCCCGCCCGCGCGGCCGACACGCCGCTGCGCGTACTCGAGCAGCAGCTGTTTTCCTACACCTCCACGCACTTTGACGATCCCGCGCAGACGATCACCGTCCACACGGCGGATGATCTCGCGGCCGAGTGCGCATGGGCGGCCGCCCGCGCGCTGCAGATCGTGCAGTCGGGCTGCCGCTGGCGCGACATTGCCATCGCCGTGCGCGGCTTTTCCGACTACGCGCCCGCGCTCGAGCGCATGTGCGCCTACTACGGCGTGCCGCTCTATTTTGCCCGCCGCACCGACCTGATGCAAAAGCCGCTCGTGGCGCTCATCCGCGCGGCCTACGACATCGTGACCGGCGGCTGGGACGCCGAGGACGTCTCGGCCTACCTGCGCACGGGCCTCGCCGGGCTCACGCCGGAGGAGACGGACACACTCGAAAACTACGTCCTGCTCTGGTCCATCCGCGGCAGCGCGTGGACACGCCCGACCCCGTGGCAGCAGCACCCGGACGGCTACGGCGCGCCGGACACGGACGAATCCGCCGCCCGCCTGAAGGAGATCAATGACCTGCGGCAGCGCGCGGCCGGGCCGCTGCGCAAGCTTAGCGCGGAGAGCAGCGCCGCCGCCACGGCGGAGGCGCAGACCATGGCGCTGGCGGATTTTCTCGAGCGGCTGCACCTCGCGCAGCGGCTCGACACGCTGGCCGAAAGTCTGCGCGCCGAGGGGCGCGCCGCGCTCGCGGCCGAGTACGCCCAGCTCTGGGAGCTGACGGTCGGCGCGCTCGAGCAGTTCGCCGCCATCCTCGGCGACACGGAGATGGATGCCGACACGTTTGCAACGCTGTTTTTGCGCATGCTCACCTGCTACGACATCGGCACGATCCCCGTCGCGCTCGACCGCGTGACAGCCGGCGACCTCGACCGCATGCGCCGCCGCGGCATCCGGCACCTGATCGTGCTCGGCGCGTCGGACGACCGGCTGCCGCGCGCCGGCGAGCCGGACGGCGTATTCTCGCCCGAGGAGCGGCGCGAGCTGCTGGAGCTGGAGCTCGACATCGGCGGCGGCACGGACGACGCGCTCTGGCGCGAATACAACCTCATCTACCAGTGCGTGACGCTCCCGGCGGAGACGCTCGCTGTATCTTACCCGCTCTTTGACGGCAATGGCACGCCCACGCGCCCGTCGTTTCTCGTCACGCGCATCGCGCAGCTTTTCGGCACGCTGCCCCGCCCCGCGAACCCGGACGCGCAGCGCCTGCTGGCCGCCGCTCCGGCGCTGGAG
>HF985706.1:0-6183 GCA_000432375.1 Firmicutes bacterium CAG:103
ATTCGTGGGCTGGGTGCGGCTGTTGATATATTTTTTCACCAGCGGGCGCGTCACGGCGAAGGCCGCAATCGACACGGCGAAAAACCACACGAGCTGCAGCCACAGCGGCGCGTGGAACATGGCGGCGATGAGCGCGGCGAGCGCGCCCACGGCAAACCAGATCGTGACCAGACCGGCGGTCAGGCCCTCGACGATCAGAAAGATCACGATCAGGCCGATCCAGATGGCCGGCATGGTGAATGGGATCCCGGCGATGACCATAGACAAAACCTCCTGTTGAGAATGCGCGGCAACTGTTTGCCATAGAAATATCATATCTTATTTACAGGATAAAAGCAAGCAAAACACCCGGAATTCCGGCATATGAAATTTCCGGGCGGTTTTCCTCTTTACTTTCCTAAATAATTAGAGTAAAATAGTATCCGAAAAATCGTGTTTCAGCATCCATATATCTGATGAGAAATAAGGAGCGCATATGAATAAACAGCATAAAAAACCGCGCTGCGATGACATGTATCGTGCCATCCTGACGCTCAAGACCGTCGACGAGTGCAAGCAGTTTTTCGATGACCTGTGCACGGTCACGGAGCTGCAGGCCATGGAGCAGCGCTATCAGGTGGCGCAGTATCTCGACGCGGGCCTGATCTACAACGACATTCTGGAAAAGACCGGCGCCTCGAGCGCGACGATCAGCCGCGTCAACCGCAGCCTGCAGTACGGCACCGGCGGGTATGAGATCGTGTTCGGCCGGCTCAAGGAGCAGGCGGAAAAAGCTCCGGAGGAGCAGGCGTGAGCGCTTACGGCGCCCTTGCCGCATGGTACGATGCGCTGACCCGCGATGTGGATTATGCCGCGTTCGCGGACTTTTATGAGCAGTGTTTCCAGCAGGGGCGCGGCGCGTGCCACACCCTGCTGGATTTTTGCTGCGGCACCGGCACGCTCACGCGCCTGATGGCCGCGCGCGGGTATGAGATGATCGCAACCGACGGCTCGCCCGATATGCTCATGCAGGCGCAGGCGCACAATGCCGATCTGCCCGCGGACGCGGTGCAGCCGCTGCTGCTGTGCCAGGAGGCGGCGCAGCTCGATCTCTACGGCACGGTCGACGCGGCCTACTGCTCGCTCGACGGGATCGACTACCTGCCGCCGGAGGAGCTGCCGGAGGTGCTGCACCGGCTGCACCTGTTTGTGCGTCCGGGCGGGATGCTCATTCTGGACATCCGCGATCCGGCGTCGTTCCGCGCGCTCGACGGCGGCACGTTCGTCGACGAGACGGACGATGTCCTGTGCCTCTGGCGGGCGGAGTTTGACGCGGCGGCCCAGACCATGCACTACGGCATGGATCTGTTCACGCGCGCGGGGGAGCTCTGGTCGCGCGCGTCGGAGGAGCACATCGAGTATGCGCACACGCCGGAGCGGCTCGCGCAGCTGCTCACGCAGGCGGGCTTTCTGGACGTGACCGTCCGGCGCGACGGCCCGCAGGCGGATGCCGGGCGCATTTTCCTCACGGCGATGCGCAGCCTGGAATACGGCGTCTGAATTGTGCAAAAACTCCGGATGCGGCTCAATGCGGGCTGCACCCGATTCCAAGATTTCTGAGGTGAAAACAATGGATGAGATTATCCGCGCCGTCTCAAAAGACGGTTTTGTGAAAATTTCGGTCGTCACCGCGCGCGACGCGGTGCAGCGCGCCAACGCCATCCACCACTGCAGCCCGACGGCGATCGCCGCCCTCGGCCGCAGCCTGTGCGCGGCGTCGATGCTCGGCGACCTGCTCAAGGAGGAAAACGGCACGCTCACACTGCGTATCAGCGGCGGCGGGGGACTCGGCAGCATCATCGCCGTGTCGGACAGCGAGGGCAATGTGCGCGGCATGGTCTCGAACCCCGCGTTCGACCTGCCCACGCGCCCGGACGGCAAGCTCGACGTCGGCGGCGCCGTCGGCAAGGACGGCATGCTCACCGTCAGCCGCGACATCGGCCTGCGTGAGCCGTATGTCGGCAGCACGGAGCTCGTCAGCGGCGAGATCGCGGAGGATCTGTCCGCTTACCTCGTCGAGAGCGAGCAGATCCCCGCGGCCTGCGGCCTCGGCGTGCTCGTCGATACCGACCACAGCGTCAAGGCGGCCGGCGGCTTTCTCGTGCAGCTCATGCCCGGCGCGCCGGAGGATCTGATCACAAAGCTCGAGGACAACATTTTCATGATGGACCAGCTCACGACCATCCTCGATGAGGATGGGGCGGACGCCGTCATTCCGCAGGTCATGCGCGGTCTCGAGCCCGAGACCGTCCTGCGCCACCCGATGGCCTATCGCTGCGCGTGTTCGCGTGCGCGCGTGGAGCAGGCACTGCGCCAGTGCGGCGTGCAGGAGCTGCAGGACATGATCGCAGACGGCAAGGACACGCAGGTGCACTGCCAGTTCTGCGACGCGGAGTATGTCTTCACCCCGGCGCAGCTGCAGACGCTGCTCGACGCCGAAAACGCTGACGCTGCAACGGATTGACTGCAATCGGGGCGGCGCTGCCGCCCCGAAAATGTACATTTGCCGAAAAAATTACCGAAAATCCCTTGACAATTTTTTTGGCGTCTTGTATAATGAGCAAGCTGCGAAACGGGAGCATAGCTCAGCCGGAAGAGCACTTGCCTTACAAGCAAGGGGTCACAGGTTCGAGCCCTGTTGTTCCCACCAGTTTTTGAATTGCATACGCCTCTGTAGCTCAGTTGGTAGAGCAGGGGACTGAAAATCCCCGTGTCGTTGGTTCGATTCCGACCGGAGGCACCATTTTGCGGGCATAGCTCATTTGGCAGAGCGCCACCTTGCCAAGGTGGAGGTAGCGAGTTCGAATCTCGTTGCCCGCTCCATTTTTTTGGCGCCATAGCCAAGTGGTAAGGCATGGGACTGCAAATCCTTGACCCCCGGTTCAAATCCGGGTGGCGCCTCCAGAAAAAGAGACACGCGAGCGCGTGTCTCTTTTTTTCGTGTCTCTTTTTCGGAGACGCCGATGGCGAAGATCGAAAACCGAGAGCGGAAGCCCAGACGTCGCGGACTGCATGTTGCTCGCGGCGATTTTTCATGCGCCGCATCCCAAAATCATCGTGCATTCATCTGCTGCACCTCCTTTCCAAACCGAGCCTGCTCCGTTGGGCTTCGATCAGCTGATTGCCGGTGTCAGCCCGGATACTGCACGGCCTGCAGTCGGGGCACATTCGCATCGGCACGTTTTCGAGCGTGGCCACGCACTGGCTGCCGTACATCCTGCAGGCATTCTCGCGTGACTATCCGGGCATTGACTGTGAGCTGCTGCCCGGCCGGGCGCATATTTCGGCCGCGACGCGCCAGCTCCTGCGCTATCTGGACCGGCGGAATGCGCCGGAAGCCCCCGCCGGCTGCACGGGATTTGACAATCAGGCGTGATTTGTGTATAATCACTACAAAATCTCTGATTTTTTGTGAAATCTGTCCTCCGGCCTCCGGAGACAGGGAGGAAAGCAACGTGACATACACTGTGGACGACACGATGAAGAAGCTGCTCGGCGCGCCGGAGGCGGTCGCAGTCCTCGAGCGGTTCTTCCCCAAGATCCTGAAGAATCCGGCCCTGCAGATGACCGCCGCCATGACGCTGCGCCAGGTGGCCGGGTTTGCCCAGTCGGGCCTGACGGCCGACTCGCTCGCGGAGATCGACGCGCAGCTGCGCGCGCTCCCGTCGTCCGATGCCTGAGCCATTTCCACGCGCCCCCGGTATCTTGCCGGGGGCCGTCTGCTGGATACCATTCTGAAAAGGACTGAGGTCATTCTATGGACAACACGTTACCGCCGCTCAAGCGCATTGCCGCCATCCACGATCTGTCCGGGCTCGGCAAGTGCTCGCTGACCGTGGCGCTGCCGGTCATCTCCGCCACGGGCGTGGAGTGCGCCTGCATTCCGACGGCCGTGCTCAGCACGCACACGGGCGAGTTCACCGGCTGGACGTTCCGCGATCTGTCGGACGATATGCTGTCCATCGCGCACCACTGGCAGCGCATCGGCGTGCGCATCGACGGCGTGTATTCCGGCTACCTTGCTTCGCCGGAGCAGGCGCAGCTGCTCGCGCAGACGCTTGACTGCATCGCCGCGCCGGATACCCTCGTCGTGATCGACCCGGTCATGGCCGACAACGGCATCTATTATTCCAAGATCGACGACCGGATGTGCGCAGCCTTCCGCCGCCTGCTCTCGCGCGCGGACGTCATCACGCCGAACGTTACGGAGGCGGCGCTGCTGGCTGGTCTGCCGTACGAGCCCGGCACGCACAGCGACGCCTATCTCGCGCAGCTGTTTCAGGCGCTCGGCGCGCTCGGCGCCGGCATCGTGACGGTCACGGGCGTGCGCCCGCAGCCGGATGTGATCGGCAATGTCGCCTGCGACTGCCGCACGGGGGAGATGCACGTGAGCATGCGTCCGGCGCATCCCGGCGTGTTTTACGGCACGGGCGATGTGTTCGCCTCCGCCCTCGCCGCGCTGCTCGTGCGCGGCGCTCCGCTGAGCGCCGCCCTCGAAACGGCCACCGCGCTCACGGACGAGAGCATCTGCCGCTCGCTCTGGCGCGACACGCCGCGCCGCTTCGGCGTGGACTTTGAGGGCGCGCTGCCGGCGTATATCCGCCGCGTGGAAAAGATATTTGAAGCATGAAAAAGTTACAAAATTCGACCCGACGGGATCCGATCTTGATTCCGACGGGTCGATTTTTGTTACCATTTTTCGACGCTGTTTTGCAGGAATATGTCACCGTGCGGTACACGCGGCGAGAAAAAGACGCGCGGTTGATTTCCTGACGAAGCGTCTGATTTTTTGCAGAACAGGCGCGAAAATGCTTGCATTTCCTTGAAGTTGTGGAAAAAAGTTAAGGAAAATTGCGGGAAAATTCGTTTTCGCGGTTGACATCGTGTTTTGGATATCGTATGATACAAAAGAATCCGTAATTGTTTATGTTAACTTTGCGCCGTTACACGCAAAAATGACAGGGAAACACATTTTGTTACTGTTTTTTAACTTTTTGTGTAACCGATTTTGACCGGGCGCGCAGAGGAATCCCGGGCGGGAGAGCCGTCCGATGAGGGGCTGGGGTATGAAGAAGTCGTTTATGGAGCGTCTGGCGGCGTTCATTGTGGACAAACGGCGGCTGTTTGTGGTGCTGTTTGCCGTGGCGTGCGTGCTGTCGATCTTCTCGGCGAGCAAGACGGACGTCAACAATGAGCTGACCGATTATCTGCCGGACTCCACGCAGACGCGCCAGGGGCTGGAGATCATGAACCGTGAGTTCATTACTTACGGGGATGCGAAGGTCATGGTGTCCAACGTGACGCTCGCGCAGGCGGAGGAGCTTGCCGAGATGCTGCGCGGTGTGGACGGCGTCAAGGACGTGGAATTTGAAAAGGACACACACCATTATAATAGTGCCTCGGCGCTCTTTGAGGTCACGTTTGACGGCGAGAAGCTCGACGAGATCAGCATTCAGGGCGTGAAGAACGTCCGCGCGGCGCTCAGCGGCTATGATACCTATATCACGACCGAGATCGGCAACCCGACCGGCGAGATCCTCGAGCATGAGATGCGCATCGTGCTCATCATCCTCATGTGCTCGATCTTCGTGGTGCTCCTGCTCACGAGCCATACTTACGCGGAGGTCCCGGTGCTCATCATCACCTTTGGCGTGGCCGTCTGGGTCAACAAGGGCACGAACTACTGGTTCCATGAGGTCTCGTTCATCACCAACTCCATCGCGGCGGTGCTGCAGCTCGGTCTCGGCATCGACTACGCGATCATCATGTGCCACCACTATACGGAGGAGCGCGAGCTTTTCGCGCCCCGTGAGGCGACCATCCGTGCGCTGACGCTGGCCATTCCGGAGATCTCGGCCTCGAGCCTGACGACGATCTCGGGCCTGCTTGCGCTCTCGTTCATGAAGATCAAGATCGGCGAGGACATGAGCCTCGTGCTCATCAAGTCGATCCTGTTTCTGATGCTGACGGTGTTTTTCCTGATGCCGGCGCTCATCATGTACATGAGCCCGTGGATCGACAAGACGCACCACCGCCAGTTCCTGCCGCGCATCGACGCGCTCGGCCGCTTTGCCATCCGCAGCCGTTATGTCGTGCCGCCGATCTTTCTGGTCATCATTGTTGCGGGCTTCCTGCAGAGCAGCA
>HF985706.1:6192-12452 GCA_000432375.1 Firmicutes bacterium CAG:103
CCTGCTGAGCAGCAAGTGCCCGTACGTGTTCGGCTACAGCACGCTCGACACCATCAAGCAAAACGACTATAAGATCGCCGAGAAGAAGATCAACGCCACCTTCGGCGAGACGAACCAGGTCGTGCTCATCTTCCCGTTCACGGACTTTGAGAGCGAGGCGAGCCTGCTCGACGATCTCAACGAGCTCAAGGGCGTCGATCACATTCAGGCGCTCGCGGGCGAGGAGGCCAAGGACGGCTACATGGTCACCGATTCGCTCACGCCGCGCAAGTTCGCCGAGCTCACGGATATCGACATCGGCGTGTCGCGCGCGCTCTACACGGCCTACTGCACGGCAAACGATGATTATACGAAGGCCCTCGGCCAGCTCGTGGATCTGAGCAATATTGACAACTGCTCCGTGCCGCTTATCGACATGTTCAAGTTCCTGTATGAACAGCGCGACATCTACCGCTCGAAGATCGATGCTGAGACCATGAACGACCTCGAGGAAATGTATGACCGCCTCATCGACGGCGAAAAGCAGCTGCATTCCGAGCATTACTCGCGCATGATCCTCTATCTCAACCTCCCGGTCGAGAGCGAGGAGACCTACGATTACCTGACGGTCATCAAGGGCGCCGTCGGCAAATACTACGACGAGTCCTATTTCGTCGGCGAGACGGCCAAGGACAAGGACTTTTCCGACGCCTTCAGCACGGACAACACGCTCATCAGTATCCTCACGGTCGTGTTCGTCATCCTCGTGCTGCTGGTGACGTTCAAGTCGGTCGCGCTGCCGCTGCTGCTCATCCTCGTGATCCAGGGCAGTGTGTGGATCAACTTCTCGTTCCCGGCGCTCCTGCACAACAACCTGTATTTCCTGGCGTATCTGATCGTCAGCGCCATCATGATGGGCGCCAACATTGACTACGCCATTGTCATCTCGAGCCGCTACCTCCGGCTCAAAGAGGAGATGCCCTATAAGGAAGCCATGATCGAGGCGCTCAACCAGGCATTCCCCACGGTCGTGACCTCCGGCACGATCCTCGCCGCAGCCGGCATGTCCATCGGCTTTTTGTCCTCGGAGAACACGGTCGCGTCCATCGGCATCTGCCTGGGCCGCGGCACGCTGATCTCGATGGTGCTGGTCATGTGCGTCCTGCCGCAGATCCTGCTGCTGGGCGATTCTCTGGTTGAAAAAACATCCTTTACGATTGGCCACCACGCCGCGCCGCAGCATCTGCAGGGGGCCATGCGTGTCAATGGACACGTGCGCGGCTATATCAACGGTTACGTCGATGCGGAGATCCACGGCCGCGTGAACGGCACGGTCAGCGCTTCGATCGATATCGGAAATGTGCAGATGGAGGAGGCTCCGGCGCAGACTGTGCCGGCGGCGGATCTGCACGGTGAGGAGGGTTCCGATGAAAAGACATAATGTGCGCCGTCTGCTTGCGCTGGTGCTCGTGGCGGCTCTGTGCCTGCTCTGCGGCGCGGCTGCCCAGCCGAACGCCACGGAGATCCACATCTACTCTGCGGACGATCTCGTGCAGCTGAGCAAAAGCTGCAAGCTCGATACATACTCGCAGGGCAAGACGGTCTATCTGGACAATGATGTGGACCTGAGCGGGTCGGACTTTGTGCCGATCCCGACCTTCGGCGGCATGTTCGAGGGGCAGGGCCACACGGTCAGCGGGCTGGAGCTCTCGGGCGATGCGTCCCATATGGGCCTGTTTCGCTATGTGCAGGCGGTCGGTACGGTCCGTGATCTGAAGATCACCGGCAACATCGACGCTGCCGGTACCCTCAATGAGATCGGCGCTGTCGTCGGCACGAACTACGGCACGATCTCCGGCTGCTCGTTCAACGGCACGATCTCCGGCGAGAACAACGTCGGCGGCATCGCGGGCACGAACGAAAGCAGCGGCATGATTTATAACTGCAAGACCGAAGGCTTTGTCGAGGGCGACCATTACGTCGGCGGCATCGTCGGGCAGAACATCGGCACGATCTCCTACTGCTCGAACACCACGGGCGTGAACATCAACGCCAGCGAGGCCGTTGACAACGCGGAGGATCTCGACTCTCTGACGCTCCCGACCGCCTCCGACGACGAGGACGACGATGCGCCGAAGAAGGCCAACACGTCCACGGACGTCGGCGGCATCTGCGGCTTCTCGTCCGGCGTCATCATCGGCTGCACGAACTGGGGCGGCGTCGGCTTTGAGCACGTCGGTTACAACATCGGCGGCATCGTCGGCCGCCAGAGCGGCCTGGTCTCCGGCTGCACGAACTGGGGCACGGCCTCCGGCCGCAAGGACGTCGGCGGCATCTGCGGCCAGATGGAGCCGTTCATCACGCTGGATGTGGAGTCCGGTTCGATCGGTGCGATGGCCAAGGAGCTCAATACGCTCCATGATCTGATGGATACCCTGCTCAACCACACGGGCGCTGCAACGTCGTCCCTGGCCGCCACGGTCGGCGTGCTCAGCGACAGCGCGGCCCGCGCCACGGAGAGCGCGCGCTATGTGGCCGAGCGCACCACGGACTACGTGGACAACACGGTCTCGACCGTCAACGAAGTGTTCATCCGCATCAACACGGCGGAGAAAATGCTCGCTCCCGCGATCACGGAGTTTTCCACGGCGGCCGTGTCGCTCGACAAGGCGATCGACTACTTCAACAAGGGCTTTGATTATCTCGACATCGTCGATGAAATGACCGAGGCCGACAAGACGGCGTTCAAGGACGCGGCCAAGGATCTGAGCGTCTCGTCCGACCAGCTCAACGCGGCCATGGACTACTGCGCCTGGCTCATGAAGGTCATGGACAACGCCTACGGCACCGGCTCTTACGACCTGATCGCCAGCCGTCCGGACAACTGGCAGCAGATGTCCGATAAGTACGGCTATGAGTACAACCCCGACAACCTCGGCACCTATGAGTCGCAGCGTGACGCCCTGCTCAAGGGCATGGGCGACGCCGCCAGGGCGATCGGCGCGATCTCCGGCGATATCTCCACGATGACAAAGATCATCAATCTGTACTACCTCACTGAGGACTCCACCGGCCACACCCGCCTGGATTACATGAGCGCCGCGTTCAAAAATGCGTTCGACGCGCTCAAAGCTTCGAGCGGCAACTTCTCGACTGGCATGAGCTACCTCGACCAGGTCACGAAATACCTTGCCAGCAACGATCCGCTGGATCTGCCCGATATCAGCAGCGATTACCGCACCGCGATGGAGCAGATGTTCGACGATCTCGGCAGCATTTCGGCCGGCCTGTCCCGCCTGAGCGTGGAGACGGCCACCTACAGCAACCAGATCGTCAGCGACATGAAGGCGGTCAACGACCAGTTCAACGTCGTCATGATGCGCCTGTGTGATATCCTCGAGCTTGCCCTGAGCAAGGACAAGAAGGACATCATTGAGGACGTCTCGGAGGAAGATCTCTCGAGCACGACGGACGGCAAGGTCTACAACTGCGACAACTACGGCAAGGTCGACGGTGACGTCAATGTCGGCGGCGTTGCCGGCACGATGGACATCGAATACGATTTCGACCCGGAGAGTGACTCCAACATCATCAAAGACTCCACGCTGACGGCCAAGTACTTCACCAAGTGCGTGCTGCTCGACAGCAAGAACTACGGCGACGCCACCTCGCGCAAGGACTGCGCCGGCGCGATCTGCGGCTACGCGGATCTGGGCGTCATCAGCGGCTGCGAGGGCTATGGCACGGCCGAGAGCACGGCGGGCGATTACGTCGGCGGCATCGTCGGCCAGTCGAAGGGCTCCGTGCGCAACAGCTTTGCCAAGAGCGAGCTGACCGGCCGCAACTACATCGGCGGCATCGCCGGTTACGGCATGAACGTCAGCGGCTGCAACACGCTCGTGAACCTCAACGGCTCCGGCAACTGTGTCGGCACCATCGCCGGCGAGATTGACCCCGACGGCAGCGCGTCCGATAACTACTTCGTCCACGAGACGGAGGCCGGCATCGACGGCATCAGCTACGCGGGCAAGGCCGAGGGCATGAGCTATGAGGCATTCATGGCGCGCGACGGCATCCCGGCGGAGTTCTCCAGCTTTGCCGTTACCTTCACGGCCAACGGCGAGGTTGTCAAGACGATCACGTTTGCCTACGGCGGCTCGATCGACGAATCTCAGATTCCCGACTGCCCGACGGTGGAGGGCAACTACGGCACGTGGCCGGAATATGACTACAGCCACCTGACCTTCGACCTCGAGGTCAAGGCAGAGTACACCGCCGTCTCGACGGTCGTGGCCGGCGACCTGTATGCCGACAACAGCCGCACGCCGATCGTGCTGGCCGAGGGCGCCTTTGACCCGGCGACGGATGTGCACATCACATCGGCCGAGACCGACGGCCCGACGCTGCGCGGCAACCAGAAGCTGTACATGAAGTACAACGTCGAGATCCTCAACGACACGGTCGAGGACGACACGGATAACACCGTCTCCCTGCGCGTCTACGCACCGGATACCGGCGCGAGCTACACGGTCTATACCTACCAGAACGGCACGTGGGCGAGCACGTCCAGCAGCCGCGACGGCAGCTACCTCGTCTTCAAGACCATGGACCGCGACCTGCAGTTCGCCGTTGTCAAGGCGCACCACGGCCCGCTGTTTTACATCCTCATCGTGCTGATCGTGCTGGCCGTGATCGTTGCGGTGCTGCGCCTGCTCTACTGCCGGAAGCTGAAGAAGGCCGTTGCGGCCGGAACGATGACCGAGGAAGAAGCGGCGACGCTGCGTAAGCAGGGCCTGCGCATGTGGCTGGGCGAGGAGCGCGCGAAGCTCCAGGCCAAGCACGCCGCCTCCAAGGAGGCCAAGGAAGCCAAGCGCGCCGCCGCAGCGGAGGCGAAGGCGGCCGCCGAGGCGCAAGCCGCGGCCAAGGCCGCGGAAGAAGCGGCGGAAACTGCGCCGGCAGACAGCACCGAGGCAGCGCAAGCTCCGGCCGAGCCGGACGCTCCGGAAGCGGAAACCGAGGCCGAGCCGGAAGCGGCCGCTGAAGGCAGCGCCGAGTCGGCGCAAGCCCCGGCGGAGGAAGCGGACACGGACGACGCCGACGCGCCGCAGCATCCCTGACGCGAATCATCCCTTACCCCATAAACTGCGAAAATCCCCGATTGGTCTCCAATCGGGGATTTTTGTGCGCACACGGCGGCAAAACCGCCCCGGCCATACCGGCCGGGGCGGTCGTCAGATATCGGATCGGGTCAGCTTATGCGCGCTTCCACTTGACGCCCTGCGGGGTGTCCTCGAGCACGATGCCGGCTGCCTTGAGCTCGTCGCGGATGCGGTCAGCCTCGGCCCAGTTCTTGGCCTTGCGGGCGGCCTGACGCGCGGCGATCTTCTCCTCGATGGCCTTTGCCTCGGGGTCCTCGCTGCTGTCGGAGCCGAACGGGATGCCCAGCACGTCGCACAGTTCGAGGAAGCGGTCAAGGCACGCCTGCGCCAGCGCCTTGCTCGGGTCGGTGGCGGGGGAGACGGCGGTGTTGATCTCGCGCACCATCTCGAAGATGACGGAGATCGCGTCGGCGGTGTTGAAGTCGTCGTCCATGACGGCGTCGAACTTCTCGCGGTACTGGTCCAGCCCCTGTACGAAGGCGTCGTCCGCCTCGCTCATCGCACCGTCGCGGCCGTTGGCGATGAAGAACTCGAGGTTGCTCTTGGCGGTGCGCAGGCGCTCGAGCGCGGCCTTGGCCTGCATGAGAATCTCGCCGGAGTAGTTGAGCGGGCTGCGGTAGTGGCTCATGAGCATGAACATGCGGATGCAGTCATAACCGTAGACGGCGGCGGCCTCGCGCACGGTGAAGAAGTTGCCGAGCGACTTGCTCATCTTCTTGTTGTCGATGTTGATAAAGCCGTTGTGCAGCCAGTAGTTGACGAATTTGCAGCCGTTGGCGGCCTCGGACTGCGCGATCTCATTCTCGTGGTGCGGGAAGGCGAGGTCGCTGCCGCCGCAGTGGATGTCGATCGTCTTGCCGAGGTAGCGGTTGGACATGGCCGAGCACTCGATGTGCCAGCCGGGGCGGCCCTTGCCCCACGGCGAGTCCCAGGACGGCTCGCCGGGCTTGGCTGCCTTCCAGAGCGCGAAGTCGAGCGGGTTTTCCTTGATGTCGTTGACGTCGATGCGCGCGCCGGACTGCAGATCCTCGATCGGCTGGTGGCTGAGCTTGCCGTAGTCCTTGAATTTCAGCGTGCGGTAGTACACGTCGCCATTGACCTCGTAGGCGTAGCCCTTGTCGA
>HF985706.1:12472-21924 GCA_000432375.1 Firmicutes bacterium CAG:103
AGCGTCGTGATGAGGTCGATGATCTGCTGGATGTTCTCGGTGGCCTTCGGGTGCACGGTCGCCTCGCGGACGCCGAGCGCGTGCGCGTCGGTAAAGTACTCGGCGATGTATTTTTTGGCGACCTCCTCGCTGGAGATGCCCTCCTCGTTGGCACGCTTGATAATCTTGTCGTCCACGTCGGTGAAGTTCTGCACGAACGTCACCTCGTAGCCGCGGTACTCCAGATAGCGGCGCAGCACGTCGAACATGATGATCGGGCGCGCGTTGCCGACGTGGATGTAGTTATACACCGTCGGGCCGCAGGCGTACATACGCACTTTGCCCGGCTCGATCGGCACGAACTCTTCCTTCTGCATGGACATGGTGTTGTACAGTTTCATATTCAGGCTCCTTTGAGACGTATTTGCAATAAAAAAGCGCCCCCATGCCGTCCGGCATGAGAGGCGAAGTCCTTCGCGGTTCCACTCTCGTTTCTCGCTCGCCGCACCGTAACGCGGTGCCTTCGGGCAGGCATTTCCTCCCGCCGCGCTCCCGGACGCACGTTCCGCCCCGCCGGCCAGCACCCTCGCAGCGTCCGGACGCCTCTCTGAGACCGGGTGATAGGCGTACTCTTTCCGTTCATCGCATTCATCATCTTAGCATATGCACCCGGCAATGTCAAGGTTGCGCGCCGCGCGCCGGTGTGGTATGCTGGAAAAAACAGCGGCCGGCGCATCCTGCGCGGCTGCATAGGAGGATCGCACATGAAAAAATATCTTTCGCTCCTGCTCGCGTGCGTGCTGGCGCTGGCGCTGCTGTGCGCCTGCGGCAAAAAGGACGCGGCGGAGCAGACCCCCGCGCCGGAGACACCGCCGACGCAGACGGCCGCCACCGGCGGCGTGGACACGTCCTGCAAGCTCTATTTTCCGAACGACGCGGCTGACGACCTGAGTGCCGACACGGCGCAGATCCCGGACACGGAGCCGGCCGTCACGGTGGCGTATGCGCAGGCGATCGTCGCGCAGCTCATTGCGCATGACGCCCTGCCGAAGGACAGTGAGGTGCTCGCCATCTCGAAAGACGGCGACGCGCTCAGTCTCGACATGAATGAGGCCTTCCTTGCCGGCCTGCGCGCGAGCGGCTCGACGGGCGAGTTCCTGTATATGGGCAGCCTTGTCAACACCTTCCTCGATAACTTCAACTGCACGACCGTGCGCGTCACAGTCGAGGGGCAGCCGTTCTCCACCGGCCACACGGAGTACGACAAGCCGCTGCAGGCGTTCACGTTCTGAGGAAAGGCCAAAAAAGCCAGCGGGCATCAGCCCGCTGGCTTTTTGCATTTTATGCGGCTTTCCGGAACACGTCGTGGTTTTTCACGAAGTACTCCACACCGGAGTACACCGTCGTCACGACGATGACGACCCAGCACACGGTGTTGAGCCAGGAGATGTCCCACAGCAGCATCAGGCAGATGGCCACCATGGTCGAGGCGGTCTTGATCTTGCCGGACCAGGCAGCGGCGATGACGCGGCCGTTATCCACGGCGATCAGCCGCAGGCCGGTCACGGCAAACTCGCGCGCGACCACGAGCAGCAGCGCCCATGCGGGCATCTGGTGCTGCTCGACGAACAGCAGCATGGCCGCCACGACCAGCAGCTTATCGGCCAGCGGATCCATGAACTTGCCGAAATCCGACACCTGATTGTAGTGCCGCGCGATGTAGCCGTCGGCGAAGTCGCTCAGGCTCGCAAGCACGAACACGCCGAACGCCCAGTAGGTATGCCCGGGGAAGCGTAGGTACATCAGCACCAGAAACACGGGAATCAGGATCACGCGGAAGATGGTAATTTTGTTTGCAGTCGTCATGTCAGCACCTCATTCGTGGATTTGTTCGCCGGCAAGATCGCCGTCGTCGCAGCCGGTGATGTGCACCGTGACCATGTCGCCGGGCTGGGCTGCGCCGGTGAAGTAGACCGTGCCGTCGATCTCCGGCGAGTCGGCATACGTCCGGCCGGAGCACATGCCGCTCCTGGCCCGGTGCTCGCACAAAACGGTCATGTTCCGCCCGATGCAGGCGGCGTTGTAGTCGTCCATGATCCCGGCCTGCAGCTCAAGAATGAGATCGGCGCGGCGCTGCGCCTCCTCGGGCTCGCAGCGGTCGGTCATCACGGCGGCGGGCGTTCCCTCCTCGGGGGAGAACGGGAACACGCCCACGCGCTCGAGCCGCGCCTCACGCAGCCAGACGCACAGCTGCTCAAATTCCGCCTCGCCCTCGCCTGGGAGCCCCGTGATGAGGCTCGTGCGCAGCACAAGTCCCGGGATGCGCGCACGCAGCTTTTGCAGCAGGGCGCGGATCTCGTCACCAGTGCAGTGACGGTTCATGCGGCGGAGAATGTCGTTGTTGATGTGCTGGATGGGGATGTCGAGGTATTTGACGATCTTGTCCTCATTCGCGATGAGGTCGATGAGCTCATCGTCGATGATCTCGGGGTAGAGGTAGTGCAGGCGGATCCAGCGGATGCCGTCGATCTGTGCAAGCTCCCGCAGCAGCAGCGCGAGACTCGGCTTTCCGTAGAGGTCCATGCCCCAGCGGGTGATGTCCTGCGCGATGACGATCAGCTCCTTGACGCCGAGCGCCGCAAGCTCCTTCGCCTCCTGCACGATGGCATCGAGCGCACGGCTGCGGTAGCGGCCGCGGATGGCGGGGATGGCGCAAAATGCGCACCAGTTGTCGCACCCCTCGGCGATGCGCAGATACGCCCAGCCCGGACCGGTCGTGATCACGCGGCCGATCTCCTCGATGGGGGCGCTCTTGTCGCCGAAATACAGGGGCTTGCCGCCGTGCATCACGTCCTCGACGGCCTGACAGATCTCGCCGAAGCTGCCCGTGCCGAGCATACCGTCCACTTCCGGAAGGCTCTCGAGGATGTCGTTTTCATACCGCTGCGAGAGGCAGCCGGTCACGAGGATCTTTTTCAGGCCGCCCGCCTTTTTCACCTCAGCGAGCTGCAGGATCTGGTCGATAGCCTCGCTCTTGGCGGTGTCGATGAAGCCGCAGGTGTTGACGATTGCAACGTCGCAGCCGTCCACCTCGCCGACCACGTCATGGCCGGCCTGATTGAGCAGGTAGAGCATCTGCTCGCTGTTGACCTGGTTTTTCGCACAGCCGAGCGAAATGAGACAAATTCGATATGGCATAGGTCAATACTCCTCAAAGTTATCCTGATAGCGCGCGATGGCCGCGCGGATCTCGTCGCGCCCGAAGCCGCGGCGGTACAGATAGTCCGACGCGCGGCGCAGCTCGTCGCGGTCGGGTGTGTCGCTGCGCAGGCGGCGGCGCAGCAGGGTGTCGATCTGCTCGTCCTGCTCCGGCAGCTCCTGCATGGCGTCGTCCCATAGCTCGCGCGGGATGCCGCGGCGGTAGAGCTCGCTGCGGATGCGCCCCGCGCCGTAGCCCTTGGCGGCGTAGTGCCGCACGCACATGGCGGCGTACTGCGCGTCGTCGAGCAGGTGCATCTCCTGCAGCCACGCGGCGGCGTCCTCGGCGTTTTCCGGGCTCTCGCCCTTTTCCTTCAGCCGGTCGGTCAGCTCCTTGACCGACATGGCGCGCGCGCCGATGATGCGCAGCGCCCGCTGCCGGCAGCGCGAGCGCTCGGAGGCCGCGCGCAGCGCGTCCAGCTCCGGGCTCGTCAATTCTTTTCCGCTGCGCAGGTGAAAATCCGTCACGACGGCGAGCGTCGTGCGCAGTGCCTCACCGGTGTCAAACTGCGCCAGAAAGCGCTCTGGCGCGGTCTGCTTGAGCGTGATGAGCCGGGCCATCAGCCCTGAAAGTCGTCCGCCGCCACTTCGACGGCGCGGCCGGAGGCAATGGCGGCCTTGCGGGCCTGCGGGCTCATGAGCTTGTGGGCGTTGGCGCGGATCTCCGCCTCGATCTGATCCGAGACGTCGGGGTGCTCACGCAGAAATTCCTTCATGCTGTCGCGTCCCTGCACGCGCACGTCGCCGTAGGTGTACCACGCGCCGGCCTTGTCGATGAGGTCGAGCTTGACGCCGAGGTCGACGATCTCGCCGATCTTGGAGATGCCCTCGCCGTAGATGATGTCGAATTCGGCCTCCTTGAACGGGGGCGCGACCTTGTTCTTGACGATCTTGGCGCGCGTGCGGTTGCCGATCATCTCGCCGCCGACCTTCAGCGTCTCGATGCGGCGCACGTCGATGCGCACACTGGAGAAATACTTCAGCGCGCGGCCGCCGGGTGTCGTCTCGGGGTTGCCGTACATGACGCCGATCTTCTCGCGCAGCTGGTTGATGAACACGACGATGCAGTTCGTGCGGCTGACCGTGCCGGCGAGCTTGCGCAGCGCCTGGCTCATCAGGCGCGCGATCACGCCGACGGACGACTCGCCCATCTCGCCCTCGAGCTCACTGCGCGGCAGCAGCGCCGCCACGGAGTCAACGACCACGACGTCAAGCGCGCCGGAGCGCACGAGCTGCTCCGTGATCTCAAGCGCCTGCTCGCCGGTGTCCGGCTGGGAGATGAGGAGGCTGTCGATGTCCACGCCGAGGGCACGGGCATACGCGGGCTCGAGTGCGTGCTCCACGTCGATGAACGCGACCTCGCCGCCCTCTTTCTGGGCGCTGGCGAGGATGTGCAGCGCGAGCGTCGTCTTACCGGACGACTCGGGCCCGTAGATCTCGACGATGCGGCCGCGGGGCACGCCGCCGATGCCGAGCGCGAGATCGAGCGACAGAGAGCCGGTGGAGATGGCCTCCACGTTCACGGGAATGTCGTCGCCGAGGCGCATGATGGCGCCCTTGCCGAAGTTCTTCTCGATCTGGGCGAGCGCGGTCTCGAGCGCTTTTTTCTTGTCCTCCGGCTTGACGGGGCCGGTGGACACGGGTGCGGATTTTTTCTTTTCAGCCATAGTGATTCACCTCTAAGTATCAGATGCGGCCGACGACGACGCGCCGGATGCCGGCGGTGTCCTCTAGGGCGGTCACATCGGTGTATTTTTCTTCTGTCATCAGCGCCATGACGGCGTCCGCCTGATCCTCACCGACCTCGAACATGAGCCAGCCGCCGGGGCGGAGGATCTGCGTCCAGTGGCGCACGATCGCGCGGTAGAACATCAGCCCATCCTCGCCGCCGTCGAGCGCGCCGAGCGGCTCGTAGTCGCGCACGGAGCTGTCGAGCGTGAGGATGTCCATGCTCGCCACATACGGCGGGTTCGACACGATGAGGTCGAACGTGCCGATGCCCATAGGGGGCTTTTCGAGCGCGTCGGCCTTGAGGCAGATGGTGCGGTTCTGGTGGTTGCGGCGCAGGTTTTCCTTGCTCACGGTGAGGGCCTCGTCGCTGATGTCCACCATGACGACGCGCGCGGCCGGCAGCTCATGCGCCAGCGCGCAGCCGATGCAGCCGCTGCCGGAGCAGAGGTCGAGAATGCGGGCGTTCATTTTCCGGCCGACGAGCACGCGCAGCGCCGCGTCCACGAGCACCTCGGTGTCCATGCGCGGGATGAGCACGTCGGGCGTGACCACGATCGGCAGTCCGTGAAACTCCCACTCGCCGATGAGATAGGCCAGCGGCTCGCCGGCGATGCGGCGCTGCAGCAGGGCCTCGATCTTCTGTTCATTTTCGTCGGAGGTGTACAGGCGCAGGTCGCGCACGAATTCCTCCTTCGTCTTGCCGACGGCATAGGCCACCAGCAGCCGCGCCTCGAGCGCGTAAGCCTCCACACCGGCGTTTTTCAGCGCCGTGCGCGTGGCCAGATACAGGTCGTTATAGGTCTTTGGCATCTCTCTATCTTCCAGTCCTTTGCTGACGGATTACCAGGCGTCGCTGCCCTTCTGCTCCGGGATGACGAGCTCGAGCGCACGGATGGCGCACTCGATCATGCTGTCGTCCGGCTCGTTGGTGGTCAGGCGCTGCAGCCACTTGCCCGGCGCGGACAGAATGCGCGAGCAGAGGTTGTCGTGCCGGCCGACCCAGCGGTTGATCTCATAACTGATGGACACGACGACCGGCAGCAGCAGCAGCCGCAGGCCGATGCGCACCCACGGATTGTCCCACAAGCCGACGCGCAGGCTCACGAGCGAGAACACCAGAATGCTGATGATGACGACGACGAACAGAAAACTCGTGCCGCAGCGGGGGTGGAAGCGCGACTGTGGCCGCACGTTCTCGACCGTCAGCGGCAGGCCTTTTTCGTAGCAGAAGATGGTCTTGTGCTCCGCGCCGTGGTAGGCGAACATACGCTCGACGTCCTTCATGTGCGCCACGCCCCACAGATACAGCAGGAAAATGACGATGCGCAGCAGGCCCTCAAAGAGGTTGCGCACAACGGGGCTGTGGATAAAGCCCTTGGTCAGGCCGGCGAGCAGCGTTGGGATCAGGATGAACAGCACGATCGACAGCGCGATGCCGAGCACCACGGCCGTGCCGATGATGATGTCCTTGGCCTTCTCCTCGCCGAAGTGCTTTTCGATCCAGAGGTCGATCTTGCCGGGCTCCTCCTGCTCGTCCTCGGGCAGCAGGTCGGCCGAATAGGTCAGCGCCTTCATGCCCTTGACCATCGAGTCGAGAAACACGACGACGCCGCGGATGAGCGGCCAGCCGAGGATCGGGTGCTTTTCGCGGACCCAGTGCAGCTCCTCGACCTTCTCGACCATGCCGTCCTGCGTGCGGCAGACGATGGCCTGCCGGGTCGGGCCGCGCATGAGGATGCCCTCGATGAGTGCCTGCCCACCGATGGACGTGCGGAACGAGACGTTGGTATCGGGTTTTGCGGATTCGGTTTTGCTCATATGGTTACCTCGGTTAGAATGAAATTACGAAGTTAATTGCCGCTCTCCGGCGCGAACGGCAGGCGTACCGAGACCAGTGTGCCGCCGCCGGGGGCGTTGGCGATCGTCAGCGTACCGCCGGAGCGGGTGATGATCTCGTCGCACACGGCGAGGCCTATGCCGCTGCCGCGGGCCTTGTGCTTCTCGCCCTTGAAGAATTTCTCCTTCACGTGCGGCAGCTCGTTTTCCGGGATGCCGGGGCCATGGTCCCTAAATTGAATGGTAGCAGCTTCACTGTCCGAAAAAACGGACACTTCGATCGTCTTGCCGTCGCGGGCGTACTTGGCGGCGTTGTCGAGGATGTTGAGAAACACCTGCTTGAGGCGCTCCGGGTCGCCGGGCACGAGCGGGATCTCCTCCTCGGGCGGGTTGTAGATGAGCTGCATCCCGTCCTGCCGCAGCAGCTCCTGATAGGTGAAGATGGTGTCCTCGAGCTCGCTCTCGATGTCGAGCAGCTCCATGCTCAGGTTGAAGCGGCCGTCCTGGATGCGGGTGAACTCCAGCAGCTCTTCGACGAGACTCGTCAGGCGCGCGGCCTCCTTGGAGATGATGGCGATGCCGCGGCGGGAGTCGCCCTGAATGGCGGTGTCGAACATGAGCGTCTCGCTCCAGCCGGTGATGGCGGTCAGGGGCGTGCGCAGCTCGTGCGAGATCGACGAGATGAACTCCGACTGCATTTTTTCGCTGCGGCTGATCTCCTGTGACAGCTCGTTGATCGCGGTCGCAAGGCGGCCGAGCTCATCGTCGCGCTGCACCGGCAGCTCCGTGCCGTAGCGCCCGCCGGCGATCGTGCGCGTGACCTCCGTGATCTGCTCGACCGGGCGCGACACGTGCCGGCGAAACCACAGCGCGCAGATCACGGCGCCGGCGGCTGCCGCGAGGATGCCGAGTATGATGCCCAACGCCGTGCTGACGCGCCCGGCGCTCAGACCGATGGCCGCGCCGATGGCGACGCACAGCGCCGCGTGCACACATTGGCCCATGGCCATGCGCGAAAACAGGCCGCGGAAGGTGTTTTCCTGTTTGGGTTCGCCTGCGGGGGTGGGGGTGACGTCCTGCATGGCCTCAGTAGCCCCACTTATAGCCGTAGCCCCAGACGGTGGTGATGTATTCCGGTTCGGTCGCGTCGTCCTCGATCTTGATGCGCAGGCGGCGGATGTTCACATCGACGATCTTGACCTCGCCGTTGTAGTCCGCGCCCCAGACGGCGTGCAGAATGTCCTCGCGCGAGAGCGCGCGGCCGGGGTTTTCCATGAACAGCTTCATGATGGCAAACTCCGTCTGCGTCAGGCGGATGTGCTTGCTGTTTTTGTCGAGCGTGCGCGAGCGCAGGTGCAGCACGAACGGCCCGCTCGAGAGCACGTCCTCGGTGTTCTCGCTGCCGCCGATGCGGCGGTAGAGCGCGTCCACGCGCGCAAGCAGCTCGGCAGGGGAGAAAGGCTTGGTGACATAGTCGTCCGCGCCGGTCATGAGGCCGGTGATCTTGTCCATCTCCTGGCTCTTGGCGCTGAGCATGAGGATGCCCATCTTCGAGCCGGTCGCGCGGATGCGGCGGCAGACCTCAAAGCCGTCGATATCCGGCAGCATCACGTCGAGCAGCGCGACGAGCGTGTCCGGATTCTGCTTGAGCTTTTCGAGCGCCTCCTCGCCTGTGGCCGCCTCAATGGGCTCGTAACCGGACCGGCGCAGGTTGATGACGACGAAGCTGCGGATGCTGGGCTCGTCCTCAAGTACGAGAATTTTCTTCATGTGATCCGTATTCCTTTCCAAAGGCGGTGTGTGGGCGCCTTTGCGGTTAGTGGCGTCTGCTTTCCGGGAAAGCAGGAGGTTTGCAGAAATATTCATTTCAGTATATCACACAATTTACAATAGTGGTAGCAAAAAATTACGAATCGTGTTATTCTGTGACACAGGAAATGAGGTGGGCCATATGGAGCTTTTCTGGACGCAGATCACGGACGCGCAGCCGGCGCGCCCTGCGCGCACGAAGGCGCACGGGAGCGCGTGGGGCGTGTCACTGCTGGCGTATGCGGTGCGCGCGGTCTGGGGCATCGACCTGCCGGAGACGGCGGAGCTGCCGGGCGGCAAGCCGTATTTTCCGGCGTGCCCGCAGCTGCACTTTTCCGTCAGCCACACGCGCACGGCGGCGCTCGTGGCCGTGTCGGCCGCGCCGGTCGGCGCGGATGTGGAGCAGGTGCGCCCGCTGCACCCGGCCATGGCGCGGCGGCTCGCGCAGGCGGACTGCGGCGACCTGCAGCCGTTCGAGCTCTGGACGCTGCGCGAGAGCTGGTTCAAGCTCACGGGCGCGGGCGACCTGCGCACGATCCCGTTCCGGCGCACGGCCGGGGTGCTCGTCCCGCCGGAGGCGGGGGCGCTCTGCCGCGTGTATGATGCCATCCCCGGCTGCATGGCCGCCGCGTGCTCGCTTGCCGAGCAGCCGCCGGAGCGGCTGCGGTTTGTGCCGCCGCGCGAGATTTGCATTTGTACTTGAAATATGCACCCGGCTGTTGTATAATCAAACAGCCGAATTTGCCGGTGTGATGGAATTGGTAGACGTGCTTGACTCAAAATCAAGTGCCGCAAGGCGTGCCGGTTCGAGTCCGGCCACCGGCACCACGGCGTCAGAA
>HF985706.1:21968-24365 GCA_000432375.1 Firmicutes bacterium CAG:103
CCGCCTTGCGGCGAAAACTGCACGATGCTGGCTTCTTCAACATATGATGGATATTCAGTTTCGTTTGGAGAAGGATATGAGTTTCACGGATGGATTACTTATACATGGGTTATTCCTATAAAAGGTAGACCTACGAAAGGACGCTAGCCAGAATGAAGCAACACTTTATCATATACACGGGACTGGACATTATTATCCAGGAATGATTGTGCCTGAACCATATGCTACAACCTATTTTCGTCTTAAATAATATAGGATATAGGAGATGAAACGATGCTTGCATTTGATAAAAGTAATGCCAACTTGTTAAAAGAACTTTTATACAGAAGTTATGTTCATGATGCAAAGCTGGAGAGCATCAGATATGATAGTGAGGATAAATGCATAAAAATTGCATTGACCAATTCAACTTTTGGTGTTGCATACGATTTAACATTTAAAAGTGTAGAAATTGCATTAGCGATCAAAGGCAAGGAATATGGAAGCTCAGAAACACTTGTTTCACTAACTGTGGAAAAAGATTTTTCGTATCTGCAGGTGTATATTCCAAAATGCGGTGCGTTTGCTCAGGACTCTCTTTACCTGTTGTTTCAGATGTTTTCTGGAGATGAATTGCATATTGTTGCGCAGGAAGTGCTTATTGAAATTATAACCGAGCAAAGGAAGCAGCTTTGAATAAGAAGTGCTGGCGGTGCATCAGCACCGCCCGCATTTTGTTTCCACGGCGGTGTCAGGCACATAAAAGACACAGACTGGACACAGGAACTTTTCAGATTCTTCAACATTCGCCCCGGCGCGGCGGATATACTGGACAGCGAACGAATGAGGGAGGTCTTTGCATCATGTGTACCGCAGCAACATACTGCAACGGCGATTTTTATTTCGGCCGCAACCTGGACTACGAATTTTCCTACGGCGAGCACGTGACCATCACGCCGCGCAACTACCCGATCCGCCTGCACGGCGGCGCGCTCGACCGGCATTATGCCATGATCGGCATGGCGCATATCCAAAACGACTACCCGCTCTATTATGACGCGGTCAACGAGAAGGGCCTGTGCATCGCGGGGCTGAACTTTGTGGGCAACGCGGTCTACCCGCCCGTCACGCAGGGCGTGGCCTCGGTGCCGCAGTACGCGCTCATCCCGTGGCTGCTCGGCACGTGCGCCACGGTCGCCGAGGCGCGCAATGCGCTCGCGCGCGTGGTCGTGGACAACACACCGTTTGCGCCCGAGCTGCCGTGCGCGCAGCTGCACTGGCTCGTCGCCGACCGCAGCGGCTGCATCGTGGTCGAGGCCACGGCGGACGGCCTGCACGTCTATGACGACCCCGCCGGGGTGCTGACGAACAACCCGCCGTTTCCGCAGCAGGTGGCCGCGCTGCGCAACTACACCCGCCTGAGTCCGAGCCAGCCGCCGGCCGATTTTGGCGGCGTGCCCGTCACGCTCGACAGCCGCGGCATGGGCGCGCTCGGTCTGCCGGGCGACCTGTCGTCGCCCTCGCGGTTCGTGCGCGCGGCGTTCGTGCGCGCCAATGCCCGCTCGGCGCAGACGGAGGACGCGAGCGTCAGCCAGTTTTTCCACATCCTCACGAGCGTGGAGCAGCAGCGCGGCTGCTGCGAGCTGGACGACGGCCAGTATGAGATCACGCTCTATTCCAGCTGCTGCAACGCGGACCGGGGCATTTATTACTACACGACCTATGATAACCGCCAGATCACCGGCGTGAAGCTCCATTCTGCCGACCTCGACAGTGCGCAGCTCACGGCGTATCCGCTCGTGGATACGCAGCAGATCCGCTGGGAAAATTAAATCCAATGCAAGGAAAGACCGGGGCATCCGCTGGGATTCCCCGGTTCGTGCGTTTATGTTGTTTGGCAGAGAAATTTGCGGCTTGCCAAACGCACCGCACAATTTTATGATTGTGTGGAAAGAAGGTGCGCCCTTGCCGCAGGGAGCGGACAGCGCGGTGTTCGAGCAGCGCGCGCTCCAGCGGGGTGTGCAGGTCTATGGCAGCTACCGCTTTGCCGTTGCCAGCCGCCGCGGCGGCACGCTCTACTGCACGCAGGCGGGCGACCGCATCCGCATGAGCGGCAACGCGGCCGTCTACTCCGTGGCGGACATCCGCATCGACTGAGCGGGAAACCGAATCTGACCGTACAAGGCCCGGCTGCACAGATGTGCAGCCGGGCCTTGTGCTGGGGGGATATGCATGAGAGATAGGGAAGAGAAGCGGTTTCTTTGTGCCGGCGCAGTGCGGGAACGGTGTGGCCTGTTCTCCCGACCGGACGCCGTCAGGATACGGCGCTGGATGAGACGCATGCTAAAAGCGTTTAAAACGGGCGTTCAAGGCGCCGTATTTCCCGCACAGCGCTGGTCGGCAACCTGTAAAATATAT
>HF985707.1:0-11745 GCA_000432375.1 Firmicutes bacterium CAG:103
CGTGCCGAAAAGCTCCATTTTCGTGATGAGGTCGGCGGCGTTCTTTTCCTCCTCGCCCTGCTCTTTGACAAACCAGTCGAGCAGCTGCATGGTGCGGAAGTCGCGGTCGTCATACGCGGCGGCATAGATGCCGTTGATGAGCGAGGTGACGTACTGCTCGTGCTCGAGCGCCTTTTTCAGCGGGGTCATGTGGTCGCCGCGCGTCCAGTCCGGCGCGTCGATCGCGCCGAAGCTGACGGCGACGCCGTTATTGAGCAGGTACTGGAAAAACAGCAGCGCGTGGTCGCGCTCCTCCTGCGCCTGCACGCGGTACCAGTTTTCAAAGCCGTCGAGACCGGCGGCCGCATAGTAGTTGGCAAAGTCCAGATAGAGATAGGCCGAGTAAAACTCCTTATTGATCTGCTCGTTGATGAGCTGGGCAACCGTTGCGTTCATGGGATGACCTCCTGATAGAAAATAAGAATGATTCTCGATTTCTATCATACAGGATTTTTCCGCCTTGTCAAGCCCCGAGGGAAACTTTTTCTGGCGCACGGGCGCGTTTCCTGTTAAGATGGGCGGGAGAGAAGCAAAAACGGGAACGGAGGAACCCACATGGACTACAACGAAGTTTTACAGCGGGCGCGGGCGCGCATGGCCCCGCGCTGCAAGGTCTGCCCGGAGTGCAACGGCCTCGGCTGCGGCAACACGATGCCCGGCCCCGGCTCAAAAGCGCCCGGCAACGGCGCGAACGACAACTGGCGCGCGTGGCGGCGCTGGTGCCTGAACATGGACACCATCGCTCCGAACACGCCGGTGGACACGTCGCTGGAGCTGCTCGGCCGGACATTTTCCCTGCCCGTGATCGCGGCGCCCATCGGCTCGCTGCGCGCGCAGTTCAATCCTGAGGACGACATCCGCGACTACAACGCCTGCTGCATCGCCGCGGCGGCGCAGACCGGCATCGCCGCGAGCTTTGGCGACGGGCTGGACGCGCGCGTGTTCCCGCACGGGTGCACGCTCTCGCAGCAGTACGGCGGCATCGGCCTGCCGGTCATCAATCCGCTGTCGATGGACACCATCCGGGCAAACCTCGACCTTGCCAACGCGGCGCGGCCCTTTGCCGTGAGCGTGGTTATCGACTCGGCCGGCCTGCCGCACCTGAAGGCGGCCAGCCCCGACGCCGGCAGCAAGACGGTCGCGGAGCTGCGCGAACTGTGCGGCTATGCGCAGATGCCCATGATCCTCAAGGGCATCATGACGGTGCGCGGCGCGGAGAAGGCTGTGGAGGCCGGCGCGGCGGCCATCGTCGTCTCGAACCACGGTGGGCGCGTGCTGCCCGGCAGTGCCGCGACTGCGGACGTCCTGCCCGAGATCGCGGACGCGGTGGGGGATCGCGTGAAGATCCTCGTCGACGGCGGCATCCGCTCGGGCACGGACATTTTCCGCGCGCTCGCGCTCGGCGCGGACGCGGTGATGATCTGCCGCCCGTTCCTCATCAGCTACTACGGCGGCGGCATGGAGGGCATCGTGGCCTACGTGGAAAAGCTGCGCGCGGAGCTGACGGATGCGATGTATATGTGCGGCGCGCGCTGCCTCAGCGACATCACGCGCGACATGGTGCGCGAGGTGCGGTAACGAACACGGCAAAAAGCAAACAGCTGCGAAGCCTTGGCTTCGCAGCTGTTTTTGCGCTCACAGGTGCTGGTTGCGCGGGATGCGGTCATAGTGCCGCAGCAAAATCGGCTCGAAGGCCGACAGCAGCTTCATGTCGAGATTGAAAAAGTAGATCGTGAACGTCACGGCGAATGCACCCGCGCTCACGCCGAGCAGCCGCCACGCGAATTTCGGTATTTGCATCGTTCCCCTTCCTTTCTCACCATGCATTTTCGTCCGGCAGAACCTCGATCGACGGGTCGAGCGGCTCTTCACGCATGACGGTGCGCATATAGGCGTTGAGCTGGTCGCGGATGGCCTGGCGCGTGTAGACGCGCGGGTCGCACAGGTCGTGGCAGACCCAGACGAGGTGGATGCCGCGCGCGCGGGCCTGCTCCTCGAACTGGCCGTGCATGCCGGTGAGTGCCTTGCAGGACATATGTTCCCACATGATGACCATGTCGGCGTGCATCGTTTCGCAAAATTCCCACAGCTCGTCGACGAGCACCCTGTAGCCGCCGTGCGTGCGGTTGCGCATGATCATGTTCTCATTGAGCCACGCCATGTCGTAGAACGCCTGCTCGCGGTTTTCGGGCGTGTCCACGTCGGCGATCATGCGGGTGTTGACCAGCGAGAGCATATCCGTCAGCGGCACGATGCCCCAGCAGTGGATCATCCAGTTGAGCATATCGATGCAGTACTGCGGCTGCACGCCCCAGACGATGGCGCGGTGGCGGTATTCTTTGGCCATCATGCGGCGCGCGCGGCTGCCGCGCTCGGCGTAACGCATGATCTTGCGGTCGATGGGCGGGAACTTGGCCGAGCGGCCGCAGTTGCCCATGTAGTTCGTGTCGTTATACAGCGAGAACGGCGCGCCGACAAACTGCGGGTAGGGCGTGCTGTTCATCTCGAGCCACGCCAGACGGTTGCGCGTGGCATCGTTGACGCGCCTGGCGCATGCAAAGTAGTGTGACCAGTCCCAGTGCTGGCCCGTGTGCTCCTCGACAAAGGCGATGACGTTGCGGATATCCTGCGCGGCGTAATCCTGCACATCGTCCTCCTGATGGCGCATGGGCGCGACAAGCTGGAACGTCGGGATGCCGTATTCGCGCTCGAGGCGCTTGGCGATGATGCCGTTGCCCATGAGCGAGCCGTCGCAGGTGGTGTTGCACTGCACGGCGCAGACGCCGAGCACGGCGAAGTCATCGTCGATGGAGCAGCCGGCCTCGGCCTCCGGCATGGGGCACACGTCGCCCGCGATGCCGAACTGCTGCGCCACGTCGAGGTAGTGCGTGGAGGAGTTTTGCGTGAGCAGGTTTGCCACGAACATCGTCGGCACCTCACGCAGGATGGCCTTCACGTTCGGGAAGCCCATCATGAATGCGGTCATCTCGTTTTCATCCGTCAGCACGCAGCGGTTGGAAAACTCCACGTCGTTGCCGGTGCGGCGGTCGCCGCGGAAGATATCGTCCATGGTGGAGGCCACGTCGTAGACCACGAAGTCCATGGCCGTGTGCACGATGCGCAGCGCCTCATCGCGCAGACCCATGGTGAACTTATCGACCATGTGCGGCACGGCGAGGTAGTTGGACATCCAGCGGTAGCGGAACATGGCCTTGATGTTGCGCGGCTTGACGATGAACTTTGCGAGGAGGGACAGAATGTACAGCCAGCGGCCGTAGTCATAGAGGGTATCCCTGACGCCGCGCCACTCGCGCCGGCAGCGGACCTTTCCGCCGTCGAAGAGTACGCCGAGCTGCTGGTCGCCGATGCGCCGCTTGCCTTCATTGGTCACCATCATCGGACACCTCCCTGTATTTTCTTGATCTCTATGCTCTCGACGAATGCCTGGACGCGCGTGCGCATCTGGCCGATCGAGGAGCGGATGTTGTACGGCCGGTCAACGGACAGCACAGGGAAACCGAAGTCTTCGCGCAGCATCACCGAACCGAGCGTACGCTCATATGCCCACGGATCGCAGAACTTGATCTGCTCATAGAGGATGCCGTCGGCGTGGTATTCTCTGGCGATGTCGGCCACGTACTGCTTGCGGCCGTAGACCTTTTCCATGTTCATCGTGCGCGGGCACTGGCCGCGGTAAACATACTGGCGGCAGATCTGCGTGAGCGCGTCCTCCTCGTCCGTGAGCACGATCGGGTCGCGTCCCGGAAGCGAGCCGAAGCAGAACCGGTCGGCGCAGACATAGGCACCGGTGTCCTCGATGAGCCGGATGAATTCACTGTCGTCCACCTCGGAGCCGACGAGCGCGATGCGCGCGCGGTATGCCCGCTCCTCCGGCTCGCGGCTGCGTACTTCCTCGAGCGTCTCTTCCAGTTTGTCGATCAGCAGGTACTTCGGCGCGACATAGGTCGCGAGCGTCAGCACGTGGAATTCGTAACCCGTGATGCGCGGCCGGGCCTTCTTGCGGAAGTCGCCGAGCGCGCGGATGAGCGCGCACACGTGGTTGTTCTCGGCCACCGCCCTGCGGATGGCGGCGTCGGACACGTCCGTGCCGAAGGCGTCGTGCAGGGGCTTGAGGATGTGGTTTTTGCACTGGAGCACGAGCAGGTCCACGCCATTGTCGTCGGCCTTGAGCGGGATCTCCATGTACTCGTAGAAGAAATGGTCCTTGCCGGCGCCCATGGTCTTGAGCAGTTCCATGTTTTCCACGCAGCGGTTGATCATCGTACAGCCGTCGGGCGCGATGACGCAGTTGGCAAAGTTGAAGCCGCCCTCGACCGCGCGCTCGAGCAGGGAGCGGCTGGTCTCGCACAGGAGGCTCGTCATGTAATAGGTCGCAATGTCCATCGACCCGGTGTTCGGGGCGTGCAGGCGCACGCCGAAGGTGTTGTCCAGATTCATCAAGGGCTCGGGTGTGTTCTCGCAGACAAAGGCGACGCATTTTTTGCCTTCCGCCTGGGCTTGGACAACAAGTGCGTTGTTGGCCTCCTGCAGGAGGTCCTCGAAGTAGGTCAGGTGCTTCAGGTCTCTCATTGCTGCATTCCCCCCATTCTGGTTACACGTTATTCTGTTTTCGTCCGTTCCATGCCGATCGCTATGTTATAATTTTAACCCCAATATGTGCCATGCGTCAATCCGGTGATGATTTTTCATCACTTTGCGGTGGAAATGTCAAGGATCGTTGTGCAGAATATACAATATTTTGGAGCGGCTTCCAATATACGTGTTGAGAATTCGCCCTCCGGTCCGGCTGGCGGCCGGGAGCATATGCGGCTTCCGGGCAGCAAAAAGCCCCGGGAGGGAACGCATCGCGTTCCCTCCCGGGGGGCTTTGATCGAAATGGTATGCTCAGAACGCCACGTTCATGAACAGCGCCACGCAGCACAGGATCACGGCCAGCGGCACGTAGACATAGCGGCCGACGCCGTACCAGAACGCGCCGCGGTGGCGGCGGCTGCCGGTGTTGACGGCGGCGAGCAGGTCGTCCTTTTTCATGATGTAGAACCACGACACGGCGCCGAGCGTCGCGCCGATGGGGATGATGTAGATCGACACGAGGTCCATCCACGGGCCCCATTTGGAGATGGGCTCCATGAGCAGGCCGAATCCGAGGCACAGCACGCACAGGATGCCAAGCACGGCCGCGCGGCTGAGCTTCGGGAACTTGTGCAGGAGCGATTCGGCGACGGCCTCGAACATGTTCTGCAGCGAGCTGACGCCGGCAAAGATCATGGCGACGTACAAAATGACGGCGAAGAGCCGGCCGAGCGGGATGTCCTGCAGGATGGTCGGCAGCGTCACGAACAGCAGGCTCGGGCCCGCGCCGACGTCCAGCCCGTAGGAAAAGCAGGCGGGGATGATGACGAGCGCGGCTACGACGGCGGCGATGGTGTCAAAAATGGCCGTGTGCTGCGCCACGCCCACGACGTCCTCGTCCTTGGACAGATACGCGCCGTAGACGATCATGCCGCTGCCGGTGACGGACAGGGAGAAAAACGCCTGCCCCATGGCCCAGATCCAGATCATCGGGTCTTTGAGGGCCTCCCAGCGCGGGGTGAACATGAACTTGTAGCCCTCGGCCGAGCCGGGCAGCAGCGCCACGCGCACGGCCAGCACGACAAAGATGAGGAAAAACAGCGGCATCATGACCTTGTTGGTCTTTTCGATGCTGTGTGCGCCGAGAAAGAGCGTCAGCAGTGTGCCGGCCACGACGATGACGTGGTAGGGGATGACGGAGTACGGCTGCGTGGAAAACGACGCGAACCACACGGCGGCGTCGCCCGTCATGAGCGTGCCGAGCAGGGAGTCGGCCAGCGCCTTGAGAATGTACGTCACGATGACGGCGTAGCCGATGGCGATGCACAGCGACCCGGCCAGCGGCAGCCAGCCGAGCAGGCCGCCGACCTTTCCGGCGGTCTTGCCGCGCGTGGCCCATGCGTTTTCATAGGCGCCGAGCGTGCCGGTGCCGGCGCGGCGGCCCATGGCGAACTCCGTCGGCAGGCCGACGGTGCTGAAGATGACCACAAACAGCAGGTAGATCAGCAGAAAGGCCCCGCCGCCGTTGCTGCCCATCTTGTTCGGAAAGCCCCAGACGTTGGCCATGCCGACGGCCGAGCCGACGGACGCCAGGATAAAGCCCCAGCGGCTGGCAAAGCTTTTCGTGTTTTTCGTTTTCATACGCGCTCCCATCCAGACGTGAAAAACATCTGTGCGGCGCGCACCGCGCAGATGTCGGGTCTGATTCTTGTTTTTGCCGTGCTTTGTCCGTGCACAGCGGCTTCATTTTAAAGTATTGCAGCAGGAAAGTCAAGAAAATTGCCGGATTCCTTCAAAAATCCGGCAGGGTTTCTTGTGAATTTGACGAACAAAAAAGCAGCGTCTCACGGGAAAGGCCGTGAGGCGCTGCAACGATTTCAGTGATCGGCTCAGAACTGGATCTCCTTGCCGGCTTTGCGCCACTGCTTGAACTCCGCAACGGCGGTGAACAGCGCGTCGGACGAGGAGTTGATGGCGGTCTCAACGGAGTCCTGAATGACGCCGATGATGAAGCCGACGCCGACGACCTGCATGGCGATGTCATTGGAGATGCCGAACAGGGAGCAGGCCATGGGGATGAGCAGCAGCGAGCCGCCCGCAACGCCGGACGCGCCGCACGCGCCGAGCGCTGCCATGACGGACAGGATGATCGCAACGGGCAGCTGCACGGTGATGCCGAGCGTGTGCACTGCGGCGAGCGTCATGACGGTGATGGTGACGGCCGCGCCCGCCATGTTGATGGTCGCGCCGAGGGGGATGGACACGGAGTAGAACTCCTTGTCCAGGCCGAGGCTCTCGCACAGGGACATATTCACGGGGATGTTCGCGGCGGACGAGCGGGTGAAGAACGCGGTCACGCCGCTTTCCTTCAGGCACTTGAACACCAGCGGATAGGGGTTCTTGCGGATGACGATGAACGTCATGATGGGGTTAACGACGAGGGCGGCAAAGAGCATGCAGCCGACGAGGATGAGCAGGAGCTTGCCGTACTCGGTAAAGATGGCAAGGCCGCTGGTGGAAACGGCGGAGAACACGAGACCCAGAATGCCGAACGGGGCGAGGTTGATGACGAAGCGCACCGCCTTGGTGACGGCCTCGGAGGCGTCGGCGAGGAACTTCTTGGTCGTGTCGGACGCGCTCTTGAACGCGAAGCCGAGCACGATAGCCCAGAACAGAACGCCGAGATAGTTGGCCGAGACGATCGAGCCGATGGGGTTGGAGACGATGTTGTTGAGCAGGCCGGTGAAGATAGCGGCGAAGCTCTCGGGCGCGCTGTCGGAGGCGGCCTCAGTCAGCGTGATGGTTACGGGGAACAGGTAGCTCGCGATCACGGCGATGACAGCCGCGAGGAACGTGGAGACAAGGTAGAGCACGATGACGGTGCCGAACTGCTTGCCCAGCTTCTCCTTGGACTGGGCAAGGGCGCTGATGATGAGGACAAAGACCAGCAGCGGGGCGATGGCCTTCAGGGCACCGACAAACAGGGTGCCGAGGATGCCGATGCCGGGCGCGGTCACGGCGGCGTTGGGAATCAGCAGGGCGAGCGCCGCGCCGATGACCATGCCGATGACAATGCGCAGCACAAGGCTGACGCTGTTGTACGCTTTGACAAGTTTCATTCTTTTTTCTTCCTTTTTTCTGTTTGTTTTGCGTGAAAAGGCGCAAGAGACAGTGTAACAAGATGTGAACACAATGTCAACAGGGAAGCCGACCGGAATGCTGCTCTGTATCCGGATTTTGCGGGAGAATGCGCAGACGCAAAAGTCGGGGCGGTCATTGACCGCCCCGACTTGTTGTTGCTTTGGGGGTATCCCCCCGATGCGCGCGTCAGATCTGCTCCTCGACGTCCTTGTCGTCGTGGTATGCGATGAGCGCGTTGTAGATCTTTTCGATGAGCTTCATGTCCGCGTTGGTCATGTATGCCAGAAACAGCAGAACAAAGAGTGCGGCGAGCACGATGAGCACGATCCAATACCAGGCCATATTCGTTCCTCCTTACCAGCTGAGTGTGTCTTCGTAATCCAACAGAGTGGGGTCAAGCGGCTTCTCGTTGAGCACCGTGACCATATACTGGCTGAATGCCTCGCGCATCTCGCGGCGCGAGACCGTGCGCGGATCCATGACGTCGTGCGGGATCCAGATGAGGTGGATGCCGCGCTCGCGCGCCTGATCCTCAAACAGGCCGTGCAGACCGCCGACGTTCTTGCACGATACGTGGTCGTACATGATGACGATGTTCGTGTGGAACTTCTCGCACATCTTCCAGCACTCGTCGAGCAGGTTGACATAGCCGCCGTTGGTGTGCGAGCGCATCATCATCTTCTCATAGCAGCGCACGAGATCGGCCAGCGCCTGCTCCTTGTCGCCGATGGTGATGGGCTGGTAGCTGAGCATGGCCTCCATGTCGTTGACGCAGGTGACACCCCAGCAGTGCTGCGTCCAGTAGGTAAAGTTGGTGTAATAGTGCGCGGGGCATGCCCAGACGAGGCAGCGGTATTTCGGCTGGGGCGCGTTGGCCGCCTTGTCCTGCTCGTAGCCCTTGAGCATCATCTTCGTGACGCGGCGGTCCGTCTTGAGCATGAACTTGTCCATGCAGGCTGCCGCCATGAACTCATATTCGCGCTGCAGTGCCAGCGCCGCACCGCAGACCTGTGGGTGCTCGGTGCAGTTGACGTCCCACTTCTCGATCATACAGCGCGAGCTCTCGTTGTACATTTCGGCGTTTTTCCAGAAGGCGTCCCAGTCCCATTTGACGCCGAACTGCTGCTCGAGAAATTCGATGCCCTTTTTCAGGTTCTTGACCGCATAGGTCTGTACTTCCGGTTCGTTGACACGCTGCGGCGGCGTGATCTGGAACGAGGGAAGCTCCTTGAAGTGCCGCGTGAGGATGTTTGTCTGCGAGATCGCGCCGTCGCACGGCATCGTGCCGGTGAAGTAGCACTTGCCGACGCGCGGATAGTCGTCCACCACGGCGCAGCCGCTCTCGGCGGCGGGTTCGGGGCAAACGTCTGCCGGCAGACCGAGGTGCTCCATGGCGTCGATGTAGAACATGCTGGCGTTCTGGTCGACCTCCGACGGCAGACCGATGGCGAACATGGCGATGTCGATCCACTTCACGGTGGGGAACCCCATCATGATCAGGTGCGGGGTCATCTCATCGAACATGACGGTGTTCTCGCGCAGCTTCGCCGCGTGCTTGCTGTTGGGGCGCAGGTTCTTGTCGCGTAGGATGATGTCACGCACGCCGAGGACGGAGTTATGCAGCACGGAGAAAAACTGGTTGTGTGCATAGCGCAGCTCCTTGCCGCGCAGCCCCATGGTGTGGCGGTCGACCATGTGCGCTGCGGTGAGATAGGACACCATCCAGCGGTAGCGCAGCATGGCCTTGACCATCAGGATCGGGTGGCAGCCAAGCTTTGCGGCCATGAAGCCGTAGAGATACAGCCAGCGGAAGAAATCATAAAAGGTGTCTCGGAAGCCGCGCCATTCGCGGGCGCGGAAGGCGCGGTGCTCGGCGGAATAGAAGCGGCCGAGGCCCTTGCCGGTTTTGGGGTTGTAGGCCATGTCAGTTGTCCTCCTTTTGCGCTGAGCGCAGCTGCTTCATTTCCAGACTCTCCACAAAGGCCTGCACACGCGTGCGCAGCTGGCCGCTCTGCCCCGCGATGTAGGGGCGGTCGATGGAGAGGATGTGGATGCCGTAATCACGCGGCATGACCTGGTTTGCGATCACGCGCTCATACGACCAGTAGGTGCAGAACTTCATCTGCTCGTAGATCGCGCCGTCGGCCTTGAAATCATGCACAAGCTGGGCGACGTGGTCGTTGCGGTACTGGACGCGGTGCAGCGCGCTCTGGCGCGGGCACTCGGTGTGCTGCAGATACCAGCGGCACACCTGCGTGAGCGCATCCTCGCCGTCGGTGAGCACGATCTCCTGACGGCCGGGGAAGCTGCCGTAGCAGTAGCGGTCGGCGACCACCAGCGCGCCGCAGCTCTCGATGAGCCGGATCAGGTCCGGGTCGTCGATCTCGGAGCCGACGACGGCGACGCGCACACGGTAGTTTTTCTGCGCATCGACCTCGCGCGTCTTTACCTCGGCGAGCGTCTCGCGCAGCAGAGGCAGGATCAGCCGCTTCGGGCAGACGTAGCTCACGAGCACCAGCACGGCGTATTCATAGCCCGTGATGGGCGGGTTGTCCAGCTTGCGCGTCTCGCCGATCTCGGTGAGGATGCGGCAGACCTCGTTGTGCTCGCTGACCGCGGCGCGGATGGCGGCGTCCGAGGTATCGACGCCGTAGTTTTCGCGCATGGGCTTGAGGATCTTGCGCGAGACCTGCTCGCAGATGTGCTCGACGCAGTCCTCATCGTCGGAATACGGGATGTCGAGGTTGCAGTAGAAGAATTTGTCCTTGTCCGCCCCCTGCGCGTGCATGATCTCCATGTTCTCGACGGCGCGGTTGTTGGCCTCGCACACGTCGACGCCCGCCATGGCGTGCAGGAAGCCGTAGTTGCCCTCGAGCGCGCGCTCGAGGATCGCGCGGGAAAACTCGCAGCTGTTGTTGGCCATGTAGTAGGTGGCTAGCTCCATGGACGTGGTGTGCGGCGCGCGCAGACGCACCGAGAAGCAACTGCCCAGATTCAGCAGCACCTCCGGCGCGTGAAAGCAGGTATAGCCGATCGCCAGATCTCCTTCTGCCTCGGCCTGGCGGACAAGTTCGTTGTGCGCGTCGTCCAGCAGGCGCTCAAAGTACATCAAATGCTTCAGTTCCTTCATTGCGGCCCTTCTTTCTTTGGATTTCTATCTTCCTTCTCCGCTTATGTCAGCATCGCTGACATAAGCGGGTATACACAAATCCCGATCGCTCGGGATCTGCTGTGTATGTGGTTATTTGCCACTGAGTGCGCGCACGAACATCTGGCTCAGGTGGCGCATCCGGCTGTCGTAATCAAGCGCGCTCGCGCTCGGCGAGCCGCCGATAGACAGGCGCTGCATGATGCCGAGGATCGCATCGTAGGAGTTGTAGTAGATCTCCCGCACGTCGACCTCCGGGCTGATCGAGCCGTCGGCAAGTCCCTTGCGGATCGCCTTGGCCATCGGGCCGCTGGAGGTCTCAAACGGCTCGGGCGGCTGGTTTTTGATCTCGTGGAGTCTGCCCGCGGCATGCAGCGTCAACTCCGCGTCGAGCGTGAAGCGCATGCCGTTCGGGTCGAGGCGGTAGAGCTGGGAATAGCAGACGAGGACGTTTTCCGCGTCCTGCAGGCCGGTCGTGCTGCCGTCGGATGCCGTGTGGGACATCCGGTCGATGCGCTCGAGGATGCGCTTCCAGTAGAGCAGGGACGCGGCCAGGACCAGATCGGCCTTGGTCTCAAAGTAGCGAAAGGCCGACCGCTCGGTGAGCCCGGAGCGCAGCGCGATATCTGCGACCTTGGTCTTTTCGATCCCGTTGGCCAGAAAACAGTCCAGCGCGACCTCCGTGACCAGCCGGATATTCTTTTCTCTCTGCTCCTCGTGCGGCAAGTGCGTTCGCCTCCTCTGCTCCTGTCAGTTACACTGACAGGAGCAGTGTACCGCGAAAAGCAGGGAATGTCAAGCCCTTAACAGAACGCACAGAAAAT
>HF985707.1:11761-15673 GCA_000432375.1 Firmicutes bacterium CAG:103
ACAGAAAATAAAAAATTACCGTTGTTGATATGGTATCAACAACGGTAATGAATTTGGTTGCGGAGACAGGATTTGAACCTGCGACCTCCGGGTTATGAGCCCGACGAGCTACCGAACTGCTCCACTCCGCGATATGAACTTGACCCTCAAGGCTCATATACTATAACATATGAGCCTTGGGTTGTCAAGTGTTATTTTATCGCTCCGAAGAGGAAAATTCTTCCTCTTCTGCGGCGTCCAGTGTCTTGGCGGCCTCGGCGCGGCCATTTTGCAGCTTGAGCTCGGCGAGAATGTCCGCCAGCAGCTCGTCCGTGGTCGGCTTGGCCGGGGCTTCCGGTTCTGGCTCCTTTTCTTTCTTGCGGTTGAAGCGGTTGATGATCTTCACCATCCAGAACACGACGAGTGAAATACACAGGAAGTTGATGATGGACATGATCAGGTCGCCGATCGGGAACACGCCGATGTTCAGGCCGGAGAAGTCCAGCCCGCCGATGATGAGCGAGATGAGCGGATTGATGATATCGTTGACGAGCGCGGTGACGATGGCCGTGAACGCGCCGCCGACCACAACGCCGACGGCCAGGTCAATGACGTTGCCGCGCGAGATGAATACTTTGAATTCGTCGAGCCAACCGGGCTTTTTCATGATGCTGCCTCCCCTGTTTTCTTTGTCGTTTCAGTGCTTGGGTACGAGGACTTCCGTGCCGCCCATGTACGAGCGCAGCACCTCGGGAATGACGACGCTGCCGTCGGGCTGCAGGTTGTTCTCGAGGAACGCGATGAGCATACGCGGCGGGGCGACGCAGGTGTTGTTGAGCGTGTGGGCGAGATAATTCTTGCCGTCCTTGCCCTTGATGCGGATGTGCAGGCGGCGGGCCTGCGCATCGCCGAGGTTCGAGCAGGAGCAGACCTCAAAGTACTTCTGCTGGCGCGGGCTCCAGGCCTCGATGTCACAGGACTTGACCTTCAGGTCGGCAAGGTCGCCGGAGCAGCACTCGAGCTGGCGCACCGGGATATCCAGGCTGCGGAAGAGCTCGACGGAGTAGCGCCAGAGCTTCTCGTACCAGTCCATGCTCTCCTCCGGGCGGCAGACGACGATCATCTCCTGCTTTTCAAACTGGTGGATGCGGTACACGCCGCGCTCCTCGATGCCGTGCGCGCCCTTTTCCTTGCGGAAGCAGGGCGAATAGGACGTCATCGTCTGCGGCAGCTGATCCTCGGTGAGGATCTGATCGATGTAGCGGCCGATCATGGAGTGCTCGCTCGTGCCGATCAGATAGAGGTCCTCGCCCTCGATCTTGTACATCATGGCGTCCATGTCCGTCTGGCTCATGACGCCCTCGACCACGTTGCCGTGGATCATGAACGGCGGGATGCAGTAGGTAAAGCCCTTGCCGATCATGAAATCGCGCGCGTAGGCCAGCACGGCCTCGTGCAGGCGGGCAATATCGCCCATGAGATAGTAAAATCCGTTGCCGGAGACGCGGCGCGCGGCGTCGAGATCAATGCCGTCGAAGCGCTCCATGATCTCCGTGTGGTACGGGATCGGGAAATCTGGCACGACGGCCTCGCCGAAGCGCTGCACCTCCACGTTGCAGCTGTCGTCCGGGCCGAGCGGCACGCTGGGGTCGATGATCTGCGGGATGGTGAGCATGATCTTGTGGATCTTGGCCTCGAGCGCTTCCTCCTGCTGCTCGAGCTCGGCCAGACGTGCGGCCTGCGCCGTGACCTGTGCCTTGACGGCCTCGGCCTCTTCGAGCTTGGAGGGATCTTTTTTCGCCTGCCCCATGAGCATGCCGATTTTTTTCGACAGGGCGTTGCGCTCAGCGCGCAGATTCGACGCCTCGTTGATGGCGGCGCGGTTGGCCTTGTCGAGCTCGATCACTTCGTCGACGAGCGGGAGCTTGGCGTCCTGAAATTTTTTGCGGATGTTTTCCCGAACGAGATCGGGGTTTTCGCGGATCAGTCGAATGTCAATCATGGTGTCTCTGTCTCCTCATTCTATGTGTATCAGTTTCTGCGGCCGATGGCCTCGAGCGCCTGCAGCAGCGCCTCGCGGTCGTCCGCGTCGTAGTATTCCAGTTCGATGCGCCCGGTCTTGCGGCCCTGCGTCATGCGCACCTTGCGGCCGAGCACCTGCTCGAGATGCCGCGCGCATTCGCCGAGATAATCCACACCGGCGGCCTTTTTTGCCGGTTTTTCCTGCGTATCCTTCAGTAATTGCGCGGCCAGCGCTTCCGCCCGGCGCACGGACAGGCCCTTTTCAATGACGGTTTTCGCCGCGGCAAGCTGCATTTCCGGGTCGCTGAGCGGCAGAAGCGCGCGCGCGTGCCCGGCGGAGAGTGTGCCGTCCTCGACGAGCTTCAGCACCGGCTCGGACAGCGCCAGCAGCCGCGTCGCGTTTGCGACGGCGGGGCGCGATTTGCCCACGCTCTGCGCCACATCGTCCTGCGTCATGCCGTAGACATCCTGCAGGGCGCGGTAGCCCTTCGCCTCTTCAATGGGATTCAGATCCTCACGCTGGAGGTTTTCGACCAGCGCCATCTCCATGGCGCGCTGCTCGTCCGCTGTCAGGATGCGCACCGGCACTTCCTTGAGCCCGGCCATGCGGCTGGCGCGCCAGCGGCGCTCGCCCGCGATGATCTGATAAAATCCGCCATCGAGCGGCCGGACCGTGATCGGCTGGATGAGCCCATACGTCCGGATGGATTCTGCGAGCATTTCCAGTGCCTCCGGGTCAAAGTGCTTGCGCGGCTGGTCGGCGCGCGGCTCGATCTTCTCGATCGGCAGCAGGTCGGGCGCTGTCTCCTCGCGTTCCGGCTGCGGGGCCGGATATTCTTCCCCGAAGAGCGCGCCGAGGCCCATGCCGAGACCTTTCTTTCCGTCTTTACCCATGTTCCACCTCCGCTGCGGCGGCCGCAGCCGCGGCCTCCGCCGCTTTTGCCGCCTTTTCCTCGCGCTTGATGAGCTCACCCGCCAGATGCAGGTACGCCCGCGCACCCTTCGACTCTTTGTCGTAGGCGATGGCGGGTTTGCGGTGGCTCGGCGCCTCGGACAGGCGCACGTTGCGCGGGATCATGGTCTTGTAGACCTTTTTGCCGAAGAATTTGCGCACCTCGTTCACGACCTGATCGGACAGCTTCGTGCGGCCGTCGTACATGGTCATGACGATGCCCTGCACCGTCAGTTCCGGATTCAGGCGTTTGTTGCACATTTTGATGCTGCGCATGAGGTCGGCAATGCCCTCGAGCGCGTAATATTCGCACTGCACCGGGATAAGCACGCTGTCGGCCGCGACGAGCGCGTTGATCGTCAGCAGCTCGAGCGATGGCGGACAGTCGATGAGGATGAAGTCGTAATTGTCCTGCACCGCGGCGAGCGCAGTTTTCATGATGTATTCCCGTTGCTCGGAGCTCACGAGCTCCACAGAGCAGCCGGAGAGATTCATATTTGCCGGCAGCACGTCGCCGTATTTCGTGCTGCGGATGCAGTCGGCTGCGGCTGCGCCGTTCATCAGCATGTCGTAGCAGTTGGGCGTCGCGGTTTTGTCCACGCCCATGCCGGAGGTGCTGTTGCCCTGTGGGTCGCAGTCGACGAGGAGCACGCGCCGCCCGCGCTTTTTGAGCGCGCAGGTCAGATTCACGCACGTGGTCGTCTTGCCGACTCCGCCTTTCTGGTTGGCGACGGCAATGATTTTGCCCATGGTTTGCCTCCTGAATCGTGTTTGCAGCTATTATAACAGCGTGTGGCCGCGTTTTCAACCGCTTGGAGGCGCTGCGGCAAATTTTTGTGATGTTTCACGTGAAACAATGCGAAATCCGGCGGGCGTGTTTCACGTGAAACATTACCTCAGGACAGGAACATATCCACGTCGCCGATGGTCAGCCCGTCGTGTAGCGCGAGATTGATGCC
>HF985707.1:15681-15837 GCA_000432375.1 Firmicutes bacterium CAG:103
GAGAGATTGATGCCGTAGCCGATGAGTTTGGCCGCATCACGCACTACGGTGTCGATATCGCGCGGTGTGACGAACATCTGCTCTGCGCGGGGGTCGTCCGAAAAGCCGCCGGCGTCAATGACAGTCGGCAGGCCGATGGCCGCGACCGGAATGCCG
>HF985707.1:15844-17832 GCA_000432375.1 Firmicutes bacterium CAG:103
GACCGGAATGCCGAGCGTGTCGCGGCTGAGACCGGCGCGGTCATTGCCGACGCCGCTGCCGGGCGTGATGCCGGTGTCCGTGAGCTGGACGGTGCGGCCGAGGCGGCCGAGCTCCGCGCAGGCGAGTGCGTCTACGGCGATGATGGCGTCCGGGTGCAGGTGGGCCGCGAGCGCGCGGATCATATCGGCGGATTCCACGCCCGTCGTGCCGAGCACGCCGGCCGCGAGCGCGGCCACGGGGCGGAACTGTCCGAAATGCTCCGGCAGCTGCTCGCGCAGGTGGCGCGTGACCATGACGCTGTCGATCGCGTCCGGGCCGACGGCGTCGGGCGTGATCGCCCGGTTGCCGAGACCGACAACGAGCACAGAGGCGTCCGGCATCAGCGGCAGCACGCCGCGCAGCAGCTCGGCGAGCGTCTGCGCCGCGTTTTCAAACGCATCGTCCTCGCGCCGCAGCAGCGGGTCGAGCGCGAGGGTGTAGTAGTCGCCGATTGGTTTACATAACGCATTTTCGCCGGCGGTGTCGAGCACGTGCACCTCGGTCACGGAAAAGCCGCGACGGTTCGTCTCCTCGGCGCGCACGCCGGGCAGTTCCGTGACGGCGGCTGCGCTGCGGTGGATGGCTTCGGCCTCGACGGCGAGGTCGGTGCGGGGAAAATTCGGCATAACAGACTCCTTTCTGACGCCACATCTTGTGGCTCACTGGAAGCGTTGCCACAAATGGATACATTTATAATGAAAATCGAAAAAAGTGCTTGCAATTTGAAGGCTTTGATGATATCATCAACACTTGCAGAACATTGCACGGTCATACCCATGACTGAATTTTATAGGAGGAGGTGGCGATTGAGAAATGCCGAACATCAAGTCCGCAATGAAGAGAGACGAAAAGTCCAAGCTGCAGAATCTGAAAAACAAGGCTGAGAAATCCGCCCTGAAGACCAACCTGAAGAAGTTTGATGCGGCTGTTGCCGAAGGCAACCGTGACGCAGCCGTCAGTACCTATAAAGTTGCTGTCCAGGCTGTTGACCGCGCGGCCGGCAAGGGTCTGATCCACAAGAACAACGCAGCGCACAAGAAGTCTGCGATGGCTCAGAAAATGAACGAGCTTGGCTGATCCACAGAATCTCGGGGGCATGGCAGTTTGCCATGCCCTTTTTGCTACCCCGACAGGAGGCTGATTATGAAAAAACGTATGATGCTGATCATCAACCCCATGGCCGGACGCAGCGGCTACAAGACCGGCTTCGGCGAGGTGATGAACATTCTCGACAGCGGCGGATACCTGACGACGGTGTACTTCACGCAGGGCCGCGGCGACGCGACCGTGTTTGCCGCGCAGCACGCGGCGGAGTATGACACCGTGGCCTGCATCGGCGGCGACGGCACGCTCAGCGAGGTCGTCTCGGGCCTGATGCAGGTGCCGAACCCGCCCCCGCTGGGCTATATCCCGATGGGCACGACGAACGATGTGGCCTCGACGCTCGGCCTGCCGAAAAACGCGACGGACGCGGCCCTGCGCATCGTGACCGGCACGCCGACGGCGTTTGATGTCGGCAGCTTCGGCGAGCAGAGCTTTTTCACCTACGTCGCGGCGTTCGGCGCGTTCACGGCCGTGAGCTATGAGACGCCGCAAAACGAAAAGCAGGCGCTCGGCCACCTGGCCTACGTGCTCGAGGCGATGGGCCGGCTCAACAGCATCGACCATTACTGCGCGCACGTGGAGTACGACGGCGGCACAGTCGACGGCGACTTCATCTTCGGCGGCGTGTCGAACTCGACCTCCGTGGCCGGCATGGTGCGCTTGCGCAAGGACCTTGTGAGTCTGGGCGACGGTCTGTTTGAGACGCTGCTCATCCGCCGTCCGAAGCAGTTCGGCGACCTGAGCCGCATCATCACGGGCGTGCTCAACCAGTATTACGACAACGAGAACGTCATCCTCGTGCAGTCGAAGAATCTGCGCTTCACATTTGAAGAGCCCGTGGCGT
>HF985707.1:17841-18607 GCA_000432375.1 Firmicutes bacterium CAG:103
CCCGTGGCGTGGACGCGCGACGGCGAGGCCGGCGGCGTGACGACGGACGTGACGCTGCGCAACAACCACGCTGCGATCCACATCATCGCATAACAGCGAATCTCTGAGCAAAACCGGCGGGAAATCCGCCGGTTTTGTGTTTGTGCGCGCAAGAAGCGGTTGAAAAACACGCGCATTGTGCGTATAATAAGGAAGTTATCTCTCAAAATCCATCGGAAACGAGGCTGATGATATGAAAAGACAGCGCATCGCCGGTATCTATGCATCCCCGGAGACCTTCGGCGGCCAGACCCTGACCGTCTGCGGCTGGGCGCGCACGATCCGCGACATGAAGAATTTCGGCTTTATCGAGCTCAACGACGGCAGCTGCTTCAAGAGCCTGCAGGTCGTGCTCGAGCGCGGCAAGCTCGAAAATTACGACGAGGTCGCCCGCCAGAACGTCGGCGCGGCGTTCATCGTGCACGGCGAGCTCGTGCTCACGCCGGACGCCAAGCAGCCGTTTGAGCTCAAGGCCGACAGCGTCACAGTCGAGGGCGTGTCCGCGCCGGACTATCCGCTGCAGAAAAAGCGCCACAGCGTGGAGTTCCTGCGCACGATCCAGCATCTGCGTCCGCGCACGAACCTCTTCAGCGCGACGTTCCGCGTCCGCAGCGTGGCCGCGCAGGCGGTGCACACGTTCTTCCAGGACCGCGGCTTCGTCTACGTCCAGACCCCGATCATCACGGGCTCTGACTGTGAGGGCGCGGGCGAGATGTTCCGCGTCACG
>HF985707.1:18623-24484 GCA_000432375.1 Firmicutes bacterium CAG:103
GACTCTCTACCTCGACAATCTTCCGCGCACGGCGGACGGTAAGGTCGATTTCTCCAAGGACTTCTTCGGCAAGAGCACGAACCTGACCGTGTCCGGCCAGCTCAACGCCGAGAACTTCGCGCTCGCCTTTGGCGACGTGTACACCTTCGGCCCGACGTTCCGCGCCGAGAACTCCAACACCCAGCGCCACGCCGCCGAGTTCTGGATGATCGAGCCGGAGATGGCGTTTGCCGACCTCGACGACGATCTCGAGTGCATGGAGGCGATGGTGAAGTTCATCATCAACACCGTGCTCGAAAAGTGCCCGCAGGAGATGGAATTTTTCAATTCCTTCGTGGACAAGGGCCTGCTCGAGCGCCTGCGCAACGTGGTGGACAACGATTTCGGCCGCATCACGTATACCGACGCTGTGAAGCTGCTCAAAGACTCCGGCCACAAGTTCGACTACCCCGTTGAGTGGGGCATCGACCTGCAGACGGAGCACGAGCGCTACCTGACCGAGCAGGTGTTCAACAAGCCCGTGTTCGTCACGGATTATCCGAAGGAGATCAAGGCGTTTTACATGCGCATGAACGACGACGGCAAGACTGTCGCCGCGGCGGACTGCCTTGTGCCGGGCATCGGCGAGATCATCGGCGGCAGCCAGCGCGAGGAGCGGCTCGACCTGCTCACCAAGCGCATGCAGGAGCTTGGCCTGCGCGAGGAAGACTACTGGTGGTATCTTGACCTGCGGCGCTACGGCAGCTGCCGCCACGCCGGCTTCGGCCTCGGCTTTGAGCGCATGGTCATGTACCTGACCGGCGTGAGCAACATCCGCGATGTGGAGCTGCACCCGCGCACGGTCGGCAACGCGGACTTCTGATTTTGATTTGTGCATGAAGGATGCCCCCGGAAGCGATCTGCTTCCGGGGGCATTTTGCGGCCAAAACAGGCCCCCGCGGGTGCGGGAGCCTGCTGCATAAGGGGTCAGTACGCCTCGATCTCCTGAATGGTCATGTCGCGGCCGGAGAGGGGCATGAGCTTTTTCCCGCCGCAGTCCGGGCAGGAGAGGTCCTCAACGTCGGCGACGAACTCCGCCCCGCAGTCGAGACAGCGGGCGCGGCCCGCCTCCGTCTCGACGCGCAGGGGCACGCCGTCATACTCCGTGCCGTCGGTCACGGCAACCCAGCAGTCGGTGAGAAAGCGCGGGACAACGCCCGAGAGTGTCCCGACGCGGACCGTGATGCTGCGCACGCCCTCGAGCGCCTGCTCGCGGGAGATATCGCGCACCATTTTGAGCATCGCGTCGCACAGTGCCAGCTCGTGCATTACTTGCTGACCGCCTTTTTCACGATGCTGCCCGCGCGCTTGACGACGCCCTCGGCGACCTTGATCGGCATGGTCTCATACGAGCCCGCGTGCCAGTCGCGCACCTTCTTGAGGTGGATGGCATCGAACTTGCACTTCGTGGTGCACAGGCCGCAGCCGATGCACAGGTAGCTGTCCACCTTCGTCGCGCCGCAGCCGAGGCAGCGGGCGCACTCTTTGCGCACCTGCTCTTCCGTGAACGTGACGCGCGCGTCGGAGAAGGTCTTGGCCTTGGCGGCGTTGTAGCCCGGCATCTGGCGGTGATCTTTATCGAAATCGGCCGTCTCGATGAGCACGTGCTCCTTGTCGAGCGCCTTGTAGACTCTGCGGTCGCGGCCGGCGGTGAGCGTCTGGCCGGGGTGCACATAGCGGTGCAGGCTGATGGCGGCCTCCTTGCCGGCGGCAATGGCGTCGATGGCAAACTTCGGGCCGGTGTAGCAGTCGCCGCCGACGAAAATGTCCGGCTGCGCGGTCTGATAGGTCAGCGCGTCGGCCTCGGCCGTGCCCTTCTTCGTCGTCGTGAGCGCGCCGACGTCGAGCGTGCCCCAGTCGACCGTCTGGCCGATGGCGCCGATGACGGAATCGACGGCGAGCGTCTCGAATTCGCCCGTGCCGACGGGCTTGCGGCGGCCCTTCTCGTCCGGCTCGCCGAGCGCCATGCGCTCGACCCGGATGCCCGTGACCTTGCCGTCCGTGCCGAGGATCTCGACCGGGGCGGTCAGGAAGCGGAACTGCACGCCCTCTTCCATCGCCTCTTTGACCTCCTCGGGGTCGGCGGGCAGCTCGGCTTCGCTGCGGCGGTAGAGCACGTACGTCTCGTCTGCGCCGAGGCGCACCGCGCTGCGGCAGACGTCCATGGCCACGTTGCCGCCGCCGATGACGGCACAGCGCTTGCCGATATGTGTCTCGTGGCCGAGGTTCACGGCGCGCAGGAAGTCCACGCCGCCGTAGACGCCCTCGAGCTCCTCACCCGGGATGCGGAGTTTGGCCGACTTCTGCGCGCCGATGGCAACGTAGAAGCCCTTGTAGCCCTGCGCGCGCAGCTGCTCGATGGTGATGTCCCTGCCGACTTCGACGCCGCATTGGAACTCGACGCCCATCTCGCGCAGGATGTCGATCTCGGCGTTGAGCACGTCTTTTTCCAGCCGGAAGCTCGGGATGCCGAGCGTGAGCATGCCGCCGGGCACCGGGTTGCGGTCGAACACGGTCACGGGGTAGCCCTTGTTGGCGAGGTAGTAGGCACAGCTCATGCCGGCAGGGCCGGCGCCGATGACGGCGATCTTCTCCGTGTACGGGCGGCCGATCTGGTTGAGCAGCTTCGGCACGTAGCGTGTGGCCTCGTGCAGGTCATGGTCGGCGATGAAGCGCTTGACCTCGTCGATGGCGACGGCCTCGTCCACGCTGCCGCGGGTGCACTCGGCCTCGCAGCGCTTGTTGCAGATGCGGCCGCAGACGGCCGGGAACGGGTTTTCTTTCTTGATGAGTTCGAGCGCGTCCGTGTAGCGGCCCTGCGCGGCGAGCTTCAGGTAGCCCTGCACGGGGATGTGCGCGGGGCAGGCGGTCTTGCACGGGGCGGTGCCGGTGGGCACGACGTCCTCGTGGTCCTCGCGGTAGTTCGGGTCCCACGTGCGCTTCGGATGCAGGGTCTCGGAGAGCTTGACGTAGTTCGGTTTCTGTGTCAGGTCCTCGGTCGAGCAGAGCTTCTGGCCGAGCTTGAGCGCGTTGCCGGGGCAGGTCTCCACGCACTGGCCGCAGGCGACGCACTTGGCCTCGTCCACCTCGGCAACGTAGTTGGAGCGGATCGCGTCGCGCGCGCCGTACATCAGGCCCACGCGCAGGCCGAAGCAGGCGCAGGCGCAGCAGTTGCAGATGGCCGCGCTCTCGCCCGGCTCTTCGATGTTGACCATGTCGTGCATGAGGCCGTTTTCCTCGGCGCGCTTGATAATTTCGAGCGCCTGCTCGCGTGTGATCTCCTTGGCGCGGCCGGAGCGGATGTAGTGCTCGGCGCCCTTGCCCATCTGGATGCACATATCCTCGTCGAGGTGGCCGCAGCCGTCGCCGATGCTCGTGCGCGATGCGCGGCAGGAGCACGGGGACACGGAGAAGCGGTCGTACTTGTCCAGATAGTGCGAGATGCGCTCAAATTCGTTCACGCCGGGAATGCCCTCGAGCGCGCTCTCGACCGGGATGACGCGCATGAGGCCGTAGCCGTCGGGGATCATGGCGCCCATGTTCGCCGCGAGGTTGCGGGTGTATTCCTCGAACGCGCGGCCGACCTCCGGATGCGTGTCGAGCAGCTCCTTCTGGTTGACCATCATCTCGAGGATGCCGGGCGCGAAGATCTGCATGTAATACGTGTCCTCGCCGAGCGTCTCGTTGCGCGAGCGGCGGAAGATGCCGTAGTACACGAGGTTGTCGAGCAGGGGCTGCACCTCCTGCACGGTCTTGCCGACCTTCCTGGCCAGGTAGGCCGCGGTGCGCTCCTTGCGCAGGCCGGCCGCGATGGCGACATCCGCTTCCTCGTCGGTCAGGATGCCTGCCATGCAGTAGTATTCGGGCGCGTTTTCGTCGATCCTGGTCGTGATGCCGGTGACGCCCCCAATGATCTTCGCCAGCTTCACGATCTTCGGTCTGAGTTGTGCCATGGTCTCTCCTCCTTCATGTTGTTGCGCTGAGATTGTCACTACTATAACATATGCATGCGCGCAGGGAAACGAAATTTCCCATTTTCGGCGATATGCAACAAGCGTCGCGCAAATGTGCCGGAATCTGCGCAAAAAAGCAGGCCCTCGCGGGTGCGGGGGCCTGCTGCGGTGCGCGTGTCAGAACTTGACGAAGCCGGTGGTCGTGCCCATCGGGTAGCCGAGCGTCCACTCCTGCCTGCCGCACTGGGGGCAGACCTCGCCGCGGGCTTTGAGCTCGTCGATGAAAGCCTCGGCGCGCATGATGTACATATTCGTCTTGCGCACGTGGCGGCAGTGCCCGCAGAAGACCACATAGGTCGCGAAGCTGTCGTACACGCCGCGGGCGCGGTTTTCCTTTTCCTCGGCGGTCAGCGGCCGGGGATTGACATTATGATTGACTGCCATGGTTTGCTCCTCCCCTGTCAGATCTGGTGCTCGCGCTTGACGCTGTCATAGTGTTTGTTCAAAAACGGCACGACGACGGAGCGCATGAGCTTCATGTCGAGGTTATAGTAATAGATCACGAACAGCACGGCCAGCGCGCCGCCGGTGATGCCAAAAGCTCGGAACAGGAACTGCGCAAATTTGCATTTCATATCGGTGGACCTCCTTTACCAGCCCATGCTGTCGTCAAAGTCGAGCAGCGACGGATCGACCGGCTCCTCGTGCATGACGTTGATCATGTATTCGTTGACGGTGCGGCGCGCCTCGGCCGGCGAGACGATGCGGTGATCCATCAGCGAGTGCGGCATCCACACCGTGTGGAAGCGCTCGTCGTGCTTGCGGATCTCCTCCTCGATCAGACCCTGCGCACCGGCCATGCCCTTGCAGCCGATGTCGTCGTACATGATGATCATGTCGCAGTTGAACTTCTCCGCCGTCTCCCACATCTGCATGATGTGGCGGTTGCCGCCGACGGTGTGCGTGCGCATCGGGGTGCGGGCGTGCCAGTCGGCCACGTCGCTCATCATGATGTCGCGGTCCTCGGTGTCGACGATGTTGTGGCCGGTGAGCGAATCCATGTTGATCAGGCACAGGATGCCCCAGCAGTTATACAGCCACTGCACGCCGTGTGCGTAATACGTCGAGCCGCAGCTCCAGGCGATGGCGCGGTGGCGCGTGAGCGGGAAGGTGTTGATGTTCTTGCGCACGCATTTATCAAAGATGCGCGTGATCTTGCGCGAGGCTTTGAGGAAGTACTCGTTGCCGCCCTGCTGGTAGAAGTAGATGCGGAACAGCCCCTGGCACACGGGGTTGAGCGCGCCGTTGTTCGTCTTGGCGTAGACGTCCCAGCGCTCGGTCTCCTCGCGGTTGAACTGGTTGGTGTTTTCGATGTGCTGGATGAACGTGTCCCAGTTGAACGGCTGGTGGAACTGTTCTTCGAGGAAGTGGATGGCCTCGTACACCTCGTGCACGCCGAGTTCCTTGCAGGTCGGGTCGTCATACATGAGCGGCGTCGTGAACGGGTGCACGGCCTTCTTGCCGTCGTTCGAGAGCGCGCGGTACATGGCGACGTTGTCCATCATGTTCGCATCGCAGGGGTTGTTCGTCGTGAGCCAGCAGTTGCCGATGTCGGGGTACTCGCCCTCGACAGCGACGCCGGTCTCCACGAGCGGCAGCGTGCACATATCGCCCGGGATGCCGCAGCTGACAGCCTGGTCGACGTAGTACGAGCCGAGGTTCTTGTTCAGGATCGGCACCATGAATGCTGCGTGCTGCTGGATGTTGATGCCGTAGTAGCCGGGGAAGCCGTAGATGATGTGCTTCGGCAGCGTGTAGTCAAAGGCGATCGTGCGCTCGGTCCACTTGTTCTCGCCGAAGCGGCGGGGG
>HF985707.1:24529-25516 GCA_000432375.1 Firmicutes bacterium CAG:103
TGGAGTCGGACACCATGCAGTCGATGGCCGTCAGGTCGGCGCGCAGGACCATGCCGCGGTCGCCCTCGATCCATTTGTCGACCATCATCGGCGTGGCCAGATACGCGCTCAGCCAGCGATACTTCCAGAAGGCGCGGATCATGCGCACCGGGTCGCGGCCGATGAGCCCGGCCATCTTGCCCCAGGTCTGCAGCCAGCGGGCGAAGGCATAGGCCGTGTCCTTCACGCCGCGCCACTCGCGGTGGAAGTAGAAGTTCGTGCCCTCGATGTACAGGTCGCCAAGATAATGGCACTCGTTGTCACCCCGCAGGAAGTGGCCGAGCGTGCCGTATTCTTCTTTGAGCGTGCGTTTGCGTTTCCACATAGCTGAACCCCTCCCTTATTGCTGCGCCTGGATCTTTTTGATCTCCAGCGACTCGATGAACGCCTGGAACCGGGTGCGCAGCTGGCCGGAGGCGGCGCTCGTGTAATCCTTCTCGATCTGGCACACGGGGATGCTGCGCGGCAGCTCATAGCCCTCGTAGAACCACATGCCGTCCTGCGCGCGCTCGTAGCCCCAGTACTCGCAGAACTTCATGTTCTCGACGATGATGCCGTCGGCGCGGTATTTCTCCGCGAGATCGAAGATGTATTTCTTGCGCGCGATGATGTTCTCGGGGCCCATGGCGCGCGGGCACTGGTTGCGCCACATATAGTAGTCGGCGATGGACTGCAAAACGTCCTTGCCCTCCTCGAGCGGGATCTCCTCGCGGCCGGGCATCGAGCCGAAGCAGTAGCGGTCGGCCACGACCATGCCGCCGGCCATCTCGAGCATTTTCGTGAACTCGGGGTCGTCGATCTCGCTGCCGGCGATGAGCACACGCGCGCGGTACCACGGCTTCGGGTCGGGTTTACGCTCACGCAGCTCCTGCAGCGTCTCGCGCAGGTACGGCAGGATGAGGTCCTTCGGGCACGTCTGCGTGCACAGCTGGATGACGTGGAACTCAT
>HF985708.1:0-218 GCA_000432375.1 Firmicutes bacterium CAG:103
TTTTTGGTGCGGGAGATGGGACTTGAACCCACACGTCTATGGTTGGACACAGGCACCTCAAGCCTGCCTGTCTACCGATTCCAGCACTCCCGCATATGCACTTTTCAAACGCATGAGTTATTATAACAGAAAAGCGCGGAATGTCAACCACAAATTTTCGACTCAGGTCGATTTTTTCATTTTTTCGTCCAGCGGCGATCTCTGCCGTAGTTCCAGCG
>HF985708.1:249-13862 GCA_000432375.1 Firmicutes bacterium CAG:103
GCCGCCAGGATCACGAGCGCGGCGATGAGCGCGAGCGCGCCGTCGGCCATCGGCAGCAGGTAGCGCATGCGCAGATAGGCGTGATAGCCGAGCAGGGAGGCAAGCTCGCACAGCACTGCAGGCAGCACCAGCTGCGGCCACGCGGCCGCCAGCGCGAGCGTGAGCGCATCTGCGGCGAAGAAATACCGGTCGTGCATATGCGGCAGGAAAAACGGGATCGCGACCGCGAGCAGCGCCGCCGCCAGCACGAGCGCCCGGTCGGAGCAATCGTCCCGGTGCAGACAGAACCAGACGGCCAGCAGCACGATCACGAGTGCGGCTGCGCCGATGCCGAGCTTTGCGGCGATCTCGGGGTCGCGCACCTCCGTAAAGAGCGCAAAGACGGACGAGGAGTTATAGTTGAGCCCGGTGCCGACGCTGCCCGTCTGCTGAAACGGGATGGTCAGCGCATCCCACAGTCCGCGTCCGGCGATGACGGCCGGCAGCACCATGACCACGCACGTGGCGGGGAAGACCAGCGCGTGCCGCAGCTTGACGCGCCGCGTGAGCCAGAAGAGCAGGAACACCGGCATGACGAACACGGCCTGCAGTTTGAAGGCGAACGCTGCGCCGATGCTCACCACGCCGAGCACGGGATGCCCGGCCAGCACGAGATAGACGCTCAGCACGGCGAGGGCGGCATACACACTGTCGCACTGGCCCCAGAGCGCGCTGTTGAGCATGACCGTCGGCCAGAAGAGCACGAGGAAGAACGCCGCAAGCTTCCACACCGCCTCACGCCGGAACAGCCCCACGAGCTGCATGACTGACCACGCGAGCACGACGTCAAAAAAGATGCTGAACAGTTTTATAAGGTACAGATCGGGCAGGGAACTGCCGCTGATGAGCGCCAGAAACGTCAGGTACGGTACATTATAATTGCCAACGGACTCCCGCAGCGCGGCGAGCCCGCCGTGCGTGCGGAAAAAGTTGACCCACATGGTCAGAAACTGCGTATAGTCGTCCGTCTCGTAATTCAGGCACAGCCCGCGCAGCACGAACGCCGCCGCCAGCAGCAGCGCCGCGCACAGGACGTGCGCCGGTTTGCGCAGCACACCCGCGCTCCACAGCAGCACCAGCGCGAGCCCGGCCTCGGCAGCCAGCAGCAGACAAATTCGGATATCCATGGTCATTCCTCCGAAGATACAAAAAAGCGGCAGGGCGACGCGCTCCTGCCGGCGGAAAATTCACAAATTCGTGCTTGACAACCTATGCGTTGAAATGGTAAAATATCACGCTATGTGTCTTTGGGAGCGGAAGAAACAACTCCCGCAGCCTACAAGCACATTTTACCGGATTCGCTGTGAAAATGCAACAAGTCAAAAAAGTATTTTACAACCCTACCGGGTGTTCACAATCTCAAAAGAAGGAGTGTTCGCCATGCCAAAGGCAGTCACCTATGGAAAAACCGAACGAATGAGCTTTGCCCGTCACGAGGAGATCCAGAGCATGCCGAATCTTCTGGAGATCCAGAAGAATTCGTACAAGTGGTTCCTCGAAGAGGGCCTGCGTGATGTGTTCAAGGATGTGGACGTCATCACCGACTACTCCGGCAACCTCGAGCTGCGCTTCGTGGACTATTCCATGGACGAGAACCCGAAGTACACCGAGGAAGAGTGCAAAGCGCGCGACGCCACGTATGCGGCCCCGCTGAAGGTCAGCGTCCGCCTGCGCAACAAGGAGACCGAGGAGATCAAGGAACAGGAGATCTTCATGGGCGATTTCCCAATCATGACGCCCAGCGGCACCTTCGTTATCAACGGTGCGGAGCGCGTCATCGTCTCGCAGATCGTGCGTTCCCCCGGCGTGTACTATGATAAGAAGACCGACAAGGCCTACAACTCCACCTACGGCACGACCGTCATCCCGTACCACGGCGCCTGGCTCGAGTACGAGACCGACCTCAACGACATTTTCAACTGCCGCATTGATAAAAACCGCAAGCTGCCCGTGACCTGGTTCATCAAGGCCATGGGCGCCTACAAGGCGGACAACCCGAACACCTGGCTGTCTTGTATCCCGGATATGACGACCGGCGTCGTCACGAACGAGCAGATCAAGGAAGTGTTCGACAACGACGCGCGCATCGTCGCCACGCTCGACAAGGACACCTGCAACTCCCGCGAGGAGGCGCTCGTCGAGATCTACCGCAAGCTCCGCCCGGGCGATCCCCCGACGGTCGAGAGCTCGGAGACGCTGCTCGAGGGCCTGTTCTATGACCGCCGCCGCTACGACATTTCGAACGTCGGCCGCTATAAGTTCAACAAGAAGCTCGGCCTGCGCGGCCGTATCGCCGGCTTTGCGCTGGCAGCACCGGTCGCCGACCCGATGACCGGTGAGATCATTGCTGAGGCGGGCGAGGTGCTCACGCGCGAGCGCGCCGAGGAGATCGCCGAGGCCGGCGTCAACGACGTCTATCTGGACGTGGACGGCAAGTCCATCCGCGTGTTCGGCAACGGCATGGTCGACATGAAGCACTATGTGGACTTTGATCCCGCCGAGCTCGGCGTCAAGGAGCTCGTGCGCGGCGTGATCCTGCGCCAGCTCATGGAGCAGTACGAGGCATGGAGCAGTACGAGGGCGACGCGCTCAAGGAAGCCATCGAGGAAAACCTCGACCTGCTCATCCCGAAGCACATCATCGCGGACGATATGTTCGCGTCCATCAACTATCTGTGCTGCCTGGCGCACGGCATCGGTGAGCCGGACGACATCGACCATCTCGGCAACCGCCGCGTGCGCAGCGTGGGCGAGCTGCTGCAAAACCAGTTCCGCATCGGCTTCAGCCGCATGGAGCGCGTGATCCGCGAGCGCATGACGCTGCAGGATCTCGACGCCGTGACCCCGCAGTCGCTTATCAATATCCGCCCCGTGACGGCCTCCATCAAGGAGTTTTTCGGCAGCAGCCCGCTGTCCCAGTTCATGGACCAGACCAATCCGCTGGCAGAGCTGACGCACAAGCGCCGTATCTCCGCCCTCGGCCCCGGCGGCCTGTCGCGTGAGCGCGCGAGCTTCGATGTCCGTGACGTGCACTACAGCCACTACGGCCGTATGTGCCCGATCGAGACGCCTGAAGGCCCGAACATCGGCCTGATCAGCTACCTCGCGTCCTATGCCCGCGTGAACGAGTACGGCTTCCTCGTGACGCCGTTCCGCCGCGTGGAGAAGGGCACCTGCCGCGTGACCGACGACGTCGAGTACATGACGGCGGACGTTGAGGACCGCTACATCGTCGCGCAGGCGAGCGAGCCGGTCGACGAAAACGGCTGCCTCATCAACGAGCGTATCACCTGCCGCCACCGCGACGAGATCGTCGAGGTCGACCGTGACCGCGTCGACTACATCGACATTTCCCCGCGCATGATGGTCTCCATCGCAACGGCCATGATCCCGTTCCTGGAAAACGACGACGCGAACCGTGCCCTCATGGGCGCGAACATGCAGCGTCAGGCCGTGCCGCTGATGGTCACGGAGGCACCGATCGTCGCCACCGGCATCGAGCACAAGCTGTGCGTGGACTCCGGCGTGGTCATCCTCGCCGAGGACGACGGCGTGGTGCTGGCCGTCTCGGCCGACAGCGTCAAGGTGCGCTACGACAGCGGCGAGATCAAGGACTACAAGCTCATCAAGTTTGCCCGCTCCAACCAGGGCACGTGCATCAACCAGCGCCCGATTGTTGCGGTCGGCGACCGCCTGAACAAGGGCGACGTCATCGCCGACGGCCCGGCCACCTCGCAGGGCGAGATCGCGCTCGGCAAGAACCTGCTGGTCGGCTTCATGACCTGGGAAGGCTACAACTACGAGGATGCCGTTCTCATCAACGAGCGTCTGGTCATGGAGGACGTTTACACCTCCATTCATATTGAAGAGTTCGAGTGCGACGCGCGCGACACGAAGCTCGGCCCCGAGGAGATCACCCGCGATATCCCCGGCGTCGGCGACGATGCGCTCAAGTATCTCGACGACCGCGGCATCATCTGCGTCGGCGCAGAGGTGCGCAGCGGTGATATTCTGGTCGGCAAGGTCACGCCGAAGGGCGAGACCGATCTGACCGCCGAGGAGCGCCTGCTGCGCGCCATCTTCGGCGAAAAGGCGAGAGAGGTCCGCGACACTTCCCTCAAAGTCCCGCACGGCGAGGCCGGCATCGTGGTCGATGTCAAGCGCTTCACCCGCGAGAACGGCGACGAGATGTCTCCCGGCGTCAACGAGGTCGTGCGCGTCTACATCGCGCAGAAGCGTAAGATCTCCGTCGGCGACAAGATGGCCGGCCGCCACGGCAACAAGGGCGTCGTGTCCCGCATCCTCCCGCGCGAGGATATGCCGTACCTGCCGGACGGTACGCCGCTCGATATCGTCCTCAACCCGCTGGGCGTGCCTTCCCGTATGAACATCGGTCAGATGCTCGAGGTGCATCTGGGCTACGCCGCGCAGGCGCTCGGCTGGAAGGTCGCAACGCCGGTCTTCAACGGCGCAAACGAGGTCACCATCCGCGAGACGCTCAACAAGGCCGGCCTGCGTGAGGACGGCAAGAGCGTGTTGTACGACGGCCGCACCGGCCAGAAGTTTGATAACGACGTCACGGTCGGCTGGGTCTACTTCCTCAAGCTCCACCACCTCGTCGATGATAAGATCCACGCCCGCAGCACCGGCCCCTACAGCCTCGTCACGCAGCAGCCGCTCGGCGGCAAGGCGCAGTTCGGCGGCCAGCGCTTCGGCGAAATGGAAGTCTGGGCGCTCGAGGCCTACGGCGCGGCTTACACCCTGCAGGAGATCCTGACGGTGAAGTCCGACGACGTGACCGGCCGCGTGCGCACGTACGAAGCCATCGTCAAGGGCGAGAACATCCCGCAGCCGGGCGTGCCGGAGTCGTTCAAGGTGCTCATCAAGGAGCTGCAGTCCCTGTGCCTGGATGTGCGCATCCTCGACGAGAACGGCGACGAGATCGAGCTCAAGGACGACGAGGACGATTACATCCCGGGTATGCGCGATGAGATGTCCTACAAGTCCGACGATGATGAGATCACCGGCAGCGGCTTCACGATCGAGGACGTACCGGTGGAGGAAGATGACAGTCTCGGCGCGTTCGGCGATGCCGGCGACGATGACTACACGGACGATTCTGATAAGGAGGAGGAATAAAACATGAGCTACACCCCGTTTGATGCAATTCAGATCGGCATTGCCTCCCCTGAAATGATCCTTTCCTGGTCCTCCGGCGAAGTGAAAAAGCCCGAGACCATCAACTACCGCACGCTCAAGCCCGAGCGTGACGGCCTGTTCTGCGAGCGCATTTTCGGACCCACGAAGGACTGGGAGTGCCACTGCGGCAAGTATAAGAAGATCCGCTACAAGGGTAAGATCTGCGACCGCTGCGGCGTCGAAGTCACGCGCGCAAAGGTTCGCCGCGAGCGCATGGGCCATATCGAGCTGGCCGCGCCCGTGAGCCACATCTGGTACTTCAAGGGCATCCCGTCGCGCATGGGCCTGATCCTGGATCTGACCCCGCGCGTGCTGGAAAAGGTGCTGTATTTCGGTGCGTATATCGTCACCGACCCCGGCATGACGCCGCTGCAGCGCTGCCAGATCCTGTCCGAAAAAGAGTACCGCGACATGCGCGAGAAGTATGAGGACGATTTCGAGGCCGGCATGGGCGCCGAGGCTATCAAGAAGCTCCTGCAGCAGATCGACTGCGCCAAGCTCTCCGAGCAGCTGCGCGCCGAGCTCGAGGAGGCCAGCGGCCAGAAGAAGGCGAAGATCGTCAAGCGCCTGGAGGTCGTCGAGGCATTCCACCGCAGCGGCAACCGTCCGGAGTGGATGATCATTGACATTCTGCCGGTCATCCCGCCCGAGCTTCGCCCCATGGTCCAGCTCGACGGCGGCCGTTTTGCCACGTCCGACCTCAACGACCTGTATCGCCGCGTCATCAACCGCAACAACCGCCTCAAGCGCCTCATGCAGCTCAACGCGCCGGACATCATCGTCCGCAACGAGAAGCGCATGCTGCAGGAAGCTGTTGACGCCCTGATCGACAACGGCCGCCGCGGCCGTGCCGTCACCGGCGCCAACTCCCGCGCGCTCAAGTCCCTGTCGGATATGCTCAAGGGCAAGCAGGGCCGCTTCCGTCAGAACCTGCTCGGCAAGCGTGTCGACTACTCCGGCCGAAGCGTTATCGTCGTCGGCCCGGATCTGAAGCTCTATCAGTGCGGCGTGCCGAAGGAAATGGCCATCGAGCTCTTCCGCCCGTTCGTTATGAAAAAGCTCGTCGAGGACGGTGTTGCCAACAACATCAAGTCCGCCAAGAAGATGGTCGACAAGCAGCGCACCGAGGTCTGGGACGCGCTCGAGGTCGTCATCAAGGATCATCCGGTCATGCTCAACCGCGCACCGACGCTCCACCGCCTGGGCATTCAGGCGTTCGAGCCCGTGCTGGTCGAGGGCCGTGCGCTCAAGCTGCACCCCCTGTGCTGCACCGCGTTCAACGCCGACTTCGACGGCGACCAGATGGCTATCCACGTCCCGCTGTCCGCGGAGGCGCAGGCCGAGGCGCGCATCCTCATGCTCTCGGCAAACAACCTCCTCCGCCCGCAGGACGGCCACCCCGTCACCGTGCCGACGCAGGATATGATCCTCGGCGCATACTACCTGACCTACGTTCGCCTCGGCAAGGCCGAGAAGGGCGCCGAGCAGGTGTTCGTGACCGATGCTGGCGATACCGATCTGCCGGTCAATGAGATCGTCGACGCGGACGACTTTGTCGCCGCGCACAAGAAGGCCGAGGCTGAGGGCAGCAAGCTCCCGAGCTATAAGCCGCTCAAGGTCTACCGCGACCCGAATGAAGCTATCATGGCCTATAACTACGGCGATGTCGGCCTGCATGCGCCGATCCTGGTGCGCGTGGCGCGCGAGGTCAACGGCGAGACGCTGCACCGCACGATCGAGACGACCGTCGGCCGCATCATCTACAACGAGCCCATCCCGCAGGATCTCGGCTACGTTGACCGCACCGACCCCGAGCACATGTTCGACCTCGAGGTCAGCTTCAAGGTCGGCAAGAAACAGCTCGGCAAGATCATCGACCGCTGCATCGAGAAGCACGGCTTCACCGTTGCGACCGAAGTGCTCGATAACGTCAAGGCGCTCGGCTACAAGTATTCCACCATCGGCGCCATCACGATCTCCATCGCGGACATGACCGTCCCGGAGGAGAAGAAAACGCTCATCTCCGCCACGGAGAAGAAGGTCATTGCGATCGAGAAGAAGTACAAGCGCGGCTTCATCACCGAGGACGAGCGCTACCGTCTGGCCGTGTCCGAGTGGGAGAAGACCACGAAGGACGTCACGGCGGCCCTGCAGAACTGCCTCGATGAGTTCAACCCCATCTATATGATGGCGGACTCCGGCGCCCGTGGTTCCATGGCGCAGATCCGTCAGCTCGCCGGTATGCGCGGCCTGATCGCAAACACCGCCGGCAAGACCATCGAGATCCCGATCAAGGCCAACTACCGTGAGGGCCTGTCCGTCCTCGAGTACTTCATCTCGTCCCGAGGCGCCCGTAAGGGCCTGGCCGATACCGCACTGCGTACTGCCGACTCCGGTTATCTGACCCGTCGTTTGGTCGATGTCTCGCAGGAAGTCATCATCCGCGAGGATGACTGCGGTACGACCGACGGCATCATGGCCCGCGCCGTGTTCGACAAGGGACAGGAAGTCCAGAGCCTCGGCGAGAGCATCCACGGCCGCTACCCGGCCGAGCCCGTCGTGTCGCCCAAGACCGGCGAGGTGCTGTTCGATACCGACCATATGCTCATGCCCGACGATGCCAAGACGCTCGAAGAGCACGGCATCGAGGAAGTCAAGATCCGCAGCGTCATGACCTGTGAGGCGCGCAACGGCGTCTGCGCCAAGTGCTACGGCATCAACCTGGCCATCGGCCAGCCGGTCAACATCGGCGAGGCGGTCGGCGTTATCGCCGCCCAGTCCATCGGCGAGCCGGGCACGCAGCTGACCATGCGTACGTTCCACACCGGCGGCGTCGCCGGCGACGATATCACGCAGGGCCTTCCGCGTGTTGAAGAGCTGTTCGAGGCGCGCAAGCCGAAGAAGATGGCCACCCTCGCCGAGATCCCCGGCGTTGTCAGCATCGAGGAGACGAAGAAGACCTCCATCTATGCGGTCACAGTCACGAACCCGGTCGACGGCGAGACCGTCACGTACAACCTGCCGTACTCCGCCGGCATTCTGGTCGCCAACGGCGACACGGTCACGAAGGGCCAGCCGCTTTCGAACGGCGCGTACAGCCCGCACGACGTGCTGCGTATCTGCGGCGTCGATGCCTGCCGGCAGTATATCATTCAGGAAGTCCAGAAGGTCTACCGTCAGCAGGGCGTTGACATCAATGATAAGCACATCGAGATCATCGTCCGCCAGATGATGCGCAAGGTCCGTATCGACGATTCCGGCAGCACGAACCTGCTGTCCGGCGCCATTGTGGATCTGCATGAGTTCCGCGCGGCCAACCGCGCGATCGCCGAGCGCATCGCGGCAGGGGAGACTGAGCTCACGCCCGCGACGGCTGAGCATGTCCTTATGGGCATCACGAAGGCGTCGCTCGCCACGGAGAGCTTCCTGTCGGCCGCGTCCTTCCAGGAGACCACGAAGGTGCTGACCGATGCCGCCATCAAGGGCAAGATCGACCACCTCGTCGGCCTGAAGGAGAACGTCATCATCGGCAAGCTCATTCCCGCCGGCAGCGGCCTTGCCTGCTACCGCAACTTCGAGACGAATGAGGAGCCGGCAGTCCCCGCGGAGCCGGAGGACGACGGCGTGGATCTGTCCGATCTCGCCAACATCTCCAACGCGCTTTAAACGACCAAATACCAAGCGTTTCACCGGGATATGCCTGCATATCCCGGTGAAATTTTCGCTTCCGTCTTGAATAAAAATGCTTGACGAATCTTGTGCAATATGCTAAAATCCTATTTTGCGTGGGCGTGCGCCCACCGATTTGTCATGCCTGTGTAAAAAGCACAAAAATGGCCGGGATTTCCTGAAAATTTTCCGGCAGAATCACGGTTTATCCGATGCTGTTTTTTGGCATCGTATAAATAGATCCATTTTCGAGGAAAGGAGGAAAACCATGCCTACTTTTAACCAGTTGGTGAGAAAGGGCAGAGAGAAAGTCACCTACAAGTCCACGTCTCCCGCCATGCAGAAGGGCCTCAACACCCTGAAGAACCGCGAGACCAATCTGAGCGCACCTCAGAAGAGAGGCGTCTGCACTGCCGTGCGTACCTCTACCCCCAAGAAGCCGAACTCCGCGCTTCGTAAGATCGCCCGTGTGCGTCTGACCAACGGCTACGAGGTAACCGCCTACATCCCGGGCATCGGTCACAACCTGCAGGAGCATAGCGTCGTTATGATCCGCGGCGGCCGTGTCAAGGATCTTCCTGGCGTTCGTTACCACATCATCCGCGGCACGCTCGATACGCAGGGCGTTTCCGGACGTATGCAGGCCCGTTCCAAGTACGGTGCCAAGCGGCCGAAGGCAGGAAAGAAGTAAGTTCCAACAGCAAATTTTGCCCTGTTGTTAACTGATATATATGTATTCGTTAACCTCGGGGCGCAGACGGAGATGCACCGCATCTTCGAGTACCTGTGAAGTCATTTTTTAATGAAGGAGGGAAGTATAGTGCCCAGAAGAGGTAACGTTCCCAAAAGAGAAATTTTGCCGGATCCGATGTACAACAGCGTTCTGGTGACCAAGCTCATCAACAGCGTGATGCTCGACGGCAAAAAGGGTGTTGCTCAGAAGGTCGTGTACGATGCTTTTGACATCATCAAGGAAAAGACCGGCAAGGAACCGCTCGATGCGTTTACCGAAGCCATGAATAACATCATGCCGAGCCTCGAAGTCAAGGCCCGCCGCGTCGGCGGCGCGACCTACCAGGTTCCTATGGAAGTGCGTCCTGAGAGACGCCAGACGCTCGGCCTGCGCTGGCTGACCGGCTATGCCCGCAAGCGCAGCGAAAAGACCATGAAGGAGCGCCTCGCAGGCGAGATCATGGATGCCTGCAACAACACCGGCGCTGCTGTGAAGAAGCGCGAAGACACGCACAAGATGGCCGAGTCCAACAAGGCGTTCGCGCACTTCCGCTGGTAATCTTCCGACTAGGAGCTATCAATTATGCCCAGACAATATTCCCTTGAAAACACAAGAAACATTGGCATCATGGCGCACATCGACGCCGGTAAGACGACCACGACGGAACGCATTCTGTTCTACACGGGCGTCAACCACAAGCTCGGTGAGACCCATGAAGGCACCGCCACCATGGACTGGATGGCGCAGGAGCAGGAGCGCGGCATCACGATCACGAGCGCTGCGACCACTTGCTTCTGGAAGGGCAACCGTATCAATATCATCGACACCCCGGGCCACGTCGACTTCACCGTTGAGGTCGAGCGCAGCCTGCGCGTGCTCGACGGCTGCGTGACGGTCCTTTGTGCCAAGGGCGGCGTTGAGCCGCAGTCCGAGACGGTCTGGAGACAGGCTGACCATTACAATGTTCCCCGCATGATCTACATCAATAAGATGGATATCATGGGCGCAAATTTCTACAACGTTGTCGACATGGTGCACGAGCGCCTGCGCTGCAACGCTGTTCCGATCCAGCTGCCGATCGGCTCCGAGGCGGACTTCCGCGGCATCATCGACCTGCTCGAGATGAAGGCGGACGTCTACTACGACGATCTTGGCAAGGATATGCGCGTCGAGGAGATCCCCGAGGACATGCGCGCCGAGGCCGAAGAGTACCGCACGCAGCTCCTTGAGGCCGTCGCCGATTTCGACGACGAGATCATGGAGATGTATCTGGAAGGTGAGGAAATCCCCACCGAAATGATCAAGGCGGCCATCCGCAAGGCCACGACGCAGGTCAAGTTCGTCCCGATCGTGTGTGGCACGTCCTATAAGAACAAGGGCGTGCAGAAGCTGCTGGACGCCATCGTCGATTATATGCCGTCCCCGCTGGACATCCCGCCGATCACCGGCACGGTGCCCAAGACGGATGAGGTCGAGCACCGCTCCGCGGACGATTCCGAGCCGTTCTCTGCTCTGGCCTTCAAGATCATGACCGACCCCTACGTCGGCCGTCTGGCGTTCTTCCGTGTCTATTCCGGCACGATCGAAGCCGGCAAATCCGTCCTGAACTCCACCAAGGGCCAGCGCGAGCGTCTGGGCCGCATCCTTTTGATGCACGCCAACCACCGCGAGGATATCACGCAGGTGTATTCCGGTGATATTGCGGCGGCGGTCGGTCTCAAGAATACGACGACCGGCGACACGCTCTGCGACGAAAAGTACCCGATCGTGCTCGAGTCGATGGAGTTCCCGGAACCGGTCATCCGCGTAGCAATCGAGCCCAAGACCAAGGCCGGGCAGGAGAAGATGGACATCGCCCTCGGCAAGCTTGCCGAGGAAGACCCCACCTTCAAGGCCTACACGGACGAGGAAACGGGCCAGACCATCATCGCCGGCATGGGCGAGCTCCATCTGGAGATCATCGTCGATCGCCTTCTGCGCGAGTTCCGCGTCGAGGCGAATGTCGGCAGACCTCAGGTCTCCTATAAAGAGACCATCACCAAGGCCGCTACGGTGGACACGCGCTACGCGCGCCAGACCGGCGGCAAAGGCCAGTTTGCACACGTCAAGCTCATGGTGGAACCCAACGAGCCCGGCAAGGGTTACGAGTTCATCAACCAGATCACCGGCGGTGCGATTCCGAAAGAGTTTATCCCCTGTGTGGATCAGGGCATCCAGGGCGCGATGCAGGCCGGCGTGCTTGCGGGCTACGAGGTCGTGGACGTGAAAGTCACGCTGCTCGACGGCTCGTATCACGAGGTCGACTCGTCCGAGATGGCGTTTAAGATCTGCGGCAGCATGGCATTCAAGGAGGCCTGCCAGAAGGCCGGCCCGACGCTCCTCGAGCCCATTATGAAGGTCGTCGTTACGGCGCCGGAAAGCTATATGGGCGACGTGATGGGCGATATCAATGCCCGCCGCGGTCAGATCGCCGGCACGGACATCCGCAACGGTGCGGCGATCGTCACGGCGAACGTGCCCCTGGCATCCATGTTCGGCTATGCGACCGACCTGCGCAGCAAAACGCAGGGCCGCGCGACCTACAGCATGGAGCCCAGCCACTTCGTAGAGCTGCCGAAGTCTCTTCAGGAGAAGATCATCCACGGCAGCAACTGACCTGCGCAACCGGCACAATGTGCCTTATAAGAGAGTAAGTCACAACATTATTTTAGAATTAGGAGGATATTCTAATGGCAAAGCAGATGTACAATAGAACCAAGCCCCATGTCAATATCGGCACCATCGGCCATATCGACCACGGCAAGACCACCCTGACCGCTGCGATCACCAAGGTTCTGTCCCTGGCTGACCCGAACAGCGCCGAGTTCGCCGCCTACGACCAGATCGATAAGGCTCCGGAAGAAAAGGCTCGTGGCATCACGATCAACACCGCTCACGTTGAGTACCAGACCGACGACCGCATCGGCCTTGACGGCACCGAGATCAAGGGCCGCCACTATGCGCACGTCGATTGCCCGGGCCACGCCGACTATATCAAGAACATGATTACCGGCGCTGCTCAGATGGACGGCGCGATCCTCGTTATCGCTGCTTCCGACGGCCCGATGGCTCAGACCCGTGAGCACCTGCTGCTCGCCCGTCAGGTTAACGTTCCGTACGTGCTGGTGTTCCTGAACAAGGTCGACCAGGTCGACGATCCCGAGCTGCTTGAGCTCGTTGAGATGGAAGTCCGCGAGCTGCTCGACAAGTACGACTTCCCGGGCGACGACACCCCGATCATCAAGGGCTCCGCTCTGAACGCTCTGATCTCCGAGTCCACCGATCCGAAGGCCCCCGAGTACAAGTGCATCTGGGAGCTCATGGACGCTGTTGACACCTGGATTAAGACTCCGGACCGCGCTGCTGACAAGCCGTTCCTGATGCCCATCGAGGACGTGTTCACCATCTCCGGCCGCGGCACCGTCGTTACCGGCCGTGTCGAGCGTGGCATCGTCAAGGTTGGTGATAAGGTTGAGATCGTCGGCATCAAGGACACCCAGGAGACCACCGTCACCGGCACCGAGATGTTCCACAAGACCCTCGAGTTCGCCGAGGCTGGCGACAACGTCGGCTGCCTGCTCCGCGGCATCGACAAGAAGGGCGTTGAGCGTGGCCAGGTCCTCGCTGCTCCGAAGTCCATCCACCCGCACACCAAGTTCAAGGGCCAGGTTTACGTCCTGTCCAAGGAAGAGGGCGGCCGTCACACCCCGTTCTTCAACAACTACCGTCCCCAGTTCTACTTCCGTACCACCGACGTGACCGGCGTCATCAGCCTCCCCGAGGGCGTTGAGATGTGCATGCCCGGCGATAACGTCGACATGGACGTCGAGCTGATCACCCCGATCGCGATCGAGGTTGGCCTGCGCTTCGCTATCCGTGAAGGCGGCCGTACCGTTGGTTCCGGTGTTGTCATCGCCATCAACGAGTAATTCCAG
>HF985708.1:13908-24556 GCA_000432375.1 Firmicutes bacterium CAG:103
AGATGCCGGAGAGGAATTTTTTGTTTTTCGACAAAATTGTTTCAAACACGAAACTTTAATTACTTTTCAAATGCTTTTTTAAGAATTGCGGCCTATATTTCGTGGTTAAAAAAGGCTTCTTGCTTCGCGCCGATGGGATGCGGACACCTGTGTCCGACATTTTGCCGGCACCTTTTCCATGTATGTTTGCTTGGAACTTAAAGGAGGCAAAATTCCATGAAAAAATGCGCAAGACATTGCGCCTGATACTGGCCCTGGTGCTGGCATTCAGTCTCGCTGCTGTCCCGGCTTTCGCGGCAGACACCACGGAGGCGGAGACCAGCACATCCGCTACGGCCTATGCCAACGGCTGGGTCGGCGGCTATGCGGATGGCACGTTCCACCCGAACCAGACCATCACGCGCGCCGAGGCGGTGACTATCCTCAACCGCGTGCTTGGCCGCAGCTGCGACCTGACGTTCGTGCAGGCCAATGCGCAGGCAGCGTCGCACTTTACCGACGTCACGCCAGGCGCATGTGGTACTACGCCGCAGTTACCGAGGCCTCGGTCGGCCACACCTTTACGGAGCTGACCGGCATTGAGCGCTGGACGGCGCTCGCCTGAGCCCCAAGGCATCTGCCTGAACCCGAACGAAACCAAAACTCCCGGCACATTCCTGCCGGGAGTTTTTTTGCCCATTCATCGCAGACCGTGCATGAAGCCGTCCATCGCCGTCGCGTGGATGTCGCCGCCGATGACGCGGTTGCGGTAGACGAACAGCTGCGCGAGCACAGTGTCCGTCGAGCCCTCGTAGTTCGTCACGCGGTAGGTATAGGCTGTGCACGTCTCGCCGGCGTAAGTGGACAGGTCAAATCCCTGCTGCTTTTGCAGGGCGTTGTAATCGCTGAATACACCGCTGAACACACGCGGGATCACGATCTCCTGCGCCGTTTCCGTCGCGGGATCCGCCTCCCAGCCGAGCGCCTGCAGATAGGCAATGCGCCCGTCCGTCGTCGTGACGTTGTAGTGCGCCGAGAGCACGCCGCCGTTGCTGCGCCAGATGACGGCCAGCGCCAGCAGCACGGCCAGACCGATGAGCGCATACACGACCGTCCGTCTTGTCCAGTGAAAGGATTTGAGCTTCATAACCACACCTCGTAACAAGCCTATTCAAATTTGCCGCCGGATATGTTATAATACGTCCAATGGCCGTAAAGGAGGGGCGCGCATGATCCGTCTGGACAAATATCTGGCCGATGCCGGCGCCGCTTCCCGGCGCGAGGCCAAGGCGTATATCCGCCGCGGCGAGGTCACGGTCGACGGTGTGCCCGCCCGCGCGCCGGAGCAGAAGATCGCGGAGACCGCTGTCGTCTGCCTGTGCGGACAGGTCCTGCGCTATCAGGCATATCATTACTATATGCTCCATAAACCCGCCGGCGTCCTCACCGCGACGGCCGACCGCAGTCAGCCGACGGTGCTCGATCTGTTCCCGCCGGAGCTGCGGCGCTTCGGGCTCGTGCCCGCCGGGCGGCTCGATAAGGACACGACCGGCCTGCTGCTCGTTACGGACGACGGGGACTATGTCCACCGTGTCATCACGCCGAAAAAGCACGTGCCGAAGGTCTATTTTGCACGCACGGATGGACAGCCCACGAGCGCGGATGTGGACCGTTTTGCACAGGGCGTTGTCCTCGGCGACGGGACGCAGTGCCTGCCCGCCCGGCTGGAGCTGCTGCCGGAGCAGGGTGGCTGCCGCGTCACGGTCTATGAAGGGAAATATCATATGGTCAAGCGGATGCTGGCCGGCTGCGGGACGCCCGTTTTGCAGCTGCACCGGCTGTCGATCGGGGCGCTGACGCTCGATCCCGCGCTGTCACCGGGCGCTTACCGGGAATTGCAGCCCGCTGAGGCGATGCTCGTTTTCTCGCTTCCAGCTTCGTGATAATTTACAAAAGTTCGGGAAATTATCCGACTATCTCACGAAATTTCGAAAATTATTCACAAAAAACGACCATTTTTCTATTGAAAAATGCACATAAATCGTCTATTATGTAAAGCAGGAAATTGGTAGGTGCTGTGGGAGACTGCGGCGGCCGTTCGTAGGAGGAAAAGATATGTCGAGCAGAATTTTTCAGGGCGTGATCGTTCAGATGAAAGATGCCACCACGCGCTGCATTGGTGTTGTGGACGAGCAGGGGTTTGTCATTGCCTGCAGTGAGCTTTCGATGATCGGCTCGCGCCTGGATGACTTTCAGGCCGCGGTGGGTGAAGTGCAGGAGCAGCTGTTTGCAACGGACGCACGCACGTATAAGATTCTGTCTGCCAGCACGGCGCGTTTTGAGTATGCCGTGTTTGTCGAGGGCAATGACCAGACGGCGCGCAGCATCTGCATTCTCGCGGCCGTCGGCATGACGGAGGCCAGCACGAACTTTGAGGAAAAGCACAATAAGGCCGCCTTCGTTAAGAACATCATTTCGGACAACATTCTCCCCGGCGACGTGTATGTGCGCGCCAAGGAGCTGCATTTTACCACCGACGTGCCGCGCGCTGTGCTGCTGGTGCGTCAGGTGAACGTGACGGATATCGCCGTGCTCGAGCTGATCCAGAACATGTTCCCGGACCGGCAGCATGATTTTGTGCTCAGCGTGAGCGAGTCGGACATTGTCGTCATCAAGGAAATGACGCCGGACGAGACCTCGGAGGATGTTTGCGCGCTGGCCGAGAGCATTGAGCGCGCCGTGCACACGGAGCTGCACGTGCAGACGGTCATCGGCATCGGCACGACGGCCAACCACCTGCGCGAGCTGGCCGACCGCTATAAGGAGGCGCAGGTCGCCATCGAGGTCGGCAAGGTGTTTGAAAACGAGAAGCCGGTCATTCACTATGACAACCTCGGCATCGGCCGCATCATTTATCAGCTGCCGACGACGCTGTGCGAGATGTTCCTGTCCGAAGCGTTCAAGAAAAACCCCATCGAGGCGCTCGATGAGGACACGCTCGACACGATCAATCGCTTCTTTGAGAACAATCTCAACGTTTCGGAGACGGCGCGCAAGCTCTACGTCCATCGAAACACTTTGGTATACCGGTTGGAGAAAGTCAAGAAGATCACGGGCCTGGATCTGCGCGAGTTTGAGGATGCAATCCTCTTCAAGGTCGCGGTCATGGTAAAGCAATACCTCGATTCTCAGAACACTGCCAAGTTCTGAGACCTACCCGGGCGGGCGTAAGCCCAACATATTGGAGGACATCTTATGGTTCAAATGAACGATGTGAAGATGGTCTACGGGAACACGGAGGCTGCGGCCCTCAATGGGATCAGTTTTACGATCAACGAGGGCGAGTTCGTGTTTCTGGTCGGACCGTCCGGCTCCGGCAAGACGACGATCATCAAACTGATCACCGGCGAGCTGAGCCCCACATCCGGACAGATCACGGTCAACGGCTTTGACATGCAGGGCATCAAGCGCCGCAAGCTGCCGAAGCTGCGCCGGACACTGGGCGTCATTTTTCAGGATTTCCGCCTGATCGACAAAATGACGGTGTATGAAAACGTTGCGTTTGCCATGCGCGTGGTGGGAGCTTCCAACAAGGAGATCCGCCGCCGCGTGCCGCAGGTGCTCGAGCTGGTCGGCCTGGCCGACCGGGAAAAGCGCTTTCCGGCGGAGCTTTCCGGCGGTGAGCAGCAGCGCGTGGCCATCGCCCGCGCGCTCGTGAACAATCCGCGCATGATCATCGCGGACGAGCCGACCGGCAACCTCGACCCGGTGCGCAGTCTGGAGCTGATGCTGCTGCTGGAGAAGATCAACGAGCTCGGCACCACGGTCCTCGTGGTGACGCACGAAAAGGAACTGGTCGACGCTTTTTCCAAGCGCGTCATCTCTATCGACGCCGGAAGAGTCATCAGTGACGGATTGGACGGGTACTACGGATATGAAGCTGAATAGATTCAACTACCTGATGACGCAGGGCGTGAAAAACATCTTCACGCACGGTTTCATGTCCTTCGCGTCGATCACGATCATCATCGCGTGCCTGCTCATCATGGGCAGCTTTTCGCTGCTGACGCTCAACATCGACGCGAACATCGACCGCCTACAAAATCAGAACGAGGTCATTGCCTACGTCGATGAGACGCTCTCGGAGGACGAGGCCCGGGCCATCGAGCCCCAGGTCGCCGCGGTGCCGAATGTCGCCACGGTCGAATTCGTCACGCGCGAGCAGGCCATGCAGACGTTCGAGGCCGAGTATGACTCCGACCTCTTTGACAACATTGACGCCTCGGTCTTTCGTCATCGCTACGTCGTGACGCTCGACGATCTGTCGCTCATGAAGGACACGCAGGCCGCGCTCAAGAATGTCGACGGCATCGCCGATGTGACCGCGCACCTGGATTACGCGGAAAACTTTATTACGTTCCGGAACATTGTGAGCGTTGTCTCCGTCGTTTTGATCGTGATCCTCATCGCGGTGTCCCTGTTTATTATGACCAACACCATCAAGCTGGCCACGTTCGGCCGGCGTGAAGAGATCGCCATCATGAAGATGGTCGGTGCGACGAATGGCTTCATCCGTCTGCCGTTTGTGGTCGAGGGCCTTGTGCTCGGCCTGGTCGGCGGTCTGGTCGCGTTCCTGCTCCAGTGGGGACTTTACAGCCTGATCGTCAGCAAGATCATGTCCACCATGGCGGCCGGTATCATCACGGTGCTCCCGTTTGCATCCGTGGCGCTGCCGCTGCTGCTGGTGTTCCTTGGCGTGGGTGTGCTCGTCGGCGTGTTCGGCGGCCTCACGGCCATTCGCAACTATCTGAAAGTTTAAGGAGGAAATCGAATGAAGATGAACCGCAAAGTCGTTCGATCCGTCATTTGCGTGCTGCTTGCGTTGATTTTTATCGTTTCGCTCATGACGGCGCTGATCCCGATCAATGCCAGCGCTGCGTCGCAGTCGGAGATCAACCAGCTCACGCAGCAGCGTAAGGAGCTGCAGGCCAAGCAGAAGGAGCAGCAGAAAACCATCAACAATCTCCGCTCCAAGAAGGCCAGTGTGGTCGATCAGAAGGCCGCGCTGGATCAGGAAAACGATCTGGCGCAGCAGGAGATCGAGGTCGTCAAGCAGCAGATCACGGCCTATGACCAGCAGATCGAGGACAAGGGCGTTGAGCTCGAGGAAGCCAAGCAGGAAGAAGAGGCCCAGACGGTCCGCTTCCGCGGCTGCGTGCGCCATCTTGAGGAGTACGGCCAGATGTCCTACATCGCCATTCTGCTCGAGGCGACCAGCCTCTCTGACCTCCTTGCCCGTATGGACATGGTCGGCGAGGTCATTGCATATAATAAACAGGTGCAGGCCGACATGACGGCCGCCCGTGAAAAGGTCGAGACCGTCAAGGCCGAGCTTGAGGACGCCCGTACCGAGCTGCAGGATAAGCAGTCCGAGCTGGAGACCAAGCAGGTCGAGCTGCAGCAGAAGGTGTCCGAGGCCAACGCGCTGCTCGCCAGCCTGGAGTCGGATATCAACGCTTATAAGAGCGCCTACGATCAGTACGAGCAGCAGCAGAAGAACGTGCAGTCGCAGATCGACAAACAGGTCGAGGCTCTGCGCCGCCAGGAAGAGGCGAACAAGAAAAACGACCCCAGCTATGATGCGGGCAAGGACAACGGTGCTACCGGCTCCATGATGTGGCCGTGCCCGTCCTGCCACACGATCACGTCGGAGTTCGGCTGGCGCTACCACCCGATCTATCACACGCAGAAGTATCACTCCGGTGTGGACATCGGCGCGAGCTATGGCGCGACCATCGTTGCGGCCGACGGCGGCACGGTCATCACGGCCGGCGCTGTGTCCGGTTACGGCAACTGTGTCGTCATCAACCATGGCAACGGCATCACCACGCTCTACGGCCACATGAGTTCCATCGCGGTCTCCTCCGGCCAGAAGGTCTCCAAGGGCCAGACGATCGGCTATGTCGGCTCGACCGGCAACTCCACCGGCCCGCATCTGCACTGGGAGGTCACGGTCAACGGCGTGCGCCAGAACCCGCTCAACTATGCGCGCTGATCGGACATATTTTGACTGAATGAAACTGCCGGGCAGCCGGAAAATGGCTGCCCGGCTCATCTGCTGCATTGGGGCTGCCCGATGCAGGCGGCAAATGGACCCGGAGGGATAGCATGGACGAACACAAGCCACAGGAACAGGCGTCGGAAAAAGTACCCGCCCGCAGAAAAAGCGGCAGAATGCACGGCTGGAGGGCGAGTATCCTTGCCTGTGTGATCTGTATTCTGGTGACTGCGCTGGTCACGTCGATGATCTTCGTCGGCAAGTTCGGCGGCAGCAGCAACTATAAGCTCGCGCTGAAGTTTGCGCAGGTCAAGCAGGTCGTGGATAAAGACTATATCGGCAACGCGGACGACACGGCGATCAGCGACGCATCATCGAGCGCGATCATCAGCGCCATCGGCGATAAGTGGAGCTATTACATGACGGCCGAGGAATACAAGGCCTATCAGATGTACTCCAACAATGAGTACGCCGGCATCGGCGTGACCATCCAGCTCGACGACAAGACGAAGGGCTTTCGCATCACAGCCGTGACGAGCGACTCGCCCGCGGCGAAGGCCGGCCTCCAGCAGGGGGACATCATCACGGCGATCGACGGTGAGGACGTCACGGGCAAGACGCTCTCGGACGTGCAGAGCACCATCCGCGCCAAGCTCAACAAGACGCTCAAGCTCACCATTCAGGACTCCGCCGGCAAGAGCCAGACCGTCACGCTCGACTGTACGGTCATTTACACCGATCCCGTGACGTATAAGCTCATGGATAACGGCGTCGGCTATGTCCAGATCCGCAACTTTGAGACCGGCGGCGGCAGTCGTGCCGTGCAGGCAGTCGATAAGCTGCTGGACCTCGGCGCAAAGTCGCTGGTGTTCGACCTGCGCGATAACCCCGGCGGCTTGCTCTCGGAGCTCATCACGATCCTGGATCACCTGCTGCCGCAGGGTGACCTGTTCGTGAGTGTCGACGGCAACGGAAAAGAGACCGTCACGCAGAGCGACAGCGTCTGCGTCAAAGTGCCGATGGCGGTCATCGTCAACGGCAATACCTACAGTGCGGCGGAGTTTTTCGCGGCCGCGCTGCAGGAGTATGACTGGGCGACCATCGTCGGCCAGAACACGACCGGCAAGGGCCGCAGCCAGACGACCATCGCGCTTCCGGACGGCAGTGCCGTGCACATCTCGAGCCGGAAGTATCTCACGCCCAACCGCGTGGACCTGTCCGAGCAGGGCGGCCTTGTGCCGGATGTCGTCGTGGCCCCGGCCGCGGACAGCGATGTCGATGCGCAGCTTGAGGCAGCGATCGCTGCGCTGCGCTGAATCAACGGAGATATACTGAAATTTCAATGATATAAGGAGACGGATTATGGCGATCGACAGCAGATATAAGATGAGTCAGGAGCGTCTGGACACGCTCAAGGAAGAACTGCATTACCTCGAGACGACCCGCGAGAAAGAAGTCGCGGAGCTCATCAAGGAGGCGCGCTCGTTCGGCGACCTGTCGGAGAACAGCGAGTATGACGAGGCCAAGACGGAGCAGGGCAAGCTCTACTCCCGCATTGCCGAGATCACGGACCTGATCGAGAACGCCGAGGTCGTGGAGAAGGTCGAGGTCGCGGCGGACGTCGTGACCATCGGCAGCCACGTGCGCGTGCTCGACGTCGACGAGGACGCGGAAGAGGAGTACACCATCGTCGGCTCGCAGGAGGCCAACCCCATGGAGGGCTGCATTTCGGACGACAGCCCGTTCGGCTTCGCACTCAAGGGCCACAAGGTCGGCGAGACCGTCACGGTCACAGCCCCGGTCGGCGAGCTGCAGTTTAAGATCATCGCCGTCGAAAACGAAGACTGAGGAGTCCATCATGAACGAAGAGAGAAAGAACCAGCAGGCGTCGGCAGAGCCGTCCCTGTCCGAGATCCTTCAGGTGCGCCGCGACAAGCTCAAGGCGCTGCAGGACGCCGGGCGCGACCCCTTTGTGCAGACGCGCTTTGAGCGCAGCGCCTATTCGGCGGATATCAAGAACGATTTTGACGCCTATGACGGCAAAACGCTGCAGGCCGCCGGCCGCATCATGTCCAAGCGCGGCATGGGCAAGGCCATCTTCTGCGACATTCAGGACGACCGCGGCCAGATCCAGCTCTACGTCCGCAAGGACGCCGTCACCGAGCAGGAGTTTGCCGATTTCCGCAAGTATGACATTGGCGACATCATCGGCGTGCGCGGCTATGCGTTCAAGACCAAGACCGGGGAGATCTCCATCCACGTGCAGCAGGTCACGCTGCTCAGCAAGTCCCTGCGCCCGCTGCCGGAGAAGTTCCATGGCATGACGAACACGGAGCTGCGCTACCGCCAGCGCTATGTGGATCTCATCATGAACCCTGAGAGCAAGCGCAATTTCCAGATCCGCAGCCGGTTCGTGGCCTATCTGCGCCGCTATTTGGACGGCCTGGGCTTCATGGAGGTCGAGACCCCCGTGCTCAGCCCCATCGCCGGCGGCGCGACGGCGCGCCCGTTCATCACGCACCACAACACGCTTGACATTGATATGTATATGCGCATTGCGACCGAGCTGCACCTCAAGCGCCTGATCGTCGGCGGCATTGAGCGCGTGTATGAGGTCGGCCGCATCTTCCGCAACGAGGGCATGGACACCAAGCACAATCCGGAGTTCACGACCTGTGAGCTCTATCAGGCCTATACCAACCTCGACGGCATGATGGACATCCTCGAGGGCATCCTCTCCGGCGCGGCCAAGGAGATTCTCGGCACGTATCAGCTCCAGTGGCTGGGCCACGATGTGGACCTCACGCCGAGCTGGCGCCGCGTGACCATGGCCGACGCTGTCAAGGACGTCACGGGGGCGGACTTCATGGCCATCCTCGGCGACGCGGACGCGGCAGTCGCCCTCGCCAAGAGCGCGGGCGTGGACATGGAAAACGTCGCCCACACGTGGGGCAACGCGCTCTATGAGACGTTCGACCAGAAGGTCGAGTCCACGCTCATCCAGCCGACATTCATCACCATGTACCCCGTGGAGGTCAGCCCGCTGGCCAAGCGCAGCCCCGAGCAGCCCGCGCTCACCGAGCGCTATGAGATGTTCATCTGCGGCTGCGAGATGGGCAACGCCTTCTCTGAGCTCAACGACCCCATCGACCAGTATCAGCGCTTCAAAGCACAGGCCGAAAAGCGCGCCCACGGCGATGAAGAGGCCAACATGATGGACGAGGACTTCGTCATGGCGCTCGAATACGGCATGCCGCCCACCGGCGGCTTGGGCTTCGGCATTGACCGCTGCGCCATGCTGCTGTGCGGCGCAAGCTCCATCCGCGATGTGATCCTGTTCCCCACCATGAAGCCGCTGGACGCGGACAAGAAGCCGGAAACGGCCGAGGCCAAGCCCGCCGAGACCGTGCCCGCAGCGCCAGCAGCGGAGGAGAAGATCGACTTCTCCAACGTGGAGATCGAGCCGTTGTTTGCGGATTTCGTGGACTTTGACACGTTCAGCAAGTCCGATTTCCGTGCCGTGAAGGTCAAGGCGTGCGAGGCCGTGAAGAAGTCGAAGAAGCTGCTCAAGTTCACGCTCGATGACGGCACGGGTACGGATCGCGTGATTCTCTCCGGCATCCATGCCTATTACGAGCCGGAAGCGCTCGTGGGCAAGACCTGCATCGCCATCACGAACCTCCCGCCGCGGCCCATGATGGGCATCGACTCCTGCGGCATGCTCATCTCTGCCGTGCACCACGAAAACGGGGAAGAAAGGCTGCACCTGCTTATGGTCGATCCGCACATCCCGGCCGGCGCAAAGCTGTACTAAAATCCATATGCAAAAGCCCTTTGCGTGCGCATGATCTGCACGCAAAGGGCTTTTTCNNNTGCACGCAAAGGGCTTTTTCGATTTCGGGGCTGCGCGCGTTACTGCGCGGGCTGGAAATTCGTCTGATAGATCTTCTCGGCGATCTTTTTCGGTGCGAAGTCCACGATGACAACGCCGTAGGCCGTTCCGGCCTGCCAGTCGTAGTCATAGAGATCGAGGTTGATGCGCTTGGCGTATTCCTTCGGGTGGCCCACTTTTCCGCTGCCGCTCGTGGACGTGAAGTTCAGGAAAAACGTGTCCTCCGCCGCCTGACTGTTGTCCAGGCAGGTGTGGATGGCGTCGATTTTGTCATCGGTGTCATAGTTGTAGCGATCCTGCACGCACAGCGTCTCGCGGCCGTTGATCACGGAGTTCGCGGTGGGGTCAGACAAAACGGTGCGGTCGCCCTGATCCGCCCAGCCGAAGTACAGGCCGCAGCGCTCGAAGCCGACCGGAAGCTTGTCGTCAAACCGCGTGGCGAGGACGATCTTCCCGCGCACTTCGCCCAGCGTCGGGATCTCGTTTTTCAGATACCAGCGCTCCGGATCCTTGTCGATCGTCTCATACAGGACCTTCTGAATCTCCGCGACATCGTCCTTGCTGTTTTCCGCCTTCATGCACAGGATGACCGTCTCGGTGGGGTGGGCGTCCAGAAACGCGGAAACGTCGCGCAGCACGTCATCGAGTGTGAGCGTTCCGGCAAACGGAGAGTTGGAGGTCTTGCAGCGCGCGATGTTGTGCTTGAGCACGAGCGTCTC
>HF985708.1:24586-25118 GCA_000432375.1 Firmicutes bacterium CAG:103
GCGCTTTTCGAGCACCAGACGCATATCCAGATAGCGGTAGCCGTAGATCAGCTGCGTGGCAACGCTCGCGTCCTGACATTGAAAAATGTAGCGCATATCCACATACTGCGTGCAGCTGTCGTGCGTACCGGGGATCGACATATTGCTGAGCTTTGTCTCGTCCGGCACGGTTTCCATCCAGTCGGTGCTGGAGATGTTCGCTGCCATGGCCGGCGGCGCGGTGATCCCGGCAAAGACGGAAAGCACCATGCAGACGAGCAGCGCGCAGAGCCAGAAGCGGTGTTTGGTGGCCTTCATAAAGTATTCTCCTCATCATTTGTCTGCCGCACGAGCATACCGTGCGGCGGTCGTGTGCCGCCAGTATAGCACAAAACCCGCGTGTTGGGAACGGGAAATCGCATTCTGGGCGCTTGTTCCGGTGCGCGGCGGTAGAAAATGCGCAAATGCTGTGGTATACTATTGCAAAAATGTGTCGCAGAGAGGAGGGGGCGTGTGCAGCATGCGGGCGAGGACAGCCGCCGCGAGAATGCGC
>HF985709.1:0-570 GCA_000432375.1 Firmicutes bacterium CAG:103
AAGCCGCTACCAAGGAGGCCACCGGCATCAAGCACGAGGAATGCACCGTTTGCGGCGCCAAGCGCAGCGAGAACACGGTCATCGACAAGCTCCCCGACGGCGGCAACACCGGCAATACAGGCAGCGGTGATAATAACACCGATAAGCCAGGAAAGGACGACTCCACCAAGCCTCCTCAGACCGGTGACAGCAGAAACCTCATCGGTTGGCTGGCTGCTCTGTTCGTCTGCGGCGGCGTTCTGACCGTGCTGGGTCTGAACAGCAAAAAGAGAAAGGAATCCGAGGCTGAATAAGCCTACGCTTCCGGAATCGAAATATCCTAAATACAATAGGCGGTGACGGATCATTCCGCCACCGCCTATTTTCCTGAAAGCGGACTTGGCAGCAAGTCCCTTTTCGAAAGGCGGCAAGCGACAGCCACATTCTGACCGTGTATCCCCAGCCGAACGGCGACGGAGAGGTGTCCCTGCTCCATTTGAAGCGCGCCGCTACGGACAGATTTTTCCTTTTTCGTATGACCAAGCCCTGCGTCACGCTGACCGGCGAGATGTGTCTGTGGGAGGCCCCCCC
>HF985709.1:584-2753 GCA_000432375.1 Firmicutes bacterium CAG:103
AGGCCCCCCCATCGGCACCGGTCTGCCGATGCTTTTTGACTTCCTGGATGAAGTCAGAATATTGAAGTAAAGTAAGGTGAAGCAATGCAGGATAACAGAATACCGCCGCAGAAAAGACCCATGACCGAGGCAGAAATGCTCCGCAGGTGTGAGCTGCGCCGCTCGGCGATCAAAAAGCAAAAGCGGAGAAGGACGCTCTTTCTTACCGCCTGCGCCCTTGCGGCGGTGCTGCTCATAGCGGGCATCGTGCTGCTGTGCCGTAGCTGCGGCCGCTCCGAGAGCAGCCATCATGACGAGAGCATCTACGGCAGCTTTGCAATGTCCGACAAGAGCTGCGTCTATACCTTCCGTGAGGACGGCAGCGGAGAGCTGCGGCTTTCCGGCGCACCGTATAAATTCCGTTTCACGCTGTCCGGCAGGACACTCTCTATCGACTTTGAAGCCGAGGCACTGACCGACTGCGAGTACGAGGTGGCGTATATCGATACGGGGCTTGAGCTGACCGCAGGCAAGGGTACGGCGACACAGGGTGAGAAATTCACGCTGAACAGAACAGAAAAATAAGACCCATGCGGTCATGAAAGGACGGTGACGGCGATATGCCGCCTGAAAAAAAGAATAGCCGACCGGACGGCAATCTCCGGCACAGTTTCAAGAGCGCTCAGCAAGTAAAAAACTTGCTGGCGCTCTTTCTTTATGCCAACAATTTTACAGTGAGTCCTAGTTTTAATGAAATGATTCATAAACACACTCCGACCATATCGCTGCGGACGTTGCATCGTTCGCAGCGATTTTTTATTCCCCAATCCCTTGCGCAGACGGTGCAAGTCCGGTATGATAGAGCTACCGATATTTTCATTCTGGAGGAGAACGTATGAACATTGCTGTCATCACCGGCGCATCCGCCGGTATCGGCCGGGAGCTCGTCTACGCTGTGGACAAGGACGCGCGCTATGACGAGATCTGGGTCATTGCCCGCAGAAAAGAGCGGCTGGAGGAGCTGCGCGACAAGTGCACGAACCCCATCCGCCCGATCGCGCTCGATCTCTCGGATCTGAGCAGCATCGATGCCTATCAGGCCCTGCTCGAGCAGGAGCAGCCCGAGATCAAGATGCTGGTCAATGCGGCCGGCTGCGGCGTGTTCGGCCCCTTTGCCGAGGCGGACCGCAAGAAGCTGCTCGCCAGCGCGCAGCTCAATTCGCTCGCGCTCACTGGCATGTGCCACGCGAGCCTGCCGTACATGCACGCCGGCAGCAGCATCATCAACATGGGCTCGAACTCTGCCTGGCAGCCGGTGCCGTATCAGGCGGTGTACGGCGCGAGCAAGAGCTATGTCCTGAGCCTGTCGCGCGCGCTCGGCCGCGAGCTGCGCCCGCAGGGCATCCATGTCATGTGCGTCTGCCCCGGCTGGATCAAGACCGAGTTCCAGCAGGTCGCGCACCATGACGAGTATATCCGCTATGTGGACAAGTGGTATGGCCCAGACGAGGTAGCGGCGCAGGCCATGCAGGATCTCAAGAAGAAAAAGAGCGTCTCCATTCTCGGCCACCCGGTGCGCCGGCAGGTGCGCCTGGTCAAGCTCCTGCCGGTGGACACCGTCATGGACATCTGGTGCAAACAGCAGGGCATCGAGTAAACTTCTGCACGCTTTTCAACGAACGGAGGATGTGAGACGTGAAAACGGCCAAAGCGGCAGCACTGCTTGCGGTCATTTTGCTGCTTAGTATTTCTTTTGGTGCGTGTTCTGCAAATAATGCTGCTGCGGAGACAGAAGCTTCGCAGCAGACACCAGAAGCAACGTCTACGCCGGATGTCACGGTCGAGCTGGATACAAGCGAAGATAAGGGCGCGGGCAAGAGTAATGCAGGCTCAATGAGTGTGGATGAGCAGCGGTATGCAAGCGTTTTGGACTTATATTATCAGGCACTGTATGCACATCAGGCGGGTACAGCCGATTGGGATCGCGACAAGTATGTGGTGGAGCGCGGCTTGGCAGAATGTATTGTGAATCCATATTGGGCTTGGGAAAATTCAGATGGTCTTTTGAGTCGAATCGGTTATTCTTTCAGAGATTTAAATGGCGATGGAACGAATGAACTGCTCCTCGGCTGGATTGGCGGCGACTTTTGCCCGATGGAAGACGGGTATGCATTTGCTGTTTATACAATT
>HF985709.1:2760-3492 GCA_000432375.1 Firmicutes bacterium CAG:103
TTGCTGTTTATACAATTAAAAATGGGCAGCCGCTCCTCGCCTTTCAGGGACAGGAACGTGACCGATTCCTCATCGGAGACGATGGCTATGTGTATCGGAGCGGCTCTAGTGGCGCTGCGTATTCGGAATATGAAAAATATAGATTTCATCCCGAGTGGCAGTACTGTTTAGAGCCTGTCGAGCTTTTCTATTCGCAAATAGATGAGGATAATCACTTCTGGTGGGAACATGTCGTTGGTGCTGAACAAATCATGGGGCTTCAAAGGCTGGAAAGACACGAGGAGTATGTCGTGGATTCGGATTTTGCGATGGAGACGGGGAAGATTTGGACTTCGTCCGGTGTGAACTTGAGACCCAGTAATTTCTTGGTGTATGCGGCCAAGCGTGGATAAATATGTTCGGATTTTGTGCGTGTGAGCTGGGCACGGTTTTTTGACCTGCATCGCTTGACAATCCATCTTCCTTCTGGCATAATACCCTCGTTCGCTGGAGGGCGAGCTGTTCAGAGAAACGGCAGCCGGATAAGGCGCAGACTGAAATGTCTGTTCCTTGTCCGGCTTTTTTCTTTTTCGAGGAGGATGACCATGGGTCTGCTCAGGGACAATGTGCGCGCGGGCTACCGCAAATATTTTCTGGCGGCGTTCGGCAGCGCGCTCATCTCGTGTATTTACGGCGTTGTGGACATGGCGATGGTCGGCCAGTATCAGGGGCCGGACGGTACGGCGGCGCTGG
>HF985710.1:0-1195 GCA_000432375.1 Firmicutes bacterium CAG:103
AACCGCCGCGAGCGAACGCACCGGGCCGACGCCCACGCCGAGATGGAGGCCATCGCCGAGGCATGCCGCGCGCGCGGCACGTGGCGGCTTGACGCATGCACGCTCTATGTCACGCTCGAGCCGTGCCCCATGTGCGCCGGGGCGATCATCAACGCCCGCGTGCCGGTCGTCGTCTACGGCGCGAGGGAGCCAAACTTCGGCTCGTGCGGCAGCGTGCTCAACCTCTTTGAGGAGCGCTACGGCCACCATCCCGCCATCTACGGCGGCGTGCTGGCAGATGACTGCGCGGATGTCCTGCGCGCGTTCTTCAGCGGCCTGCGCGAAACATAAAAAGAGCGTCCCGAATGATCGGGACGCATATTTTTTATTTCTGAATCTCTTCCATCAGCTCGTGGTAAAACACGTCGAGCACGCCGACATAGTGCGGTTTCCACGGCTTGAGCCGGCCGCAGTAGTGGATGATGACCGTGTGCGCGCGCACCCAGTCGAGGTCGACTGGGGCGTTTCGCAGCTCCGCGTTGTGCAGCGCGAGGATGCGGTCGCTGAGATTATAGACCATGCTGTCGAGTAGGTGCACCCGGTCGCCGTAGAGCGCGGTGAGTATGTCCTGATCCGGCAGCAGGAACACATCCTGCTTCTCGTCGGCGAAGGCGCGCACACGCTCCATGTCCAGATCGGCCCGCAGGGCAGGGAGGTTATACAGCAGCACGCCGGTGTTGATGTACGGCGCAGCCTCGTCCATGCCCAGACGCGCGGCGTTGAGCTTTTCGAGCAGCTTGCGTGTGTGCGTGCAGGCCATGAAGTACGCATCGCCGAACGGCGTGGCATACAGCGTCGTCAGCGGGTTGATGATGACCGTGTCCGCGTCGAGATAGAGGATGCGCTCGAGCGTGTCCGGTAGCAGCAGGGGCGCCGCGATGCGGTAATAGATCTGGCGCGGGTAGCGCTTCGATTCCGGAAAGCCATCGAACATCGCGGGGTCGACGAACACAAAGTGGAAATCCACGTCCGGCAGCGCTGTGCGGATGTCCGCCTCGTCGCCGTCCGTGAGGTCGGAGTGCAGGATGAACACCTCGTAGTGGCTCGCGCCGCCGTGCAGCAGCACGCTGCGCATGCAGCCCAGAAACGTGGGGATGTAGCCCCCATTGATCGCAAAGAGCAGGTTCATGATGATCCCTCCTGAAAAAAACAGACG
>HF985710.1:1219-3780 GCA_000432375.1 Firmicutes bacterium CAG:103
GCGCTGCGTTGGCAGCGCCCGCGTGTCCTGTGCGGCCGGATTACGCTTTCGGCGTGCCGTCGGGGTTGAACAGCGGCAGCTTGCCGAGCACGGTGATGTCGGGGCGGTCGTTGGCGTCGCCTTCGGCGAGCACGGCCATCTTGCCGACGATGATGCCGCCGGCCTCGTTGACGAGCTCCTCCATCGCACGCAGCGACTCGCCGGTCGAGATCACATCATCGACGATGACGATGCGCTTGCCGTGGATCAGCTCCGCGTCCGTCTGGTCGAGCACGAGCGTCTGCACGCCCTGCGTCGTGATGGACTTGACGTGTACCTGGAACACGCTGCTCATGTAGGCTTTGGCCTTTTTGCGGGCGACGAAATATTTGTCCGCGCCGCTCTGGCGGGCCATTTCGTACACCAGCGGGATGGCTTTCGCTTCGGGTGCGATCAGGTAGTCATATTCGGGCGTCAGCTTGAGAAGCTCGGCTGCGCAGTGCACGGTCAGCTCCACGTCGCCGAACATGACGAACGCGCCGATGTACAGGTCGTCCGTGACCTTGCACAGGGGCAGATCGCGCTTTAGCCCGGCGATATCCATCTCATATGTCATTTGAAATTCCTCCTAAGTAAAATAAACAGAGTAACAAAAGTATTATACATGATTGCCGGAAAAATGCAAGGCTTCCGGCGGTAGAAAATACCGGGGCGCTCGTGTCATATCGGCGGGAGTATTTCGCATACGTTTCAGTAATAGCATCCATTCGGAAACAAAATAGCAAAATAATGGGAGTTGCCATTTTGCTAACGCCGTCAGATTATCTAAAAAGCGGTTCCCTTTTTGTGCCCTTATCCATTGCATTGGCTAAAATTGAACAGTTTGTGAACAAAATCGACGAAAAACAGTTGCGAATTTTGCGATTTTAGTGTAAATTAGCAATAACTTGATCGTGAATTTCCCGCTTGCGGTTATGGACAGCGGACGAAGCGGTTATTGTCCGGCGTCATTTGGGGGGGAGTTCCGGGAAAAGCGAATTTGAAATTGGAGGAAAAACAATGGACGAAAACAAACGTGGTTCATTTGGCAGTACAATCGGCTTTCTGCTCTCTGCCATCGGTTCTGCCGTCGGCCTCGGCAACATCTGGGGCTTCCCGTACAAGATGGGCAGATGCGGCGGCTTTACTTTCCTGATCGTTTACCTGGCTCTGGCGGCATTTGTCGGCTTTGCCATCATGCTCTCTGAGCTGGCGATCGGCCGCAGCACCGGCTTCGGCCCGGTCAACGCCTACAAGAAGGTCTCGAAGAAGTTCAAGTGGATCGGCTGGCTGGCCATCATCGCCCCGTTCCTGATCATGACCTTCTACTCGGTCCTCGGCGGCTACTGCATCTATTACATGGTCATCAACGTCGTCGGCATGTTCAGCGGCATGCCGGACAGCAGCTCCTTCGCGGCTCTGCTCACCAACCCGTGGGCCAGCATCGGCTGCATGGTTCTGTTCATGGTCATCTGCTATCTCATCAACCGCGGCGGTGTCGGCGGCGGCATTGAGAAGTTCAACACGATCGGCATGCCCGCACTGTTCGTCATGCTCGTCATCGTCATCATCCGTGCCTGGACGCTTCCGAATGCGGACGTCGGCCTCAAGTATATGTTCGTCCCCGGCTACGCTCTGAAGGCGGGCTTCTTTGACAAGGCACCCGGCTTTATGGAAGTTCTCGCAACGGCCGGCGGCCAGATGTTCTTCTCCCTGTCTCTTGCCATGGGCGCCATGATCACCTACGGCTCCTACCTCGGCAAGAATGAGAACCTCCCGAAAAACTCCGTCATCATCGTTATCTCCGATACCCTCGTTGCCATCATGGCCGGTCTCGCCGTTATCCCGGCGGCCGTCGCCAACGGCATCGCCAAGGGCATGGCCGTCTCCGAGATCAAGCTCGGCGGCCCGAACCTCCTGTTCGCCACGCTGCAGGACGTGTTCCATGACATGGGCACCATCGGCGGTATCTTCGGCCTGATCTTCTACGCCCTCGTTCTGATCGCGGCCATCTCCTCCGCCATCTCCCTGATCGAGGCGGTCTCCGTCACCTTCATCGACCACGCCAGCGCCAAGGGTCACGAGCGTGACCGCAACAAGGTGCTCGCCGTCGTCTGCCTCGCCATCACCCTGCTGGCCTGCCTCGTCGCGGTTGACGGTCTCGGCTCCAACGGCATCGCGCCGAAGGATCTGTTCCACATCAACTCCAAGGCTGACTGGTGCGCTGACTGGCTCGACTTCATGGATATGATTTCCGAAGGCATTGCCATGCCGCTCGGCGCCATGCTCATGTCCATCATGGTCGGCTGGGAGATCAAGCCGAAATCCCTGTACGGCGAGATCGACAGCGGCTACAACGGCCACATCCACGGCTTCTACACCTTCTGCATCAAGTATCTCTGCCCCGTGATCATGTTCTTCATCCTGCTTGTGCAGATCAGCACGTTCTTCGGTCTGGGCTGGTTCAACTGATCGCAGCATCGGAAACCTTTCGTACAACGAAACAAAACAACCGCAACCGGCAGCCTTTTTGGCTGCCGGTT
>HF985711.1 GCA_000432375.1 Firmicutes bacterium CAG:103
GGGCAGCGACGTGCGCTGGGACGACGACGGCACGGTGTCCTTCACCGGGCTGCCGCCGCGCGCGTGGAGCCAGGTGCTGACAAACGGGCGCTTCGGCTTTCTCGCCACGGACGCGGGCACGGGCCACATGTGGCACCGCAACGCGCACACCGGGCGCATCAACCGCTGGCTGTGCGACCCGTGGGTGCTGCGCGGCACGGAGACGCTGCGCATGGCATCGCGCGCGGGCGCGGTGTCGCTCTTTGACGACGACGGGGCGGCGCGGGTGGAGTACGGCTTCGGCTGGGCGGCGTGGGAGCGCAGCGTGGACGGCATGTCCGTGCGCGTGACGGCGTTCGTGCCCGAGGACGCGGACGCGCGCGTGCTGCTCATCGAGTGCGCGGGGCGCGCGCGCATCACGTGGCACACTGACCTCGTCTGCGCCGGGCGCGACGCGGACGCCCCCGCCGTCGTGACGGCGTACGCCGACGGGCTGTTCACGGCAGAAAACGTGCGCGCGGACGCGCCGACGCTCTTTTGCGCGGCGGCGGGCATGCCGCTCACGGGCTGGACGTGCGACCGGTTTTCGTTCCTGCGCGGGCAGATGGACGCGCGCGCCGGCGCGGGGCTGAGCCCCTGCTTCGCGCTCGAGGGCGTGATCGACCGGCAGGGCGTGATCGTCTGCGGGTGCAGCACGCGCGCGAATCTCCTGCGCCTGACGCAGCCGGACGAGGCCGCGCACGCCCTGCGCGCAACGCGCGAGCGGTGGCTGGGCGCGGTGTCGCGCCTGTGGATGACGACGCCGGACGCGGACATGAACCGCTATCTCGGCGGCTGGGCGGCGTATCAGACGCTGTGCTGCCGGCTGCTGGCACGCACGAGCCTGTACCAGAACGGCGGCGCGTTCGGCTTCCGCGACCAGCTGCAGGACGCGGTGAACCTCCTGCTGCTCGACAGCGCGCCTGCGCGCGAGCAGATCGGCCGCGCGTGCGCGCACCAGTTCGCCGCCGGGGACGTGTGCCACTGGTGGCACGCGGGCACGGGACCCGAGCACGGCGTGCGTACCCGCATCTCGGACGACCTGCTGTGGCTGCCGTGGGCGGTGTGCGAGTACGTGGAAAAGACCGGCGACGCCGAGATCTTGAGCGCCGAGTACCCCTTCCTCGCGGGTGAGGAGCTGGAGGAAAACGAGCACGACCGCTACCAGCCGCTCGAGCCGGGCGCGGAGACCGGCACGGTGCTCGAGCACTGCCGCCGGGCGCTGATGCGCGTGCTCGCGCGCGGCGTGGGCGCGCACGGGCTGCTGCTGATCGGCACGGGCGACTGGAACGACGCCTTTGACCGCGTGGGCGCGCAGGGCCGGGGCGAGAGCGCGTGGCTGACGTGGTTTTTTGCCATCACGGCGCGGAAATTTGCCGCCCTCGTGGGCGGGCACGCGGCCAAACAGCTCGCGCTCGCCGCCGACCACTGCACGCGCGCGGCCGAGGGAGCGTGGGACGGCGCGTGGTACCGGCGCGGGTACTATGACGACGGGCGGCCGCTCGGCTCGGAAGCGTGCGGCGAGTGCCGCATCGACGCGATCGCGCAGGCGTTTGCCGCCCTCGACACGCACGCCGACCCCGGCCGCGTGCACACGGCGCTCACGAGCGCGGTGGAGCACCTGTTCGACCGGGAGCACAACGTGGTGCGGCTGTTCGACCCGCCCATCACGCGGCGCACGCCCGAGACGGGCTACGTGCGCAGCTACGGCGCGGGCCTGCGCGAAAACGGCGGGCAGTACACCCACGGCGCGCTGTGGCTGGCCATGGCGCTGCTGCGCACGGGCCGCACGGCCGAGGGCGCAGAAATATTGCACGCCGTGCTGCCCGCGGCGCACGACCCCGCGCGCTACGAGGGCGAGCCGTACGTGCTCGCGGCCGACATTGCGGGCGGGGACAACGCGGGCGTCGCCGGCTGGACGTGGTACACGGGCGCGGCGGGGTGGTACCTGCGCATCGCGGCGGAAGATCTGCTGGGGCTGCACCTGCGCGGCGGCGTGCTCTACCCAGAGCCGCACCTGCCGGCCGGCTGGCCGGAGTGTACCGTGCGCTGGCGCGACGGAGCTGGTCTGCTGCACACCGTCCGCCTGCGGCCCGACGGCGTGACCGTGGACAATGCGCCCTACGACGGCGGCGGCATCGGCAAAAAGCGCCCGAAACCCTATTCCCAAGATAGGTAAGGCGTGATATAATAAAGTATTCAAAAAATATGGACACACCATAGGCGAAAGGAGCGTATCTTATGGAACGCATCCGCACGGAAATTCTCCCCGGCGTGTGGCTGACCGCCCTGCGCACGGACAAGTTCAAGACCGCGTGGCTGAGCGTGAACCTGCTGACGCAGCTGCGGCGAGAAACGGCGGCGTGCACGGCCGTGCTGCCGTATGTGCTGCGGCGCGGCAGCACGCGCCTGCCCGATCTGGAGACGATCGCGGCCGAGCTCGAGAACCTCTACGGCGCGAGCATCACGCCGAGCGTGCGCAAGCTCGGTGAGATCCAGGCCGTGGGCTTCGAGGCCGAGTTTGCCGACGACGGCGCGGTGGGCGAGGAGATCTTCCCCCGGCTCGCGGCCGACGTGGCAGACCTGCTGCTGCACCCGAACACGCGCGGCGGCCTGCTGCGGCCGGATATCGTGGACAGCGAGCGCGAGAAGCTGCTCGAGCGCATCCGCGCCGGCATGAACAACAAGCGCGCCTACGCCATCGAGCGGCTGTACGCGCACATGTGCTGCTGCGAGGACTACGCCGTGCCCCGCCTCGGCGAGGAGGCGGACGCCGAGCGCATCCACTACCGCAAGCTCACGATGCGCTACCACGACGTGCTCTCGACGAGCCCCGTGGAGATCTTCTACTGCGGCTCGCTCGAGGGCGGGCGCGTCGCGCGCATCCTCACGGACGTGCTCTCGACGATGCCGCGCGGCGAGATCGACGAGGACATCGGCACGGACATCCGCATGAACGCGCTCGAAGCCGAGCCGCGCTATGTGACCGAGACGCTCCCGGTCGCGCAGGGGCAGCTCGCCGTGGGCTACCGCCTCGGCGCGTGCATGACCGAGCCGGACATCCCGGCGCTGTTCGTCTTTAACGCCCTCTACGGCGGCTGCGTCACGTCCAAGCTCTTTTTGAACGTGCGCGAGAAGCTCAGCCTGTGCTACTACGTCGGCTCGCGCCTGAGCACGCACAAGGGCCTGCTGACCGTGACGAGCGGCATCGACGTGAAAAACTACGAGCGCGCGCTCGCCGAGATCACGGCGCAGCTCGACGCCGTGCGCACCGGCGACTTTACGGACGGCGAGCTTCGCTCCGCCATCCGCAGCGTGGCCAGCGACCTGCGCGCCACGGCCGACGCGCCCGACGCGCTGGCGTGGTACTGGCTCAACCGCACGGTGCAGGGGCTGGACATCGACCCGGCCGAGATGGCCGCGCTCGTGGAAGAGGTCACGCGCACGGACGTGACGGACATCGCCGCCGGCGTCGTGTGCGACTGTGTGTATCTGCTCAAGGGAACGGAGGAGACTGCCGATGACGAATGAACGACCCGAAAACGTCTGGGCGGCGACGCTGCCGAACGGCCTGCGCGTGCGCGTGCTCTGCAAGCCCGACTTTCAGCGCAGCTACGCCGTGTTTGCCACCTGCTACGGCGGGGCGGACCGGCGCTTTCGCGTAAATGACACGTGGACGGACACGCCCGCCGGCGTGGCGCACTATCTCGAGCACAAGCTCTTTGACATGCCCGACGGGTCGGACGCGCTGCTGACGCTGAGCGAAAACGGCGCAGACCCGAACGCCTTCACGTCTACGAACATGACGGCCTATTATTTTTCCTGCACGGACCGGTTTGAGGATAACCTGCGCACGCTGCTGCGCTTTGTCTCGACGCCGTATTTCACCGACGCGAGCGTGGCCAAGGAGCAGGGCATCATCGCTCAGGAGATCCGCATGGGCGAGGACGACCCCGACCGCGCCGTGTGGCGCGACCTCATGCGCTGCCTGCTTGCGCGCGACGGGGCGCGCGACGCCGTGGCCGGCACGGTCGAGAGCATCGCGCAGATCACGCCCGAGACGCTCTATACCTGCCACCGCGCGTTTTACGCGCCGTCGAACATGGTGCTGTGCGCCGTGTGTCAGGACACGCCCGAGCGCGTGGCCGCCATCGCGGCGGAGATCCTGCCGCCGGACCTCTCTCCCGTCCCGGCCGCCGACCACGGCGCGCCGGAGGACATGACGCCGGCGCAGGCGCGCATGCGCGTGGAGCTCGCGGTGTCCGCGCCGCAGATGCTGCTGGGCGCAAAGTTCCGCCCGGCGGAAAAGGGCGAGGCCCGCCTGCGCCAGACGCTCACGGCGGAGCTCGCGCTGCAGGCCGCCTTCGGCGAGGCGACGGCGTTTTACAACGATCTTTACCGCGCGGGGCTGCTCGGCGACGACTTCGGCTGCAGCGCGGACTACTGCGGCCCGATCGCCATGGCCGTGCTCGGCGGCGAGAGCAAAGACCCCGACGCCGTGTGCGCGCGCGTGAGCGAGACCGTCGCGCAGATCGCGCGTGACGGCTTTGACGGCCCGGCCTTCGAGCGGGCGCGCCGCGCCGTGTACGGCGGCTGGCTGCGCGGGCTCGACCGGTTCGACGATGTGTGCATCGCCATGGCCGAGGGGCTCTTCGGCGGGTACGAGCACATGGACGCCTTCCCGCTGCTCGGCGAGATCACGGCGGCGGAGTGCGCCAAGTGGCTGACCGAGACGCTCGCGCCCGAGCGCCTGGCGCTCTCGGTCGTTGCCCCGAAAGGAGGCGAGGATGATGCCGACGATGATGCGTGACGCCGTCATTAGCTTTCCCCTGCTCGGCAGCTGGAGCATCGACCCCAGCGCGTCGTTCACGCTCTTCGGCCGCACGTTTTACTGGTACGGCGTGATCATCGCCGTGGGCTTCATTCTGGCGATGCTCTACTGCGCGCGGCACTGCCGTCGCTGCGGCATCGAGCCGGACACGCTCTATGACTTTCTCATCTGGATGATCCCGCTGGCCATCATCGGCGCGCGGCTGTACTACGTCATCTTCCAGTGGAGCGACTACCGCGACCACCCCATCGACGCGCTCAAGATCTGGGAGGGCGGGCTCGCCATCTACGGCGGCGTGATCGCGGGGCTGCTGACCGGCATCGTCTGGTGCCGGAAGAAAAAGATCCCCTTCGGCGCGATGGCGGACGTGTGCGCGCCCGGCCTGCTCATCGGGCAGTGCATCGGCCGCTGGGGCAACTTCATCAACCGCGAAGCCTTCGGCCGCGAGACCACGGCCTTCTCCCGCATGGGACTCACGCTCCCCGGCCGGGAGACCGTGTACGTACATCCGACGTTTCTCTACGAGAGCCTGTGGAACTTCGTGGGCTTTCTGCTGCTGCACTTCTGGTTTCGACGACACGAGCGGAAGTTTGACGGCGAGCTCATTTTGCTCTACGCCGTGTGGTACGGCATCGGCCGCGCGCTCGTCGAGGGCCTGCGCACCGACAGCCTGTACATCGCCGGCACGGGCATCCGCGTCAGCCAACTGCTGGCCGGGGTGTCGGCGGCCGCCGCTGCCATCGTGCTCGCGCTGTTTTACACCGGCAAGCTCCGGCACGCACCGCGCTATGTCGACCGCGGCGCGGGCGGGCAGCCGGACGCATAAAGCATCCCATCGTATTTACTTGCAAGGAGGTTTTTATCCATGAAAGATTACCATGATATGCTCAACAGCCTGAAGAACAAGGTCGTCGACGCGGCCGGCAAGGCCGGTGAGACCGTGACCAATGCCGCCAACAAGGTCGTCAGCGACGAGATGCGCGACAAGGTCGCCGGCGCTGCCCACGCCGTGGGCGACCGCGCCAAGTACGCCTCGCGCATGACGCGCATGACCGTGGACTGCAACGCCGAGCTCGAGCGCGTCAAGCGCACGTACACCGAGATCGGCCGCCTGTACTACGAAAACTACCGCGACACGGCCGACGCCTTCCTCGCCGAGCTCTGCCAGCAGGTAACGGACGCCAACGCGCGCGTCGCCGAGCTGGAGGCGCAGATGGACGAGCTGCGCGCCGCCGCTAAGGAGTACCGCCCCGCGCCGGATCTGCACACCGTCGACGCCGAGGTCGTCGAGCCGGAGGACATCGAGGTCGAAGTGACCGAGGAGCCCGCGCCGGAGGAATAAGCGTGGGCAAACGAGCCCCGTTGCGCCGGGCGCTCGTTGGAGAGGCTGCGGCCCGCTGATAATAGCAAAACCCC
>HF985712.1 GCA_000432375.1 Firmicutes bacterium CAG:103
TATGCGCGGCGGGCGTCGGCTGCCGCCGCAGTGTGCAGCAGCGCGGCCTGCGCCAGCAGCTCCATGCCGTCGGCCGCCTGCGGGTAACGCGCGGCGAGGCCGAAGTGCGCGAACGCGGCGCACAGCTGCGCGCTGTCGAGCACGACGCTGTCGTTGCCGCGGGCCAGCTCCAGCTCGATGATCGAGCGCAGCACCTGCTCGCTGCACGCTTTCTCCGGCTGCACGCAGCCGAGCAGCGCCTGCACGGGCGCGTCGGGATAGCTGCAGTGCAGCCCGTAGCGCCGCGCGGCGATGCCGTAGCCGTTGGCGGCGCGCACGCCGGGTGTGCACAGCACGCTCGCGCGCTGCCGCAGCTTGCCGACGAGCTGCTGCAGCGCCGGCCCGGAGACGCCGAGTGTCGGGATGCCGACGGCCGCCGTGATCTCCTCGCAGAAAACGCCCGCGCTGTCCGGCGCGGCGATGACCGTGCAGCCGGAGGCGACCAGCACCTCCGCCGCCGCGCGCAGCTTCGGCAGGGGCGACTGCGTGGACGTCCCGCACAGATACGGTTCGCAGTCGGGCACGGACGCCGGGCTCAGCGGCAGCAGGGCGGTGGGGTCTGCGCCCAGCGCCTGCACGCGGCGCAGGAACTGTGTGACGGCGGCGGGGTCTGCACTGAGCACGCCGATGCGAGGGAGGTCGTTTGTCTGCATGATGGGCATCTCCTGACGAAAAAAGTCTCCGCGAAGCGGGTATGGCCCTATCTTAGCGGAGACTGTGATCCGTCCGGCAACGCTTTGGCATCCAAACGGCATCATTGCGCGTTGAAATACAAAGTATTTTCCACACGCCACGCCGGCAGGGAAAAGGCCGTGTCGGCGTCCGGGTCATAAAACTGCAGGTAGTCGGTGATGCTGCTGTCTGTGCCGTCGTTGTAATTGCCCTCTTCTCCGGCGTTGAGCAGCCGCAGCGGGACGGTGTTCGTGCCGCGCGCATGCAGGCCGAGCATTTTTTTCGCCGCGTCCGGCATCGGGATCTGCACCTCGTCATACGGCTCGCCGAGTGCGGCCGCGACCGTGGCACCGACGCGGTTTTCAAACACGCGCAGCAGGTAATCCCACAGATCGTTCTGCCGGATCTGGAAGCCGAAGTCATAGGCGAATTCATAACTGAGCGCCAGCACGCAGCCGGTCGCGTCGTCGAGCAGGAACGACGCCGTGTCGCCGCGCGGATTGCTCAGCGTGATGCCCCAGAGGACGAAGCCGCTGCCGTAGTTCGCGTACTGGACGGTCGCGCCCTCCTGCACGGAAAAGTCGCCGCCGAACAGCGCGCTGTCCTTTTCCAGCGCGCCCAGCAGGTCCTGCGCGTACTGCGCCATCTCGGCCAGCGTGTGCACCGCGGCGCTCTCATCGAGCTCGACGGGCTCTTTTGTGCCGTAAAACAGGTTTTGTATGCCGTCGGTCAGCTTCAGGCGCAGGATGCTCGCCGCGCCCTGCGCGTCGCCGGTGCTGAGCGAAAACGCCGTGTCCTGATCTGTGCGGTCGAGCCGCGCCGAGACGAAGTTCGGCAGGAAAAATCCGCCCGCCGCGATCGCCAGCATGAGCACGATCGCCAGTGCGGTGTTGAGCCAGCGTTTCATACACGGCCTCCTTTCAGCTCCACGGTCACGACCGTGCCGTTGCCGACGCGGCTTTCAAACTGCATTGTGCCGCCGTGCAGCTGCACGATCTCGTTGCACAGCGACAGGCCGAGTCCCGCGCCGCCCTGCGCGCGCGAGCGCGACTTGTCCACGCGGTAAAACGCCTCCGTCAGGTGCGCGAGCGCTTCCGGCGGGATGCCGCGGCCGTTGTCGAGCACGCGCACGCGGCAGCCGTCGGGCAGCATCTCCTGCCAGACGTAGATGTTGCCGCCGCTGTCGAGCGCCTTGCGGGCGTTGTCCATGAGGTTGACGAGCAGGGTCTTGAACAGGTCCGGCTCTAAAAAGCACGCGCCCTCCTCGGTACGGTACTGCAGGGCGATGCCTTTTTGCGCGTACAGGCGCTTGAGGTGCTCGAGCAGCCCCGCCACGAGATCGGCAGGATGCGCGGGCACGAGCTGGAGCTTTGACTGGTCGAGCGAGAGCATATCCAGCAGCTTCAGCCCCAGCGCTTCGAGCCGCTTGCCCTCGGAGAAGATATAGTTCGCCGCGTCCATCTGCTCGTCCGGGGTGAGCACCTGGCTGCGCAAAAGGTCTGCATAGCCGATGATGGAGGTCATGGGCGTTTTCATCTCGTGCGAGAAGTCGGCCATGAACCGCTCCTGCAGCGCCATGGTCTCCTGAATGCGGTTGACGTTGCGCTCAAGCTGCCCGGCCATGCGGTTGAAGTCCGCCGCCAGCTGCCCCACCTCATCGCGCGAGCGCACGGGCGCCCGGTAGCCGAGATTGCCCCGCGCCAGCTCTCTTGACGCGCGTGAAAGCGTGCCGAGCGGGCGCGTCAGCAGATAGGACGTGACCCACGCCACGGCCGCGCCGAAGGAGATGAGGATCACGAACGTCGTGTGGTACGCGCGCTGCTGCGTCTGGCGCACGGTATAGGTCTCCGTCACGTCGAACGCGAGCTGGACGGTCGTGCCGTCGGCCGTGGCGCCGAGCATGAGGTAGTGCCGGCCGTTGCCGGTGTGCACGATGCTGGTCACGCCGCTGCCGGCCGGAGGCTCGGGTGCTTCATCGAGCAGCGCGGTGTCGCCCGTTGTGGTCATCTGTGCGCCGAATCGGATGCGCGCCGCCGTGCTCGACCCGCCGCTGCCGAGCTTGTGCAGCACGAGCGCGACGGTGTTGGCCGCCGTGCCGGGCGAGGCGTTGTCGCCGAGCAGCTCCAGCACGTCCACGACCATGCGGTAGGTCTGCACGGCGGCGTCGCGCTCGCGGTCGATCGACGCGGAAAACGACTGCGCGATCATCAGGCTGCCGCCGATGCCGTACGTCAGCGACAGCAGCAGCACCATGGCGATGGTGAGCTTTGCGCGAAATTTCATCCGCTCATACCTCCAGCCGGTAGCCGACCTTGTTCACGGCCAGCAGCCGGTTTTCCCAGCCGACCTTTTTGCGCAGCCGCTGGATGTGCAGATCCACGGTCTTGCTGCCGTAGCTGTATTCGCCGCCCCAGACGTGCTCGTAGATCGTCTCGCGGTAGAGCGCGGTGCCGGGGTTGCGCGCAAAAAACAGCAGCAGGTCGTATTCCTTGTGCGTCAGGCTGATCTCCTCCGCGCCGCGCCAGACCTGCATGGCGCGCGTGTCGATGCGCAGCCCGCCGATCTCGATCACGGCGTCGGTCTTGTTGTAGCGCCGCAGCACGACGTCCACGCGCGCGAGCAGCTCCACGACCTCAAAGGGCTTGACGATATAGTCCTCCGCGCCCATGCGCAGGCCGCGCACCCGGTCGTCGACTGAGCCGCGCGCGGTCAGAAAGATGACCGGGATGCCCAGCGGGCGGATATACTCCATCAGCTCGAAGCCGTCGGCGTTCGGCAGCATCACATCGAGCAAAATGAGATCAAATACGTTGCGTTCCAGAATGTCCGCCGCGGCCAGCCCGTCATAGACGCACGTGCAGTGATAGCCCGCGCGGGTCAGGCTCATCTGGATCAGGTCGCAGATCGGCTTTTCATCGTCCACGATCAGGATCTGGATCATGCCACCGCCTCCTTCGAGTCAAAACTACATCCGTTTGGCATCAAAACGGCATCCGAATCCGATGCCCGGTTCGATTATAGGAGCGGCCGGTGTGCGTGTCAAATGTTTCGTGCGCCCAGTCAGGCTTTCCCTGAGTTGGGGAAAGATGTGCAAATATTCGGCGTTTTTGCCGAAAGCAATCTTGCGATTCGTGAAAATTCATGATAAAATGACAAAATATTATATTTTTCTATCGAAGTTTCGGTCATGAATCGCAGCACAACATCAAACGACAGGCAAAATCAAGGAAACGGTTGCTCTTTTCTGTCGTTTTCAACGGCGAAAAGAGCAACGGAGGGGGGAAAACATGCATAGATCCCATTTTGCGGACAGGGTTCGGGCCTTTCTGCTGGCAGCCGCACTGGTGTCGGCGCTGATCTGCCCGCAGGCGCTGGCTGCGGACGCGGCGGGGAGCGGCGGCTGCGCGCACGGCCACACGCTGACGACCTGCCGCGGCGGAAAGTCCGTGTGCGCGGTCTGCGGGGAGACAGTCGACATCCGGGCCGCGCAGTACACCGGCTGGCTGACGGTCGAGGGCACGGCCGACCGGATGTATTTCCTGTCCGGCGAGCATGTCACCGGCTGGCAGCAGCTCGACGGCGGGACGTATCACTTCGACGATGACGGCATCGTTCACGACACGGAGACGGTCGACACCCGCACCTGCACCACGAACGGCTATGCCATCACCACCTGCAGGACCTGCGGCGAGACCTGCCGCAGCGCGGTGCTCCGCTATGCGGGCCACAGCTGGGATGCTGATCATGTCTGCACGAAGTGCGGCACGCAGGGAAAGAATATTGCCGATGCGCAGGTCAAGACCGCGCCCGCGGTCTATAACGGCAAAGATGCCGTCTGCGCCGTTGCGGTCACGTATCAGGGCAGGCAGCTGACGGTCAGGACCGACGAAGCGGACGTCGATGGCTGCATCTCCTATACGAACAACACGCGCGTCGGTCTCGGCACCGTCTCGATCCGGGGCATGCGCGACTTCTACGGCACGGTGTCCGCGCAGTATGAGATCCTGCCCGGCGGCGTCCGGGACGCGGCTGCGGCCGAGATCGGCCAGAAGCAGGTCCGTCTCGACTGGACGGCGGCCGCTGGTGCGGAAAACTACCGCGTCGAGATGAGCGCTGACGGCGGCAGCACCTGGACCACTCTGCCCCTGACCGCAAAGCCCGTCTGCATCGTCACGGGTCTTGCGCCGGCAACGGCGTACACGTTCCGCCTGGTCGGCTGCACGCAGGTGGACGGCAGGTGGTATTTCTCGCCGTACTACTCCAACACGGTCGCGGTGACGACGCTGCCAGAAGGCGCGTTTGCACCGTCCGAACTGCTCGGCACGATCGACGCGCAGGTGGATGGGCGCACCGTGACCAGCCTGAGCATGGACGCGGCGCAGTATCTGTTTCTGCCCGCGAGCGCGGATCTGAGCCGCCTCGCCGTGACGGTGCACACGCAAAACTGCACGAACCCGACCGTGGAGCTGCAGGGCAGCAAGGGCATAGAACCGCTCGGCGAGACCGTCAACATCACAGAGCTTGCCGCCGCGGACGACGGCCTTTACACGCTCACCGTCCGCATCAACGGCGAGGCGGCCGGCACGCTGTGCGTGGCGCAGTCGGAGAATCTCAGCGCGCTTTACATCACGAGCGAAGATCCGTCCGCACAGGGCCGAGCCTTTGTGGATGCCGGCGATGCCAACGCCGCGGCGCAGCTGCTGCTGGCCGACCGGGACGGCAATGCCGTCTGTGACGGTGTGCGCACGCAGCTCCGTGCGTGCGGCAGCACCGACCCTGCGGCCGCCGGGAAGCGGTCGTATCAGCTCCGGCTCGACCAGGCGTGTGATCTCGCCGCCTGCGGGGAAGCGGCTGAGCGCTGGACGTTGCTGGCCTGCTGTGACGACGCAACGCTTTTGCACGACAAGCTCTTCCGGGAGCTTGCCGTGTCGCTGGGCATGCCGTACACACCCGCGGCCGACTGGGTGGATCTGTACTATGACGGCGTCTACCGCGGCACTTATCTTGTCAGCGAGACGAACGCCGTCGGCAGTACTGGTGTGGACATCACCGGCATGGAGACCGCCTACGCGGCCGTCAACGCGGACTACGGCAGCGATATGACCACGGCCGCGGCCGAGAACCGGTACGGCCGGACCTACCGGTACACGGCCGGGCTGACCGAGCCCGCCGACATCACCGGCGGCTACCTGCTCGCGCGTAGCGACACCGCCAAGGCAAAGCAGGACGCGGCCAACGGCTTTGTGACCGCGCGCGGCTGCGCCATGAATGTCCAGAGTCCCGCGTGGTGCGGCCGGGACGCCATGGCCTACATCAGTGAGTATTATCAGGCCTTTGAGGATGTGGTCTACGCGCAGGATGCCGCCGGGAACTACACCGGCTACAATGCCGAGACCGGTAAGTACTATTATGAATACTGCGATCTGACCTCGCTCGTGCAGGTTTACCTGCTGCAGCGTCTGGCCGCCGATGCGTGTGCGGTCGGCGTCTCGCTGTCCTTTTATAAGGATGCCGGCGGTCTGCTGTACGCAGGCCCTGTTTCGGATATGGAGCTGGCCTGCGGCGATATCGGCGCGGACGATGACTTTGACGGCGGGCGCTACCTCGTGTCCGCGCTCCTGCAGATCCCCGGCTTCCGCGCGGCCGTCGGCAATTACTGTCACGATACGTTCCTCGCGCAGGCGCAGCGGCTTGTGGGGGACGGCGGCAGGGTCATGACCGGCGGCGCACACCTGTCGGCCAGCGCCGCCATGAATGACCGGCTGTGGCCGCTGATCCGCGCCGGTGATCGTGCCTGGCCGGCCGGCACGACGTATGCCGATACCGTGGCGGACATGGACGCCTGGCTCACCGCGCGCATCGTGCAAATGCGCGCCGCCTATGCCCACACGTGGGACGCCGGCGTCGTCACGCGGGAGCCGACCTGCACATCCACCGGCACGCGCGTTTACACCAGCGATGCCGGCGAGACGATGACCGAGGCCATCCCGGCCAGAGCCCACGCGCCCGAGGCGCTCCCGGCCGTGGCGGCCACCTGCACCACGCCGGGCCTGACCGAGGGCAGCCGGTGCGCCCTCTGCGGCGAGGTGCTGACGGCGCAGGAGACCATCCCCGCCGCGCACCGCTATGTCAACGGGGTCTGCACCGTCTGCGGGGCAAGAGACCCGGTGTCCGCTCCGTGCCCCGGCGGCAAAGCCTGTCCGGGCAGCAGATTCACCGATATGCCGCCCGCGAGCAACTGGGCGCACAACGCCATTGACTTCACCGTGGCGCACAAGCTCTTTGCCGGCACGTCCGACACGACCTTTGAACCGAACGCACGGCTCACCCGCGCCATGATCGTCATGATCCTCTATCGGCTCGAGGGCGAGCCCGCCGCGGCGGAAAGTGCCTTCACCGATGTGCGCAGCGGCGCCTGGTATGCCGGGGCGATCGGCTGGGCGGCGGGCAGCGGCATCGTGAACGGCGTCGGCGGCGGCCGGTTTGATCCCAACGGTCTGGCGACCCGCGAGCAGACGGCGGCCATCCTGTATCGGTACGCCCGCTTCAAGGGCTGTGATCTGGATGCCTGCGGCGACCTGTCGGCGTTTGCGGACGCGGGCAGCGTGTCCGCTTTTGCGCTTGCGCCCATGACCTGGGCGGTGGGCGAGCGGCTGATCTCCGGTAATGCCATCGGCGGCCGGACGCTTCTCGATCCGCAGGGCGTGACCACACGCGCGCAGTTTGCGACGATCATGATGCGCTACATTTTGAACGTTGTCCAGCCGGCGCCCGAGCCCTGACAGCCGCTGCAACAGTACCGGCAGTCCGGCATCCCGGAGTGGTTTTTCCGCTCCGGGATGTTTTTTCGCCGCCGTTCGGCAGAAATCGCGGAAATCCCTGCCAGACTCTTGACAAAATCGCGCCCGCCATGCTAGTCTTTTTCACTAGGGAAATGAATTTTGACAGAAAGGCAATGGCAATGACATTAAATGAATTGAAGATCGGTTCCTCAGCAGTCATCACGGCCGTCGGTGGGGACGGCGCGCTGCGATGCCGGCTGTTGGACATGGGGCTGACACCCCGGACGCGCGTCACTTTGCAGAAGGTGGCGCCGATGGGCGACCCCATCGAGATCCGCGTGCGCGGCTATGAATTGACGCTGCGCGTAGAAGAAGCGAAGAAGATCGAGGTCGAGGGGGTGTCGGCATGATCTTTGCGCTTGTCGGCAACCAGAACTGCGGCAAGACGACGCTGTTCAACGCCCTCACCGGTTCCAACCAGCACGTGGGCAACTTTCCGGGCGTGACCGTCGACCAGAAGATGGGCGAGATGCGCGACGAGAAGGGCTGCTCCGTCGTCGACCTGCCGGGCATCTACTCCCTGCGTCCGTATACGCAGGAGGAGATCGTCTCGCGCGATTTTATCATCAACCAGAAGCCGGACGGCATCATCAACATCGTGGACGCCACGAACATCGAGCGCAACCTGTACCTGACGCTGCAGCTGCTCGAGCTGCGCGTGCCGATGGTGCTGGCGCTGAACATGATGGACGAGGTGCACGCCAACGGCGGCGCCATCGACGTGCAGAAGATGAGCCAGGCGCTGGGCATCCCCATCGTGCCGATCTCGGCGGCGAAGGGGGAGGGCGTGTCTGAGCTCGTGGATCAGGCGCTGACCGTCGCGCGCAGCCAGACGCTGCCGAAGGTGACGGACTTCTGCGCGGATGATTCGGCCGTGCACCGCTGCATCCACGCGGTCGTGCACCTGATCGCCGACCATGCCGACCGTATCGGCGTGCCGGCGCGTTTCTGCGCGGCCAAGCTCATCGAGGGCGGGGACGATCTCGCGCAGTCGCTCGCGCTCGACGAAAACGAGCGGGAGCTGCTTGAGCACTGCATCGTGCAGATGGAAAACGAGACCGGGCTCGACCGCAACGCGGCGCTCGCGGACATGCGCTACACGTTCATCGAGGGCGTCGTGGCTGCTTCCGTGGTCAAGTGCCACGAGAGCAAGGAGCACGCGCGCTCCATGAAGATCGACCGCATCCTCACAGGCAAATATACCGCTCTGCCGATGTTTCTCGTCGTGATGTTCCTCACGTTTTATCTCACGTTCAACGTCATCGGCCAGTGGCTGTCCGACCTGCTGCAGCTCGGCATCGACGCGCTGACCGGCGTCGTGGACGCCGCGCTCACGGCCTACGGCATCAACCCCGTGGTACATAGCCTCATCATCGACGGCGTGTTCGCCGGCGTCGGTAGCGTGCTCGTGTTCCTGCCGATCATCGTGACGCTGTTTTTCTTCCTGTCCATTCTGGAGGACACCGGCTATATGGCCCGCGTCGCCTTCGTCATGGATAAGCCCCTGCGCAAGATCGGCCTGTCAGGGCGCAGCATCGTGCCGATGCTCATCGGCTTCGGCTGCTCGGTGCCGGCCATCATGGCCACGCGCACCGTCTCGTCTGACCGCGACCGGAAGATGACCATCCTGCTCACGCCGTATATGAGCTGCTCGGCGAAGATCTCGATCTACGCCTTTTTCACCGCGGCGTTTTTCCCGCGCTACCGCGCGCTCGTCATGCTGGGCCTGTATGTCCTCGGCATCCTCATCGGCATCCTCGCGGCGCTCATCATGAACAAGACGGCCTTCCGCGGCAAGCCCGTGCCGTTTGTCATGGAGCTGCCGAATTACCGCATGCCCGGACTCAAGAGCGTGGCGCTGCTGCTCTGGGAGAAGGCGAAGGACTTCCTCCAGCGCGCGTTCACGGTCATTTTCCTCGCGACGATCATCATTTGGTTCCTCCAGAGCTTTGACACGCGCCTGAACGTCGTGGCCGACAGTGCCAACAGCCTGCTCGCGCTCATCGGGCAGTTCATCGCGCCCGTCTTCCGTCCGCTCGGCTTTGGCGACTGGCGGTGTGCCACGGCGCTCATCTCCGGCTTCATCGCCAAGGAATCCGTCGTCAGCACGCTGCAGGTGCTGCTCGGCGGCGCGGCCATTTCGTCGCTGCTCACCACGCGCTCCGCCATCAGCTTTCTCGTGTTCACGCTGCTGTATACGCCGTGCGTGGCCGCCATCGCCACCATCCGCCGCGAGTTGGATTCCCGGCTCAAGACGGTCGGCGTCGTGGTTCTGCAGTGCTCGGTCGCGTGGGTCGTGGCGTTTGCCGCGTATGCGATCGCGGGGCTGGTGTGATGCGGCTGATCGATTATCTCCTGCTGGCCATCGTGGCCGTGTGCGCCGTCATCGCGTGGCGCGTCTGGCGTCGCGCCATGAAAAAGGGCGGCTGCTGCGGCAGCGGCTGCACCGGTAACTGCGCGCAGTGCGGCAGAAACTGTGACTGCAAAAAAGAGAAATAGATAAAAGCAAGGCTTCCCGAATTCGGGAAGCCTTGCTTTTTTCTATGCGTGTGGCCGCGCTCACAGCTCCGCAATATGCACCGGGTTTCCGTGCTCCCGGATCAGGGCCGCGAGATCGTCCGCACGCAGCCACACGGTGGCCGTGTTGTCGTTCGGGTGCACGCCAATGAGCCCCGGCTCAGCGAAAAACGCGGCGTTGAGGTAGAGCTGCACCTTGCGCTCGGCTTTTTCCGTCTGCGCGAGCAGAAGCTTCGTCTCCGACTGTATTTTGTCCAGCCACAGTCCGAAGTAGTGCATCGAAAGCGCCGTCAGAAGCAGGTATACGAGCAGCTTGCCGCTGATCAGCCAGAAAAAGGCGCAGTCGGCGGCGAGCAGGAAGTATTTTTTCCCGCGCTGCGGCATGAGACTGTACACCACGAGACAAAACGGCAGGAACACGACGAGAAATGCCGTCGAGAAGAAGAAGGTCAGGGCGCTCCCTTTTCCCGCGAGGAACAACGAAGAAAGCTCCATTTCAGTATCCCTCCTGCAGGCGCATGCGCCTGCCTGCTGTTCGTTTTACGTTCCGCATGATCTGGCACAGAGCATCCGGCGCTTTTCGCATTTGCGGCGCAAATATTTCTGGCCGAAGATATTTTGCGCGTTGCGCAGAAATGAATTTCATGGAAAAAGGACCTGCTGAAAAGCAAGCCCTTTTCTTGGTGGAGCTGATGAATCCAAAAATGAACCCTCATTTTCTCCAGTCTTTTCAATGGCTTCCGACAATAGCGCTTCGTCAATATTCACGGGCGTATCGCCGGAATTAAAGAATATTGTGAGCCGATCATCGAAAAGGTAAATCGCGTTTACAAACACGGTTATGAGCGTTTTTCGATATTCGAGATTATCCGCTCGACTGTTGCGGAGCTGAGTTAAAAAGAATTTGACCTCGTCGACGGTCAGTGTGACGGCGCTGGCCTGTTCGAGCGCATATTCGCTTTCTAACGCGTTGTGCTCGTCGCTAAGTCTGCTCATTTCCTCATACAGCGATTTCCTGACGGTTTCGATTTCGCATTCTGTGACAGCCGTCATTAGATTGCGCTGTTTTCGTTCGTTGTCTTTTATCAGCTTGTCCAGCCGTTTTAGATTGGCGCTGTCTTTTTCGCGTTCACAAAGGGCGACGACCTCATGAGCTATTTTGTCGATGTTTGACGGTGTGAGCTGTTTTCGGCATTCTGCTACAACGAGGTCTTCAATCCACAGTTTGCGAACGGTTTTCTTGTGGCATCCGGTTTTGTGCTTGACGCCGTTACAAGCGTAATAATGGTGGACTTGGCCGCTTTTGCCCGTACCGCCGTAGCCGGTCATCATTTCGTGACAGTAGCCGCAGAAAAGTTTTGTCGTCAGAATGTACGGCTGTCTTGCTTTTGCATGAGCGGGAGCTTTTCTGTTTTTCTCCAAACGCTCTTGAACTTTGAAGAACAGCTCGTCTGACACGATGCGCGGCATACCGCCGGGCGTTTCCTCGCCTTTGTATGTGTAAACGCCAATATACCGCTTGTTTTGAAGCATTTTTCTCAAAGAATTTTTATTGAACGCTGCTCCTGTGGATGTTTTGTACCCTTGTGCGTTCAAAGTGTCGCAGATTTCCACGACGCTTTTTCCGCTGGCGTACATTTCAAAGATTTTAACGACGATCGGCGCTGTATCTTCGTCAATGTAAAAATGCTTGTCCACGATTTTGAAGCCGAGCGCCCGGCCGCCGCCAGTACAGAGACATTTTTCGGCGTTTAAGTCCATGCCTCGCCGGATTTTCTGCCCCAGCTCAGCGCTGTAATATTCCGCCATTGCTTCGAGCAGACCTTCGACCAGAATTCCGGAAGCGTCGTCTGTGATGTTTTCTCGCGCACTGAGGACGCGAACGCCGTTCTTTTTTAGCCGGGATTTGTAAATCGCTGAATCATAACGATTACGCGCAAAACGGTCGAGCTGATAAACAATGACAAATTGGAAACCTTTTTTCGCAGAATCTTCAATCATGCGCAGAAAGTCCGGTCTTGCGTCTGTCGTGCCGCTGATGGCGCGGTCAATATATTCGCCGACAATGGTGTAGCCGTTTCTTTGGGCGAATTCGTGGCAGATTTGAAGCTGTCCCTCAATGCTTTGCTCTGTCTGATTGTGGCTCGAATACCGGGCATAAATGACTGCATTCATCGTTCAAGTAGCCCCCTCGTGAATGAATTTGATTTGCGGTTTGGCCGCTCCTGTCGCGGCATTTCGTCCGAATATAGGTATTTTTGAAAAGCAACGAAATTTTCAACGGATGGCTCTTTTTTAATGGTGTCAAAGAATGCTGCGCAACGTTCAAGCAAAGTGTCCGTGTCGCCGTTGAAATTGACATACCAGTTATTGTAAATGCATTTCCGCCTGTCAGTAAATTTGATTTTCATCGTTTTTACGGCCTGAAAGCACGGCTCTGGCTGGCCGAGCAGCTTTTTGCCCGAAACGATCATGCCGTAGCACGGGGAAATTCGGTTGCAATACTTTTCACGGAACGTTTTCGCCGCAAACCATCTGCGGCAGTGAGCGCACCGGCAGAGCTTCCAATCGTTGATTGCGTAGAAATACAGCAGTCCGTATACGACTTCGATGACAGAATGAACGTCCTCGAAGATAAGACCGGCATCGCTTGAAATTCGGCTGACAGGCTGCGGCGCTATGGAGATGCGCTGCTCGATGCGCAGCCGCTCCACGTCTTTTAAATCAATCGCAATTTGGTCGCGCCCGTCGATGATTCTGTTCACAGTGAGCATGATTGTCGGGGAAGTGTGAAAGCCGAAAATGTCCTTTGCCGAACTTTTTCCGTTTAGCTCATTTAGAACGGCAGTTGCGGCAAACTGCGCTGTGTATTCTCCGGGGAAATCACCTTCGAGCATTTCAACGACATTTCCGAATGCGTTTTTCGTTGTTCCCAGTTTGAAAACGCCGTCCATGCTGCGAATAAATGCGCGCTCTTTTTCGATGACGAGATCGCTCACGGAATCACCTCTTAAAATCTTACTTTATGATTTATATTATAACGCAAGAATCAGTAAATGTCAACAGCCACCATTCTTGCTACAATAAAATCACAAGATAGTTGCGCGACAATCTGAGTTTAAGAATGAGAGAGGTTGCAAAATGCAGAATTGCGAAATTCGAGAAGCAATCCGAAAAAAGCAGATTTTACCAATATGAAATTGCGAACGAAATGGGCATTACGGAATTTGCGCTCTGCCGTTGGCTGCGCTACGAGCTGACCGTCGATCAGAAGCAGCGGATTCTGGACGCAATTTCTTCGCTCAGAGCCAAAGCTGATGAATGACACACTGACCGTCGAAACGAACGGAGCGGTCGTTATGGGCGAAAAACAGGCACGGAGTTTTGCGCTTGCAATGCTGCCGGAAATCAAAAAATATGTTGCCGCTCACAGAGCGGAATTTGAAGCGTGGAAGCGGGGCGAAAATGATGGAAAATGCGCTTGAGTATTTGCACAGTCAGGGCATGATGCTCCATGACATTCAAAAATACATCGACGCCGGTTTTACCATCGAACAAACCGCCGAGGCCGTGAAATCCATTGCGGACAGAGGTGAAAGCTGGCGCGATACAGATTCTGATTTTTGTCCTGAACCGGCTTCTTCGTTTGGCGATGACACTACGAGCTTCGTTTGGCGGCCATACATTCCGAAGGGCGATTACACCGTCTTGATGGCTGACGGCGGAACGGGGAAAACGATTTTTTGCTGCGGCATTGCAGCGGCGATTTCAACCGGCGCATATCTGCCGGGATGCTTTGCGAAGGTAGAGCCGCAAAATGTGCTGATAATTTCCGCAGAAGACCGCGGTGAGCTTCTCAAACGCCGCCTGTCAGCTTGTGGAGCTGATTTGACGCGAGTTTTTATCCTCGACTGCGGCGCGTCTGTCGGCCTCAATTTTGCCGAAGGAATTGCCGACTTCGAAGCGGTGATTAAACGGTGTAAACCGGCACTTGTGATTGTCGATCCGTGGCACGCTTTTTTGGGTGCTGAAACAGACATTAACCGCGTGAACGCTGTTCGCCCGGTCTTTCAGAGGCTCGCAAACGTGGCGAAAAATTGCGACTGTGGTCTCATCCTCGTTAGCCATGTCAACAAACGCGCTCAAGGAGAAAACGCGAACAATGCGGCGACTGGAAGCACCGACTTCATCAATGCGGCGCGTTCAGCTATGCGCGTCGTATTCGATGACGACGACGAAAACGGGCGAATCGTTGTGCACACAAAAAGCAATTATGCCGCAGCCGGCCGTTCTGTGAAATATCGAATTACCGATCAGGGCGGGCTTGTCTGGACGGGATTCTCCGACATTACGCGCCAGACGCTTGAAGAGGCGGCCAGATGGCGAAAGAAACCGTCTGAGGTTCTCGCGCAGCACCACGAAGACGAAGCTGTGAACGCCGATTTGATTGAAGCGGTTGTTTCACGAGCAAATCCGGACAAGCCTGTGAATGTCTCTTACGCAGAGATGCGCGGCCTGTACGGTGACTATATTTTCGGCGGAAAGCAGCCAAAACGCGCTCTTGACGGCATTCTCGCCGACCTTCACAAGCGCGGCGTGAACATTGTAACCGGCAAAACAGTCAGGTACGACGGACGAACAGAGAACGGTTTTTCGGTCATTACACTGGCTCAGAATGCCGATGATGAGCCGGGCGAGGAAGAGCCGCTGTAGATGAAAAATCTATGGTTTCTGTTAGGATATGTTTTTATTGATTTTATTGATTTTTGTTCAATTTGTTGGCGTTGTCTATAAAATCTATGATTTCTACGCACAGCAAAAAACATAGATTTTCATAGACAAAAACCACTGTCCCCGTCGGGGGACGCTATTGAAAAACGCATTTTTGGAAGGATTGATTAACTGATGAATGAAATTTCCGAAGCTGCGCGTCAGGCGAGAAATGCACACCGGCGCGAATATTACCGTCAAAACCCCGAAAAAGTCGCGGCTTGTAATGTTAGATATTGGGAAAAGCGAGCGGCTGCGGCTGCTGAAAGTGAGGGCGGTTCAGATGATTGCTGAAGTCCTGAACGTCGGCGAAGATTACGCAACCGACGCTTCGACGCTCTGTTCGTTTCTCGGTCTGCAAAAGCGGCAGCTTACAAAGGCAATCGCGGCTGAACGTCGTGCGGGCGCTTTCATTTGCGCGAGCACGGATCCGGCGCGCCCCGGCTATTTCATTGCCGAAAGCGTCGACGAATTCCGGCGCTATCTGCGTAGCCTCGAAAACCGCGAGCGAGAGCTGCGGCTGACTCGCGAGGCGCTTCTCGATGCAGCCCGACGAAAGGGGGTCGACGTCGGTGAAGCGTGAGATTTTGACCGCTGTCTGTTTGTCTGCCGCCACTCTGGCCGTTTGCGTCTGCGGCCTCTGGCTGATGAACCGACCGCGAACGCTGATTGACGAGGAAAATGTGCTCGTAACGCAGCAAGGACACTTTCTGACCGTTACAGACCGCGCTGGACGGAATGCGTACATTTTCCGGTATCGTCATACCAGAAAGCAGGAAGCCGATCAGAGCGCAGAAAAGCAGCCTTACAGAGCCGTTGACGTTCCGACGCTGAAAATCGACGTTGATGTCGGCGGCAAAACGCTGCACATTCAGGACGCTGACGGAAATTATTTTGATGTTAAAAGGAGCTTTTTCGGATGAGACGAAAACCTTTTCTAGATGATGATTGTTTCCCTGATTGGGATTCTGATTTCAGCGATTACGACGTCGACCTTGACGGCCTGGCTGGAACGCTCGATTTCGACCTTGACGGCCTGGCCGAAAGTCTCGATTTTGACGTTAGCGACCTCGGTCGTGGCCTCGATTTCGACCCGAACGATTTCAATTAAATAAATTGTAATTATCTGATAACTATTTGTAATTTAAGCTCGAACGAAGCACGAACGAAGCGTGAATTACTTAAAAATATTTAACTTTGAAAGGATGCTTTAAATCAATGAAAATCTCTTATGGCAAACGAGTCCACGACGCTGTTAACGCCGCGCTCGAAGTCATTGGCGGCGCTGATGCCGAGCGAAAAGAACTCGACCAGAAAATGAAAGATGGAATTATTACCCAGAAATGTTATGGAGAAACCGTGTCCGAGCTTCAGCGGCGGAGAGACCGCGCCGTGGCTGACGCGAACATCGCAATCGAGAAAATTCGCCGCGAACACGAAGCGGCCGTGAACGCTTGGAACGTCCTCGACGGCGCGAAAATCGACCACGACGACGCCGAGCTTCTCCGGCTTTGTGATCGAATGTCCTCGCAGCAGTATCAGGCACTGTGCGATAAGCACCGCGAAAACGCTACGATGGCCAAACTTCTGGCGGATTACGCCGAGCGCCACAGCGACCTCGGTTTGGCCGCTGACCGCCCGATCGATGCAAAGACGAGGCTGACAAATTTTGACACGTTCTGTGCGACGGCTTCTCGAGCTGTGAAAGACCCGAATACGATTGCGGCAGCGCTGTTTCTTGACGGCCGAGCGGATGCGATCGGCGTGAATTATTGCTACGGCTCTGACAGCAAATCCTGACGAAAGCCTCGAGTAAACCCTCGATGAACCCTAGACGAACCCTAGAC
>HF985713.1 GCA_000432375.1 Firmicutes bacterium CAG:103
TGCAGTGGCCGTAGAACGTCGTGTAACCGTCGGCGTGACGGACCTTCACATAGTTGCCGTACCCGTCGTCCTGCCCGGCGGCAAGCACCGTACCGTCAGCAAAGGCACAGACCGCCGTGCCGGAATTGGCCGCGAAATCTGTGCCATAGTGAAATTTCACCTTGTTTTCCAATGGATGCAGCCGGTAGCCGAAGCCAGACGAGGTATAGCCCGCGACCGGTGACGTGTGCGCAAACGGCAGCTCGCTGACCGCGTAGCTGACATTGGCCGGCACTGCATAGCCGGAATAGACCGCCTGCTCGTTGAGAAACGCCTCGCGCGCGGCGAGGGCCGCCTGCAGCTGCGGGCTCTGCGTCGGTTCGGGCGTCGGCGTCGGTGTCGGCTCCGGCGTGGGTGTCGGCGTCGGCTCCGGTGCGGGCGTCGACCAGACGGACATGTTCACGGCGGGCAGATACTGCCGCAGCTGTTCGTCCTGCGTCTGTACCGGCGCGGGCGCAAACACGCTGCGGATTTCGGCAAAGACGGACTTGTAATCATCGTCTGCGTTGATGGCCGGCAGCAGCACCTTGCGCGCCTCTGCGGCCGCCGCCGGAGCAATCATCTTCACCGCCGTCAGCAGCAGGAATACCGCCGCGCACAAATAAACTTTCCAGCGCTTCATGCACATCACCCCCGATAAAAGGAGTGTATGCAGACAGGCCCGGTTTTAGCACGACGGCAGCGCCCGCGTCGCGCGCCGCAC
>HF985714.1:0-2021 GCA_000432375.1 Firmicutes bacterium CAG:103
CTCCCGTCGGAGCGCCCCGGTTTTTTTATACTGTTCAGGCTCTGCACATCGGGCGCACGTATTTGAAAAACCGCGCGCAGTCGTGGTAGAAATAAAACACCCTGTCCGGCGTCAGGTCGAGCCGGTAGCCGCTGGCGGCATAGTCAAAGTCGCGCATGGTCTGCTCGGCCTTTGCCTCCACGGCGGCGTTCTGCGTCTCGAAATCGAACGGCCCGTGCTCGAACACGAGGTACTCCCCGGCGGGCACGTCCATGAGCTGCATCTGCGCCGGCACCGGCCCGGCATAGTCTGCGCTCAGGCGCACGCCGTAGGCCTCCGCCAGCGGGATGCCCCAGCTGCAGATGCGCCCCGTCGGCTCGTTGATCCAGGCCATGAGCTGGCCGCTGCCCGCGTCCTCGCCGGTACCGCCCGCATCGTCGAGCTTGCCCGGGATGCTCGCAAGCAGGCCGCAGATGGTCTCGCAGTCCTGCCCGGGGATCGCGCTCTGCCGCTGCCAGAAGTCCCAGTAGCCGATGCTCTCATAATTGCGGATGTGCAGGAACTTGTGCGCCGGGATGTGCACGAAATAGGTTTGGACCTCGCCCGCGTTTTGCGTCTCGTTCATGTTGCTTGCTTCTTCCATCAGATAACAGTCAAACGGCCGCAGGATGGTCTGGAGCACGACGGGGCCGGGCGCGGCCCGGTAGGCGCTGGGGCTCACACCGTAGGCTTTTTTGAACGCGTGCGTGAAGGCCTCGTTGGAGGAAAAACCGTACTTCACGGCGATGTCGAGAATGCCCGCGTCGCTGTCGCGCACGTCGCGCAGGGCAAACGCCAGCCGCCGCAGCCGCAGGTAGTCCCGGAGCGTCATGCCGGCCAGCTCCCGGAACTTGCGCGACGTGTAGTATTCGGAGTAGCCGAGCTTTTGTGCCAGCGCGCGCAGGGTCAGCGCTTCATCCTGCTGCGCGCGGATGCAGGCATCGATGATGGTGATGATGTCCTGAATGTTCCGGTGCCACTGTGCCATGCTGTGTGCCTCCTGACTGTTCGATGCGTCGATCTTACCGCAAATGCGCCGCCGCTGCCTGATTCTTGTTGCGCTTTTTTGCGGTGCGGCCGCGCCCCGGCGCGGTCATGTCATAGCTCATGGCCAGCAGCGTCTGGATCTGTGCATCCGGGGCGCTGCCGTCGAGCACGGCGGTGATCCAGTTTTCCTTATTCATATGGTACGCCGGCAGCAGCCCGGGCGTGCCCCGCAGGGAGGCGATCAGCACCGGGTCGCACTTGAGGTTGAGAATGTCGAGCATTTCCCGCTCCGGAAGGCCGAGCTTTTCGCCCGGAACCTCCATCATCAGCGCAAACCACTTTTGGTTGCCGGGGTGGCGAAACACCTCGTGGTTCGGATGGCGCGGCCACGGCCGGTCGGACACGGCATGGTACGTCTCCAGAATGTACTGCTTCCATTCGCTGCGGTCCATGGTCTGCCTCCTTCCGTCACGGGTTGGCCTGCGCCCACGCGCGCACAAAGGCGGCGAACGTGCGCACGAGCGGCTTGCCCTCGCTCTCCGGCGGGATGGCCATGGCGATCGTGCGGTGCGCCGGGGGATCGAGCGGGCGCACGACGACGTTGTGGTGGTCCGAGCGCAGCACAAGCTCGTGCGCGATGCAGATGCCCAGCCCGCTCTCGACCATGGAGATCATGGCGTAATCGTCCGCCGTCTGAAAGCGGATGTCGGGGTGCACGTGCGCGGCGTCGAGCACGCGCAGCGCGTCGCGGTTCGTGCTGTCGATCAGGCTCACGACCGGTTCCGTGCCGAAGGCCGCGACGGGCACGGCCTCGCACGCCGCCAGCGGATGGCCCGCCGGCAGCACGGCCAGCAGCCGGTCGCTGCACACGGGCACGATCTCGCCCGGCAGCTCGCTCGGCAGCGAGACAAAGCCCATGTCCACCGTGCCGCTGCGCACGTAGGCGTCCACCTCGGCGTACGCCCCGTCGAACAGGCGGAAGCGCGCCTCCGGGTGCTGCACCTGAAACTGCTTGA
>HF985714.1:2063-4165 GCA_000432375.1 Firmicutes bacterium CAG:103
CCCGCCACGCTCTTGAACGTCGCAATGCGGATCGTGCCGCCGGCGCGCTCGCGCACCTCCTGGATGCGGCCGCGCAGGTGCGCATCCGCTGCGCACACCCGCTGCACGGCCGGCAGCAGTGCCTTGCCCGCCGGGGTCAGGTGCACGCCGCCGCGGTTGCGCACCAGCAGGGGAAAGCCGCAGTCGCGCTCGAGCCCCGCCAGCAGCTGCGTCAGCGCCGACTGGGACACGCCCAGCGCCTGCGCCGCGGCCGACACGCTCGCGTACTCCACCGTTTTTAAAAACGCCTCATATTGCCGCAGTGTCACACGTACCCGCTCCTTGTCCGAACTTTATCGCTTAAAATAAGATTATCTTATATTATACGCGCGGTTTCCAAAAAGTCAAGCGCAGAAATTTTCCCTGATATTGCAGGGGAAACGCCGCTTTTTTCCCGAAAAGTATGAAGAAATTGTTGACACGGCGGGGAAAGTGGCGTATCATACACACATATTGTTTTTACGGAAATTATATAAGGTTTCCTAATGAAAGGAGCAAAACATCATGGGCACTGCTTCGAGCGGTGAATGGATCGCCATATTACTGTATTTTGCGCTGGTCATCGGCGTCGGTGTGTATTTCTTCATCCGTGACCGCCATGTGGAGGGCGAGAAGGAGTATTTCCTCGGCGGCCGCAGCATGGGCGGCTGGGTCGCGGCGCTGTCTGCCGGCGCGTCGGACATGAGCGCGTGGGTGCTCATGGGTCTGCCCGGCTCGATCTATCTGTACGGCATCGGCAAGGTGTGGATCGCCGTCGGTCTGGTCATCGGCACGATCTGCGCGTGGGTGTTTGTCGCGCCGCGTCTGCGCCGGTATTCCATTCGCGCGAACGATTCGATCACGATCCCGCAGTTTCTCACCAATCGCTTCCAGTCGAAGAACAAGGGCCTGCAGATCATCTCGGCCATCGTGTTCGTCGTGGTCTACTGCGTTTACAGCGCCTCGAGCATCTCGGCCTGCGGCACGCTGTTCAACACCGTCACGGGCATGAGCGCCAAGACGGCCATGATCATCGCCACGGCCATCATCCTCGTGTACGTGTTTCTCGGCGGCTTCAACGCCGTGTGCTGGACGGACTTCTTCCAGGGCATGCTCATGCTTGCCGCGCTCATGCTCACGCCGATCCTCGCGCTGTTCGTCATGAAGGGTGCAGACTTTGTCGCACCGGTCATGGCCGTTCCGGAAAACTACTATAATGTGCTCTCCGGCGGCGGCTTCAACTGGAAGAGCATGTCGGATATCATTTCCGGTCTTGGCTGGGGCCTGGGCTACTTCGGCATGCCGCACATCCTTGTGCGCTATCTGTCCATCAAGTCCGAGCATGAGATGCGCAAGAGCCAGATCATCGGCTGCAGCTGGATCGTGCTCATTCTGGCCATGTCCGCCGTCGTCGGCCTGATCGGCCGCCAGTTCCTCGGCGAGATCGACAACGAGAACCTCGTCTTTGTGCACATGGTGCGCCGCCTGTTCCCGGCGTTCATCTCCGGCGTGCTTCTCTCGGCCATTCTTGCCGCGGCCATGAGCACGGCCGACTCCCAGCTGCTTGCGAGCAGCAGCGCCTTCGCCTCCGATATCTATAAGCCGGTCATTCGCAAGGACGCCACCGACCACGAGATGCAGTGGGCGGGCCGCATCATCGTCATCCTCATCTCCGTCGTCGCGTACTTCATCGCGGCCGATCCGAACTGCGGCGGCATCATGGCGCTCGTCGAGTGCGCATGGGCGGGCTTCGGCTCCGCGTTCGGCCCCGTGATCCTGCTCTCGCTCTACTGGCGTCGCCTGACGTATTCCGGCGCGGTCGCCGGCGTGTGCGTGGGCTTCGCGGTCGACGCTTTGTGGTATGCGTTCCTGTCCACGCCGACCGGCCTGTATGAGATCATCCCCGGCTTCCTGTGCGGCCTGATCGCGGCGGTCGTCGTGTCGCTGTGCAGCAAGGCCCCGTCGAAAGAGGTCACGGACCTGTTCGACCGCGCCTTCGAGCCCACGGACTGAAACAAAATCGTGCCTGACAGCCGTCCCTCTCCGGAGGGACGGCTTTTTTTAAGCGTGTCAAAAATACTTTT
>HF985715.1 GCA_000432375.1 Firmicutes bacterium CAG:103
TGCGCCGTGCGCAGAAAAAAGCGGCCGCTGATCGCTCAGCGGCCGCTTGCGGGATTTCCTTAGAACTCGGTCGTAACCGGTTTGCGGGTATGGAACTCATGGAGGACATTGTACAGCCAGCCAACGAGCTTCATATCCAGATTGAACTGGTACACGGTGAACAGAGCGCCGGAGGTAGCCAGCAGGATGGTGAGAAGCTTCTTCAACAGTTTCATGTAATCGTCTCCTTACTTCTTGGCGAGACCCTTCTGGCGAGCGAAACAATCCCATTCGAGGCGGCTGCCGACTGCCAGCGGCTTTCCGGCTTGCGGAGCATAGACAAAAGCAAACGATCCCATTCGAGATGGGTGCGCTTATCCCCAGTAGCCGGAGATGCCGTCCGGCGCGTGCGCCTTGCTCGGCGGGATGGCGTCGTTTTTCCGGTTGCCGTGCGGGACGCTGTGGTCGCGCGCCGCCGCGCGCTGATCGTGCCCGGTCGGCACAGGCGCGGGCTTGCGCCCGCCGCGTTTATCTTCTTTCATGTGTTCCTCCTTGTCAGACCAGTCCGAAGACGGCCAGGATCAGCCCGTAGATCACGCTTGCGCTGATGCCGTAGACGATCACCGGCCCTGCGATCGTGAAGATCTTGACCGCCGTGCCCGTGACGAAGCCCTCGGTCTTGAATTCCAGCGCTGGGGACACCACGGAGTTTGCAAACCCCGTGATCGGCACCAGAGATCCTGCCCCGGCGAACCGCGCCAGATCGTCGTAAACGCCCAGCCCCGTCAGTAGCGCGCCGAGAAACACCAGTGTGATCGAGCACCACGTTGCCGCTGTGGCCGCCGATGCGCCCCAGTGTTCATACAGGTTCACCAGTGCCTGACCGACCACGCAGATCGCACCGCCGACCAGCCCCGCGCGCAGCAGGTCGCCCCAGATGGGCGAGCGCGGCGAGAGCGAATCGACAAACGCCGCATATTCTTCGTTGCTCATGCGCATTGTCCTCATCTCCTGCGCACAGTATGGCCGCGCGCGCGCAAAACTATGCAGCAAGCGCCTCCGCACGGCATGCACGGAGACGCTTGTTGTTTTTTAAAATGTATGTTTGATGTACTATGTACCGGTTTTTTGTATGTCGAAAACCGCTCGTTCGGTATGCGAGCCAAAGAAGTCCGATGGCGCTCGTGAAGAAAAAAGCGGCAGAGATAAAACACGGGACTGCTCGCGGGGCGCAGCAAAGAGTCTTGCCGGCGGTCATTTTTCCATATGTCGCTTATTTTAAAATGGTGATCCCCTCGAGCGCCAGCAGCTTTCGCTTAATCTCCAGCCCGCCGGCATAGCCGGTGAGCGTGCCGTTCGCGCCGATGACACGGTGGCAGGGGATGACGATTGGGATCGGGTTGTGGTGGTTGGCCATGCCGACGGCGCGGCTGGCACTCGGGCTGCCGATGGCGGCGGCGAGCTCGCCATACGTGCGCGTCTCGCCGTAGGGGATGGCGCGCAGCGCCGCCCAGACCCGCTGCTGAAACGCGGTGCCGCGAGGGGCGAGCGGCAGGTCAAATGTCCGCCGCGTGCCCGCAAAGTATTCCCGCAGCTGCGCCTCGGCCGCGTCGAGCAGGGGCGAGGCGTCCTGCGCGCCGCCAGGCGTCCTGCGCGCCGTCCGCGTCGAAGCGGATGGCTGTGACGGCGGCTTCGTCCGCCTGGAGCGTCAGCGGGCCGATAGGCGTTTCGATGGTGCGTGTGCTCATGTCTCCAGCACCAGATTTTCCACGCCGGACTTTTCAAATTCGTCCATGTATTCATCCATGCGGGCGTTGAGCTCGGTATAGTCGGCGGGCTCGCTGTCGAGACAGCCCAGGTCGCGCCGCGCCAGCTCCTCGGCCAGAATGTCGAAAAACACGGCGTCCTCATAGTCGGCGATGGCCTCGTGAATGCCGCCGTTTTCGTAGGCGGGCGAGGGGAAAATGTGCCCCTGCCAGCGGGAAATGAGCGCGTTCATGCCGTTTTTGGCGCACTGCGCAAAGAGCTTTTCCTGCAAAATATCGTAATCCTCAAACCGGTCTTTCTCGCGTGTGGAGTTGAGGATCCAGTTGCCGATGTAGACGAGATCCAGCAGCCGCCGGAACTCCTTGTCGGTGAGTTCTATGTTCATCCGGTCATCCCTCCCGACGGGAGCCTGCGCCCCCGAAAAATGGCTGGCATCCGCAGCGGTCGGCGGCGGATGCGCTTGTGCTACCATTATAGCAAACGGCGGCGGGAAATTCTACACCATTTTTCTGTTGCGAAGTTGGACAAAACAGTATATGATAATAGAATCGCACTGTTATGCAAAGGAGGCGGCGTATGCAGGTCATCATCACGATCGAGGGCTCCCAGGCCGATGTTTTCGAGCAGGAGCCGGACGAGCTGGTGCAGTTTTCGACCGACGGGGAGTATACTTGCGTCGACGGCTGCGGGGTGCTCACCTATCCCGAGAGCGAGCTGACCGGCATGGCCGGCACGCTCACGACCATCACTTTCACGCCGTCGAGCGCCGTGCTCAAGCGCACCGGCACCGTCACGAGCCGGATGGTCTTTGCCCCCGGCGCGCGCAACACGTTTTTGTACCAGACGCCGTATGGCACCAGCACGGTCGGACTGGAGACGCAGCGCTACCGCTCTACGCTGGGCGAGCGCGGCGGGGTGCTGGATCTGTTGTATGTCGTGGATTTTGACCATGCCTGCGCCAACCGCAACCAGCTGAAGATTACCGTCCGAGAACAATAAGATTATAGAATAGAGGGTAACTGATTATGGCCAATCGAATCGAACAGGCACGCGCCGCCGTGGATGCGTGCATCCGGGAAGCATATCTGCGCGCCGCCGCGGCG
>HF985716.1:0-7680 GCA_000432375.1 Firmicutes bacterium CAG:103
CTCTTTGTCAAAAAGTAACACTTTTTGACAGTCTCAGCCGCGCAGCAGCGCGAGCTGGTAAAACGCGACGGCGCTCGCCGCGGCCACATTGAGCGAATCGACCCCATGCGTCATGGGGATGCGCACCGTGTAATCGCACGCGGCGATCGTGCGGGCGGCCAGCCCGTCGCCCTCCGTGCCGAGCACGATGGCAAGGCGCGGCACGGCACGCAGGCGCTTGTCGTCGATGCGCAGCGAATCGTCCCGCAGCGCCATGGCCGCCGTTTGAAAGCCGAGGGCGTGCAGCGTCTGCTGCCAGTCGCCGTCCTCAGGCAGATACGTCCACGGCACCTGAAAGACCGTGCCCATGCTCACGCGCACGGCGCGGCGGTAGAGCGGGTCGCTGCCCGCCGACGTGAGCAGCACGGCGTCCACGCCGAGCGCCGCCGCAGAGCGGAAGATCGCGCCGATGTTCGTCGGGTTCATCACGTTTTCCAGCACGGCCACGCGCGCAGCGTTGGCGCACAGGACGGCGGCCTCCGGCAGTGCCGGGCGGCGCATGGCGCAGAGCATGCCGCGCGTGAGATGAAAGCCTGTCAGCTGCGTGAGCACGTCGAGCTCGGCGGCATAGACCGGGATGTCCGCGGGGCAGCGCGCCAGGATCTCGCGCGCCTTGCCGTCCACGTGGCGGCGCTCCATCAAAAACGACACCGGCACGCACCCCGCGTCGAGCGCGCGGCCGATCACGAGCGGACTCTCGGCGATGAAGAGGGCATTTGCCGGGTCGGCGCGGTTGACGAGCTGGTTTTCCGTCAGGCGGGCATACACGTCCAGCTCCGGCGCGGAAAAGTCCGAAATATCAAAAATCTTTGCCATAGCTGCATCTCTCTTTTCCATAGGGTCAGCCCGATTATAACCGATTTTGCGCGCGGACGCCACCGGTTTTTTTCCGCCGGTGTATGTCCCGCCGCGCCGATGGGCATACTGGCTGAGAGGTGATATTTATGCAGTTGACCCCAAAAGAGGCCAGTTTACTCAAAGATCTCAAAGGGCAGGAGCAGCTGTGCGTGGACAAATATAACCGCCACGCCGCCTGCGCCAACGACCCGCAGCTGAAAAACCTGTTCGAGCAGATCGCGCAGGTCGAGCAGCAGCATCTCGACGCGATCACGCAGATGGAGGGCGGCACCGTCGCCGCCCCGGCGGACTCCGCGACCGTGCCGACGACGTTCACGGCGACCTACAACAACACCGAGACCCCGCAAAAGCAAAACGACTGCTACCTGTGCACGGACGTGCTCGCAATGGAAAAGCACGCCTCGCACCTGTACGACACGTGCGTGTTCGAATTCAATGATGCCAACGCGCGCAGCGTGCTCAACGACATTCAAAAGCAGGAGCAGCACCACGGCAAGGTCATCTATGACTATATGAACACCAACGCCATGTACGCCTGACACCATCCACGCAAAAACGGCGTCCCCGAGGGCTCGGGGACGCCGTTTTTGTCTGCGAAATTTATTTGGTCAGGCCGTAGCTCCCGGCCAGCTTGCGGAACGCCGGGAGCGAGCGCTCGAGCTGGCTGCGCGCCACGCAGTAGGCCAGGCGCGCATAGCCGGGGCAGCCGAAATCATCGCCCGGCACGAGCAGGATGTCATAGTCCATCGCGCGGCGGCAAAACGCCCGGGCGTCCGGCTCCGGCGACTTGAGGAAGAGATAAAACGCGCCGTCCGGCCGCGCGCACGCATAGCCCATGTCCGTGAGCGCGCCGTAGATCAGCTCGCGGTTGGCGGCATAGGCCGCGATGTCCGCCGTCTGGCCGAGGCACTCGGCCACGGCGAGCTGGAACAGCGACGACACGCACACATACCCCAGCGCGCGCCCCGCGCCGAGCACGGCCGCGTGCACGGCGGCGTAATCGTCCATGGCCGGGTGCAGGGCGAGAAAGCCCACGCGCTCGCCGGGCAGGGACAGCGTCTTGCTGTAGGAATAGCAGTAGATCGCGTTCGGATAGATCGCGGGCAGGAACGGCACCTCCACCCCGCCGTAGACCAGCTCGCGGTACGGCTCGTCGGCAACGATGTAGATCGGGTGGCCGTACCGGGCCTGTTTTTCGCGCAGGAGCGCTGCCAGCGCCTCGAGCTCCGGGCGCGAGACGACGACACCGGAGGGGTTGTTCGGCGAGTTTAAGATGAGCAGCGCGGTCTTTTCCGTCACCGCGGCCGCGAGCGCATCGAGATCGAGCGCGAACGTGTCCGCCCGGCACGGCACAACGCGCACGCTGCCGCCCGCCGCCTCGGCATAGACGGCGTACTCCGGGAAGTACGGTGCGAACACGATGGCCTCATCCCCCGGACCCATGAGCGCGCGCGTGAGGATGGCCAGCGCGCTCGACGCGCCGTCGGTCATGTAAATATCCTGCGCGCGGTACGCCTCGCCGAAGGTGTCCGTCAGGTAGGCCGCGACCTTTTCGCGCACGGACGCCATGCCCGGCGCGGGTGCGTAGGCGTGCAGCTGCGTGGGCGGCACGGTGCGCAGCAGCCGCTCGACCGCCTCCTGCACGCAGTCCGGCGGGTCGATGCTCGGGTTGCCGATGGCGAAGTTATAGACGTTTTCCGGGCCGATCTCGGCCGCGCGGCGCTCGCCGTAGGCCGCGATCTCGCGGATGGAAGAGCCGCTCTCGCCCCAGGCGACCATTTGTTTCGAGATCATGCGTTTGCCTCCTCCAGATACTGTTTCAGGTACAAAATGGCCTGCCGGTAGCCCTCGAAGCCGAGACCCATGTATGTTTTCACGCACGCCATGCCGGCATAGGAGATCTGGCGAAAATCCTCCCGGGCGCTGACGTCCGACAGGTGCACCTCCACCGCCGGGAGGGCCACGGCCTTGAGCGCGTCGAGAATGGCGACGCTCGTGTGCGTATAGGCAGCGGGGTTGATGACGATGCCGTCGGCCGTGCCGTAGGCCGCCTGAATGGCATCGACGATCGCGCCCTCGTGGTTGGACTGGAACAGGTCGACCTCCACGCCCGCATCGGCGGCGGATGCGCGGATGAAATCCTGCAGCGCGGCAAAGCTCCGGCTGCCGTAAATGGCCGGCTCACGCAGGCCGAGCAGGTTCAGGTTCGGGCCGTTGATGACGAGAAACTTCATGCCAGCACCTCCAGAATTTTGCGCACCGTCTCCTCCGGCGTACCGTTGTTGTCAATGACCGCGTCGGCGAAGCGGGCGTACAGTGGCGCACGCTGCGCGTAGAGCGCGGCGAGGTCGCTGCGCTGGGAGATGGGGCGGCCATCCTTCGGCAGGCGCGCGAGGTCGCGCTGAAGCCAGAAAATCGTGCCGTTCTGGTGCAGGAGCGGGTAATTTTCCTCGCGGCAGATGCTGCCGCCGCCGGTCGCAAGCACCGCGCCCGAGCGCTTGCCGAGCTCGGCGAGTGCGGCCGTCTCCCGCGCGCGGAAGGCGTCCTCTCCACCGGCGGCAAAGATGTCCGGGATGGACATGCCCGCCGTCTCGACGACCTGCGCGTCGCTGTCGAGCACCGGGCGGTGCAGCCGCTCGGCAAGCAGCGCCGCGATGGTGCTCTTGCCGCTGCCGGGCATGCCGATGAGGACGATGTTTTCCATCTCCTGCCGCAGCAGGCGGTGGATGCGCAGGATCTCCGCGTCGTCGATCACCGTATCGGTGAACACCTCGCAGCTGCGCTTGGCCTGTGCCACGAGCATATACAGCCCGCCCGCGCACGGGATGCCGAGGCTTTCCGCCTGCAGCAGCAGCGCCGTGCGCGCGGGGTTATAGACGATATCGAGCACGCCCGCGCACTGCGGGAACTGCCGCAGGTCGACGGCGGCTTTGCCCGTGTTCGGGTACATACCGACCGGCGTGGTGTTGACGATCACGCGCGCGTCGGCGTGGCGGTCGAGATTGTCGTAGTTATCCGGCCCGTGGCGGGAGATGACCGTCACGCGCGCGCCGAGCTGCTCGAGCACGGCCTGAATGGTCGCGGACGCGCCGCCGTTGCCAAGCACGAGCGCCTTTTGCCCCGCAATGTCGATGCCGCTGTGACGCACGAGGTACTCGAAGCCGAAGGCATCGGCATTATCGCCATAGAGCGTGCCGTCCGCCCGGCGGACGAGCACGTTCACGCTGCCGAGCTTTTGCGCGATCGGCGAGAGCTCGGCGCAGTACGGGATGACCGCCTTTTTATACGGGATGGTCACGTTGAGCGCGTCGAAATCGCCGCCGGTCAAAAACGCCGGCAGGTCCTCTGGCGCGACCTCATAGAGCCCGTAGGCATAGTCCGCGAGCTGCGCGTGGATGGCCGGCGAATAGCTGTGGCCGAGCTTTTCGCCCAGAAGTCCGCACCGCATCATCACACCACCTCACGATAGCTGCCGAGATAGGAGAATTCCTCACACAGACCCGGCAGCTCGCCCATGAGCTGCTGGAACTGCGGCGAATAGACCGACGTCTCGAGATCGAAGTAGAACATGAACTCAAAGTCGCGCTCCGGCAGCGGACGGCTCTCGAGCTTGTTGAGGTTGATGCCGAGCGCGTAAAAGCGCGAGAGCACCTTGTACAGAGAGCCCGGCTTGTGCGGCAGCACCATCATGAGGCTCGTGCGGTCAGCGCCGGGATAGATCTCGAGATCCTTGGCGATGCAGATAAAGCGCGTGTAGTTATTGCCCTGATCCTGCACGGAGGAGGCCAGGCTCTCAAGCCCGTAGAGCCCGACGCATGCGCGCGACGAGAGCGCCGCGACGTCCGTGCGGTCCGACTCGGCCACGCGTTTGGCGGCCACGGCAGTGTTCTCGCAGCGCACGACCGTCACGCCCGGCAGGCTCTGCAGGAAGCGGCCGCACTGGCTGATGGCCTGCTCGTGCGAGTAGATCTCCCTGATGTCCGAGAGCTTCGTGCCGGGCTTGGCCAGCAGGCAGTGGTCGATCTTCAGGCGCACGCTGCGCACGATGCGGAAGTTGTGCTGCATCATCAGGTCGTACACGGCGTTGACAGAGCCGGCCGTGCTGTTTTCCAGCGGGATGACGCCGTAGCGGCACAGACCCTTTTCGATGGCGGCAAACACCGCCTCGAACGTGGCGCAGTAAAACACGTTCGGCATCGTGAACAGGCGGTCGCACGCGAGCTGGGAATATGCGCCCTCCACGCCCTGACACGCGACGGCCGGGTGCTCCGGGAACAGCTGCGGTGTGCGCGCGATGGCCTGCTCGATCTCGGCAGTCAGCGGACTTGTGACGCCGAGCAGCCGGTTCTGGCAGCTACGGCTGAGCTCAAAGATGAGCGAGTAGAGCGACACGGCGTATTCGCGCAGGTCCTCCGGCGCGGCGTCCGCGATCTGCTGCAGCTTCGCGCGCTCACGCCCGGCATCGAGCGCCGGGAGATTGTGCGCCTTCTTGTAGCCCGCGATCTGCGCCGCGACCTCCATGCGCTGGTAAAACAGAGCGAGCAGCTGACTGTCGATGCCGTCGATCTGCTGGCGATAGTCACTAAGTTCCATGGTCAAGCTCCTTATTCAAGTTCTGTATTTTCCGCCGCGGGAACGGTTTTCAGCGCGGAAAGATCCGTCCAGAAACGGGGGTAGGATTTGTCGGTACATGCGCAGTCGCGCACCGTGACGGACGCGGTGCAGCCGCTGGCGGCGGCCGCCGCCGCCATGGCGATGCGGTGGTCGTGCTGCGGGTCGACCGTGCCGCCGGTGAGCACCTTTCGGCCGGTGACGGTCAGGCCGCTGTCGTGCACCTCCACCTGCGCGCCGAGCGCGCGCAGCATGGCGGCCGTGCTCTCGAGCCGGTCGGACTCCTTGAGCCGCAGGCGGGCGGCGTTGACGATCTGCGTCTGGCCGTCCGCGAGCGCGGCGACGACGCTCAGCACCGGGATCAGATCCGGGATGGGCGCGGCGTCGATCGTGACGCCGCGCAGCGCGCAGCGCCTTACGGTGACGGCATCCTGCGTCTCGCGCACATCCGCGCCGAAGCGGCGCAGCACATCCAGCACCGCGCGGTCGCCCTGCGACGAGTCGGACGCAAGGCCCGTGACCGTGACGCCGGCGGGCGAGAGCGCGCCCATGCACAGGAAAAACGCGGCGTTCGACCAGTCGCCCTCCACATGGCACTGCGCCGGGAGGCGCGCCGTCTGGCCGCCGGAGATGGTGTACGTCCGCTCCTGCTTTTTCAGGCGGATGCCGGACAGGCGCAGCGCGTCCTCCGTCATGGCGATGTAGCCCGCGGACTCGAGCCGGCCCGTCACGGCGAGCGTACTCTCCCCCGGCAGGCGCGGCAACGCCATGAGCAGGCCGGAGATGTACTGCGAGGACACGTCGCCCGGCAGCGCGTAGGCACCGGGCCGCAGCCGGCCGCCGGCGTGCAGCAGCGCGCCGTCGCGCCGGATGGTCATGCCGTGCGCCGTGAGCACCGCGTCGAGGGGTGACAGCGGCCGCTTCGGCAGGCGGCCCTCCANNTTCGGCAGGCGGCCCTCCATGTGGAAGGTCACGTCCGCGCCGAGCGCGCCCACGACCGGCAGCAGAAAGCGCAGCGTCGAGCCGCTCTCGCCGCAGAAAAGATCTGCGTGCGCGGGCATTCCCCCGGCAATGGGGACGATGCGCAGCGTGCCCGCGCCGTCGTCCGTGATGTCCGCGCCGAGGGCGGACAGGCAGCGCGCCGTGGCGGCGATGTCGGCCGAGACGCCGTCACACCGCAGCGCCACGGGCTGCGCGCCGAGCGCGGCGCAGATGAGCAGGCGGTGCGCCTGCGATTTCGAAGCCGGGATGCGCACGCTGCCCGTGCGCGGCCCGGGGGAAACGGTCTGATTCATGCAATGCCTCCGTCCGCGAGCCAGGCGGGGATATCCGCCGCCGGGATCGTCTCGATGCGGCAGCGGCCGATGCGCTCCGGCACGATGAGGTGCAGCTTGCCGTCGGCGATCTTTTTATCCGAGCGCGCGGCGTCCGTGAGCGCGTCACGGGTAAACGCCGTCTCCGTCGGCAGGCCGTACTGCCGCAGGAGCGCGAGGATCTGCGCGCAGGTATCGTCCGTGCAGATGCCGCGTTTGGCGGCCGAGCGCGCGATGATGGCCATGCCAATGGCCACGCCGCAGCCGTGCGGCACGGTGTAGCCGCTGCACGCCTCGACCGCGTGACCGAACGTGTGGCCGAGATTCAGAAGCTGACGGCTGCCGCGGTCAAATTCGTCCGCCGCGACCAGATCGCGCTTCATGCCGACACAGGTCGAGATGACGTGCCCCACCTGCGCACTGACCGGCTGCGCGCGAAGCTCGTCAAAAAACGGCGCGCTGCGCAGCACGGCATACTTGATGACCTCGGCGCAGCCGTTGCGGTATTCCTCCGGCGGGAGGGTCTGCAGCGTGTCCGGGTCGCAGAGCACGAGGCTCGGCTGATAGAAGCAGCCGACCTGATTTTTGCCGCTTGCGAGGTTCACGGCCGTCTTGCCGCCGACGGAGGAGTCCACGGCGGCCAGCAGCGTCGTCGGCACCTGCACGAACGGGATGCCGCGCTGATACGTCGCGGCGGCAAAGCCCGCGAGGTCGCCGGTCACGCCGCCGCCGAGCGCGACGATGAGGTCGCTGCGGCTCAGGCGGTGCGCAGCCAGAAAGTCCAGCAGCGCCGCATAGGTGGCGAGCGTCTTGCAGTGCTCGCCGCCGGGATAGGTGAACGTCACGGCGCGAAAGCCCG
>HF985716.1:7687-17183 GCA_000432375.1 Firmicutes bacterium CAG:103
GCGCGAAAGCCCGCGCGCGTGAGCGACGCCGCGAGCCGCCCGGCATACAGGCCCGCCACGGTCTCGCCCGCGACGATGGCCGCCGTGCGGTCCGTGCCGAGCACGCGCGCGATCTGCGCGCCGGCGTCGTCGAGCAGGCCCGGCTGAACCAGCACGTCATAGTCGCGCGAGGCAGTCACGCGGATGGTCGTCATCGGCCGTCTACCTCCTCCTTGCGCCGGCGGCCCTCATCGAGCAGGCGCGTGAGCGCGGGCAGGTCGTCGCGCGCCATCGCGTCGCGGTACTCGCCCAGGTGCGTCATGAAAATATCCAGCTCATGGAGCAGATTGTCCTTGTTTTCCAGAAAGAGCTCGGCCCACATCTCGGGACTCAGCCACGCGACACGGGTCATGTCCTTGTAGCTGCCGGCGGAAAAGCCCTTGTGCTGCGACGCCGTGGGGCTCTTGATATATGCGTTCGAGACCACATGCGCCATCTGCGAGGTGAAGGCGATCATCTCGTCGTGCGCCTCCGCCGTCGTGAAGGAAAAGCGCGCAAAGCCCGCGGGCTGGAGCAGCTGCTTGACGTGGTCAAAGAGCAGCACATCGTCAAAGTCCGGCGGCACGATGACCATCGGCGCGCCGTGGTACATGGTCGCCTTCGCGTTCTTGAAGCCGGAATACTGCGTGCCGGCCATCGGGTGGCCGCCGAGGAACGTGACGCCGTGTTCCTTTGCGATCGGGAAGCACGCGGCGCAGATGGTGCGCTTCGTGCCGCCGCAGTCGAGCACGACGGGGTGCGAGCCGATGTGCGGGGCCATGCGGCGAAACCACTCGATGGTCGCCTCCGGGTAGAGCGCGATGAGCACAAGATCGCACGCGGCGATGTTGTCCTCCGTGAGCTCGGCGTCCACCGCGCCGCTCATTATGGCAAAATCGAGCACGCTGTGACTGCGATTCCAGGCGAGCACGGTCGCGCCCGCTTCGTGATACGCCTTGGCAAAGGAGCCGCCGATCAGGCCCAGGCCAACGATGCCGACCGTCATTTCGCGATCACCTCACGGATGCTGCGCACCTTTTTGGCGAGGTCGTCGTAGACCTCCGGGCGCAGGGACTGCGCGCCGTCGCACAGGGCGTGCATGGGATCGTTGTGCACCTCGATGATGAGGCCGTCCGCGCCGCAGGCCGTTGCGGCGAGCGCCATCGGCTCGACCAGGCGGGCGATGCCGGTCGCGTGGCTCGGGTCGACGATGATGGGCAGGTGCGTCAGCTCCTTGAGCATGGGCACGGCCGCGAGGTCGAGCGTGTTGCGGGTGTAATCGTCGAACGTGCGGATGCCGCGCTCGCAGAGGATGACCTGCTCGTTGCCGCCGGCCATGATGTACTCGGCGCTCATGAGCAGCTCCTTGAGCGTGCTGGCAAGGCCGCGCTTGAGTAGGATGGGCTTGCGCAGCTTGCCAAGCTCGCGCAGAAGGTCGAAGTTCTGCATGTTGCGCGCGCCGACCTGAATGATGTCCACATCCTCAAACAGCGGCAGGTGCTCAACGCCCATAATCTCCGTCACGATCGGCAGGCCGGTGGCCGCGCGCGCCGTTTTGAGCAGCTCGATGCCGGTGGCCTTCAGGCCCTGAAAGTCGTAGGGCGAGGTGCGGGGCTTGAACGCGCCGCCGCGCAGGATGTTCGCGCCGGAGGCCTTGACGGCCTTTGCGACCGCGACGATCTGCTCCTCGGACTCGACGGAGCACGGCCCCGCGATCATGACGAAGTTGCCGCCGCCGATCTTCACGCCGCCGACCTCGACGACGGTGTCCTCCGGGTGGAACTTGCGGTTGCAGCACTTGAAGGGCTCGGTCACGCGCTTGACGCTGTCGACGATGCCGAGGCTGCCGATCAGGTCCATGTCCACGCGGGTCGTGTCGCCGACGAGGCCGAGCACGGTCTGGTATTCTCCCTCGGAAATGTGGATGGTCAGGCCCTGACCCTTGAGCCAGTCGATGAGCTGCTCGCGCTTTGCTGCTTCCACGCCATGTTTGAGTACGACAATCATGATGATTACCTCCGATGTATTTACCTGAATTTTTGTTTTTGTTTTTCAAAAGAAAAATGCGGCACAGGCTCAACCTGTGCCGCATGAAACATTCTCGGGATCCGAGCTATTTTTCGCATCACAAATCAGCCTTACTATATTGTCATAGTAAAGTAATAAGCGTATGCAAAAAAGTAGGTACGGTTCATGATATTTGCTCCGATTCTGATGAAAAATCCTGATGGTTCGAGTATAAAAACTTCGCGCGCAAATGTCAACCGCAAATTTTCACAAATTCCGCATTTTTTTGCGCCCCGGCGTGCAGCAGATGCCCAAGCGGCAGGCGCAAAAAGTGCGCGGGGGCGGCATATGCCGCCCCCGCCGGGAAATTGCTGTGCTGTGAGAGAGATATGAAAAAGAGGATCAGGCGTTGACCACGTGCTCGGCGTAGCTTCTGAGGATCATGGCGACCTGCGCGCGGGAAGCGCTGCCCTGCGGGTCGAGGATTGTCCGTCCGCCGTACACCGTGCCGTTGATAAGGCCGGCTGCATTGGCCCACGAGAGCGCATCCTGCGCCCAGCCGGACACGCTGCCGGCATCCGGGAACGCCGAGAGATCGGCGCGCGCGCCCACGTCATAGCCGCAGCTGTGTGCGTAGTTGAAGAGGATCTCGGCCGTCTGCTCGCGCGTGACGTCGCTGTTGGGAGCAAAGCGGCCGCCGCCGATGCCGGAGACCACGCCGTTTTCCGCCGCCCAGGTGACGGCGTCCGTGTACCATGTGCCGCCCGGCACATCGGAAAACGTGTTGACGCCCTTCGGCGCGGGCGCGCCCGCGAGCCGCCACAGCACGGTCACGAGCATGGCGCGGGACATGACCGCGCTCGGGGCAAACGTCGTGGGAGACGTGCCGCCGAAGAGGCCGTTGTTGTAGGCATAGGCCGCCGCGCCGTAGTACCAGCTGCCGGCGGGCACATCCGTGAACGGGAAGCGCGCGATGGCCGTCACGCCGGAGACGACATCAAAGGTATAGGTCTGCTGCTGCGCATCCCACGCACCGCCGACGGCCGAGATGGCGCCGTCCTCGGCAAGGCTCCACGCGGTGAGCGCATCCGCTGCACGCGCCGGAATGCTGGCGCGCACGCTGCCGGCGGGGTAGCTTTCCGCCGCGCCGTCAACGGTGACGGAGGCATTGGCAAGCGTCGCCGTAGCGGCCTGCGTGCCGAGGGCACGCTGCTGCGCAGCGTTGACAGACGCCCCCGTGAGCGAGACGGCCACGTCCTTGTGCAGGTCAAGCGCCGCGAGCGCGTCGCTATCCAGCGTAACGGTGCCGGCTGCGAGCTGCACCTGCAGGGCCGCAACACCCGCGCTGCGCGCATTGGCGATCGAGTGGCCGGCCAGGATGACCGTGTCGGCCACGGGATCTGTGGCGTTGACCGTCACGGTCGCGCCGGACTGCGCATTTGTGGCCGCACGGAGCTGGCGGCTGGTGAGGAACACCGTCGCGGTGCTGCCCTGTACGTACGCCTGCGTAACGGCGGCGCTGCTGCCGGTGACCGGCAGGAGACGCACCTGCGCACTGCTGCCCTCGAGCAGGATGGTCTTGTCATTGTCGTCGGGGCAGTTATTGTCCACGCTCATGGAGACGACGATGTTCACGAGCAGGTCGTTGAGCTGGCTCTTGAGATAGCGGGTGAACAGGCCCTGGAACTTCGTGAAGAGCACGCTGCCGCGGCCGAACGCATCTTTGGCGACGATGTTGAGCACCTGATCGAGCAGTGCGCCGCTCTTGAGCTGGTCGACGCCGGACTGCACCCAAGCGGGATAATTGCCGTCGTCCTCACCGGCGAGGTTGCACTGATAGATCCAGTTGGCAAAGTCGAGCAGGTTCTTGCCGTCCGCGATCGGAACGGCGGCCACATCGTCAATGATCTGGTCGATGTTCGCCACGATCTTCGTGACCGGCCAGGTGTCGTTCGGCAGGTATTTACCGAAGAAGGACTTGACGAAGTCGCCCGCGACCGTCTTGAGCATATCGGTCGAGAAGCCGAATTCCCGGGCATACTCGGTCAGGTCATCGATCACATGCGCAGTACCCGTGGTGGGATCTGTATAATGGATGGGGCCGGCATGCGTCTTGGTGCTCACGCTCATGTAGGTGCTCGTCTCACCGCCGACGGTGCTGCGGCGCAGATCGACAAAGCGGACCGGGCACGGATACGTCAGCGCAGAGCCGGTCTCGATGTCATAGAAGGTGTTGCCAGCCTTCGTGGTCATGGCAGCGATGTCGACCGCGTGCATATGACCGGTGAAGACGACGCTCATGCCGGCATCGGCATACTCCTGCGCGATACGCTCATAGCCGTTGACGAGGTACATGGGCAGGATGGTAGGCTCGACATCGAAGTGCGGCACCAGACCGTGGTGCTCCAGACCGATGACAAGGTCGCCGCGTGCCTTGGCGGCGGCAGTCTGCTCGATGACCCATTTTTCCAGATCGGCGCTGATGGCGCCGCTCGTCTCATGCTCATCCGTGCCGTTGGAGGTGTTCTCCTTGCTGTAGCGGCAGGTGTCCATGGCAATAATGGTCAGCCCCTCGACCGGTCGCGCAACATAGGACAGGCTACCGGCCTCATTGCCCGCGGCCGGGGTGAAGGTCGCGATGACGGTCGGATCGGAGTAGACAAAGTCGTAGATACGCTTGAAGTCCTCCGGGTGCGTGCGCGTGGCGGGCACGGCCTTACCGTCGGGGGTGTTGAAGTTCTTGGCATTGTAATTGCGGATGTCATGGTTGCCGTTGATGACATAGATCTTCAGCCCCGGAATATCCTGCTGCAGCTGCTGCAGCTGCTTTGCCAGCGCCGCGTGGCACTCCTGCTCGCCGTCCTTGGTCAGGTCGCCGGACACGAGAAGGATGTCGGGCTTGTCCGCGCGGACTTGCTCAAACTTTTCGTACAGGATTGCGGAGCTCTCCTTGAGCAGCTTGCGGTCGCTGTTGAGCGCATGCTCAAAGTCCGCCGTGCCTGCAATCATATCCGGCGAGAGATAATGCAGGTCGGACATGACGGCGATCCTCAGGTTCATGTCCTGCGGCTTGTCCGCCGCAAGCGCCGGAACCGTCAGTGTGAAGACAAGGACTACCGCCAGCAGCAGCGACAGCAGTCTGCTTCCATTGTGCATTCTGGTTTTCATTTCTTCCTCCTGTTTTTTAGATTCCTACAACATTGCACGGCCCCCTGCCGCACAACTGTATTCCTTCCTCACCGTGTAAAATCTGCAGCCGCCCTTGTGTAAAAGCAGTTGTAACACGGCATTTTAACTGTATCATGCCAGAGACCCGATTGCAACCAAAATACAGCAGCAAATGCGAAAAAGCGCGGGCGGCTGCAGGCGGGACCCGATGCGTTTGGAATGGTTCATCTTTTCCTCCTGTAACATTCAAGATTTTGGCTCTTACAAGCTCACGTTTCTGTTTTACACAGCGCGTGTAAAGTCGAAAACCGCAGCCATGTAAAGTTCCCGTGCCGCAAAGCGGTGAAGATTTTACATTCCTGCCTTGACAAGCCGGCGGTTTCGTCCTATCATGAAGTGAACAAACACGGGGAGCCGCTCGGCTGAGAGTAAGCATCCGCTTAGACCCGCATACCTGATTTGGACAATGCCAACGTAGGGATTCATACTGCCGGACCGCAACAGCAGCACTCTTTACGGGCGCCGCTGTTTTTTCGTGCAGATCTTCCGGGAAAGGAGTCATGATTTATGCAACAAGTGCTCAAGACCATGCTCGAGAACGTGCGCGCGAAAACGCCGCTCGTGCACAACATCACCAATTACGTCACCGTCAACGACGTGGCAAACGTTCTGCTGGCGGCCGGCGGCTCGCCGATCATGTCCGACGATGCCGACGATGTCGAGGACATCACGAGCATCTGCGGCGGGCTGAACATCAACATCGGCACGCTCAACAAAAACACCATCCCGTCGATGTTCCTCGCCGGGAAGAAGGCAAACGAGCTGGGCCACATCGTCCTGCTCGACCCCGTGGGCGCGGGCGCGAGCCGCCTGCGCACCGACACGGCCAACCGTCTCATGCAGGAGGTGCGCTTTGACGCCGTGCGCGGCAACATCTCCGAGATCAAGACACTCTGCACCGGCAGCGGCAGCACCAAGGGCGTGGACGCCGACGCGGTCGACGCCGTGACGGAGGCGAATCTCGACGACGGCGTGCAGCTCGTCAAGACTTTCGCGCAGCGGGCCGGCTGCATCGTCGCCGTGACCGGCGCGATCGACCTCGTGAGCGACGGCGAGCGCTGCTGGTGCATCCGCAACGGCCGCGCGGAGATGAGCCGCATCACCGGCACGGGCTGCCAGCTCTCGGCGCTGATGACGGCGTTCCTGGTCGCCAATCCCGACCACAAGCTCGCCGCCGCGGCGGCCGCCGTGTGCATGATGGGGCTCGCAGGCGAGATCGGCTGGGCCAACATGCAGCCCGGCGACGGCAACAGCACCTACCGCAACCGCATCATTGATGCGATCTTCAACATGACCGGCGACGCGCTGGAGAAGGGAGCCAAGTATGAACTGCGATAACGCATCTCTGCTGCTCTACGCCGTGACCGACCGCTCGTGGCTGCACGGCCAGACGCTCTATGAACAGGCCGAGCAGGCGCTGCAGGGCGGCGCAACGTTTTTGCAGCTGCGCGAGAAGGAACTCGACGAGGCGCATTTCAAAGAAGAAGCCATCGCGCTCAAGGCGCTGTGCCGGCAGTACGGCGTGCCGTTCGTGCTCGATGACAACGTAGCGCTCGCCGTGGCCACGGACGCCGACGGCGTGCACGTCGGCCAGAGCGACATGGCGGCCGGCAAGGTGCGCGCGCTCATCGGCCCGGACAAGATTCTCGGCGTGTCGGCCCAGACGGTGGACGAGGCGCTGCTGGCCGAGCGCGAGGGCGCGGACTATCTCGGCGTGGGCGCCGTGTTCCCGACCGGGACAAAGACCGACGCCAACGCCGTGAGCTATGACACCCTGCGCGACATCTGCGCGGCCGTGTCCATCCCGGTCATCGCCATCGGCGGCATCACGAAGGACAATGTCGCCCGGCTTTCCGGCAGCGGCATTGTCGGCGTCGCCGTCGTGAGTGCGATCTTCGCGCAGCCGGACATTCCCGCCGCCACGCGCGCGCTCAAAGCCGCCGTGCGCACGGCGCTGGACCTGTAACTCCCTGCGCGCGGGCGCAGACAAACATACAAACAGCGGCGGATTGGGGGCACCACTTTCCGTCGCTCAACAAAATTGATGCTGAAAAGGAGACAGAATATGAAAACAGCATTAACGATCGCCGGAAGCGATTCCAGCGGAGGCGCCGGTATTCAGGCCGATCTGAAAGCCATGACCATGAATGGCGTATTTGCCATGAGTGCGATCACGGCGCTGACCGCCCAGAACACGACCGGCGTACAGGGTATTTTTGAAGTAACTCCGGCATTTCTCGGCCAGCAGATCGACAGCGTCTTTACCGACATCCGGCCTGACGCGGTGAAGATCGGCATGGTCGCGTCCTCCGGCCTCATTGAGGTCATCGCCGAGCGGCTGCAGCACTACGCGGCACAAAACATCGTCGTCGACCCCGTGATGGTCGCCACGAGCGGCGCGCGGCTCATCTCCGAGGACGCCATCGCCACGCTCGAGGCGCGGCTGCTGCCGCTTGCCACCGTGCTCACGCCCAATATCCCGGAGGCGGAAGTGCTCTCGAGCCTGACCATCGCCTCCCCCGACGACATGATCGCCGCCGGAAAAGCCATCAGCGAGCGCTACGGCTGCGCCGTCCTGTGCAAGGGCGGACACCGGCTCAACGACGCCAATGACCTCCTGTACCGCGACGGCGGCTACGAGTGGTTCAACGGCAAGCGCATCGACAACCCCAACACCCACGGCACCGGCTGCACGCTCTCGAGCGCCATCGCGGCCAACCTTGCCAAGGGCTTTGATCTCGACACGGCCGTCCGCCGCGCGAAGGACTATCTCTCCGGCGCGCTGGCCGCCATGCTCGACCTCGGCGCGGGCTCCGGCCCGATGGACCATGCGTTCGACCTGAAGCCGGAATACCGGCAGGAGGCCCAAGCATGAAAAAGACCTCCAGCTTCCAGAACAGCCTCATCTGGTTCGGCGCGGCCGTGTCCATCGCGGAGATCCTCACGGGCACGTACTTTGCGCCCCTCGGCTTCACGAAGGGCCTGCTCGCCATCCTCGTCGGCCATGTCATCGGCTGTGCGATGTTCTTCTTCGCGGGCCTCATCGGCGGCCGCACCGGCCGCAGCGCCATGGGCACGGTCGAGCTGAGCTTCGGCCGCATCGGCTGCCTGTTTTTCGCCGCGCTCAACGTGCTGCAGCTCGTCGGCTGGACGGCCATCATGATCTATGACGGCGCACTGGCCACGAACACCGTGCTCGGCATCGGCAAGTGGGTGTGGTGTCTCGTCATCGGCGGGCTCATCGTGGTGTGGATCGCCGTCGGCATCAAGAACCTCGGCTGGATCAACAAGATCGCCATGGCGGCGCTGTTCATCCTCTCGATCGTGCTGTGCGTGGTGGTGTTCCGCGGCGGCACGCCCGTCACGGCGCCGGACGACAGCCTGAGCTTCGGTGCGGCGGTCGAGCTGGCCGTGGCCATGCCGCTGTCGTGGCTGCCGCTCATCTCCGACTACACGCGCGAGGCCGAAAAGCCCTTTGCCGCCACGCTCTCGAGCACGCTGACCTACGGCGTTGTGAGCTGCTGGATGTACGTCATCGGCATGGGCGCCGCCATCTTCACCGGCGAGGGCGACATTGCGCTCATCATGGTCAAGGCCGGCCTTGGCGTGGCCGCGCTGCTCATCCTCATCCTCTCGACCGTCACGACGACGTTCCTCGATGCGTACAGCGCCGGCATCTCCGCCGAGTCCCTGTCGAAGAAGATCAACGGCAAGTACGCCGCGCTCATCGTGACCGTCATCGGCACGGTCTGCGCCATCTGCTTCCCGATGGACGACATCACGAACTTCCTGTACCTGATCGGCTCGGTGTTCGCGCCGATGATCGCCATCCAGATCACGGACTTCTTCCTGCTCCGACGCGGCGGCGCGAGCGGCAGGCTCGATGTATGCAACGCCGTCGTCTGGGTGCTGGGCTTCGGGCTCTACCGCGTGCTCATGACCGTGGACATCCCGGTCGGCAACACCCTGCCCGACATGGCTGGCACGATGCTCCTGTGCCTGATCGCGCACAAGATCGTCCCGGATAAGACCAGGGCCTCCTGAAGCCTTTTGCGAAAATTGCCAAGCCGAAAACGCCCGCACACCGTGCGGGCGTTTTTGCGTGTCAAACAGAGTTTTGACACGCTCAAACGAGACCCACTGCGTTGGGCTCTCGTTTGAAAAGATCGCGGCTCGCTGCAGCGCACGCGCAAGCGCGCACGTTTGCGAGCCGAAAGGTATTTTCTCCGCCGTACACGCCGCC
>HF985717.1:0-6198 GCA_000432375.1 Firmicutes bacterium CAG:103
CAGTCGCAGACCGCCTGCGCCGCCTTGTCCGCGAGCGGGAGCTGGAGCAGGCACTGCTCCACGGGCGTGATGTCATGGCTGGACGCGCGGTAAAAGCCCTTGACCACGCGGCCGTCTTTCGTGCCGACGGCGTAGATCGCCTTGTTCCGGTAACAGAGCGGATATTCCATGCCGATGATGTCCTGTACCGGCGTCGAAACGCCGCCGATGCGCGTGAGCGCATCGTTGACGCGCTGGAGCTTCATGCGCAGCTGCTCGTCGTAGTCCATATGCTGCAGGCTGCAGCCGCCGCAGGTGCGGTAAACCGGGCAGGGCGGCTGCGTGCGCGCCGGGGCAGGGGACAGGCACTGCTCTGCCTTGCCATAGACGGCATTTGCCGTCACCTTCAGGATACGGACCTGCCACGTCTCGCCGGCGAGCGCGCCTTTCACGAACACGGCGCGGCCGGCAATGTGGCACACACCTGCACCGTCGGACGTGTAGCCCGTGATCTCGGCGGTGTGCAGTTGGTTTTTTGCAAGCTGCTCCATGATTTATTCCGCTTCCTGACCCGCGATGTGCATATACTCGTCGTACGTGCAGCGGCGGTCGATGATGCCGTCGGGCGTGATCTCAATGATGCGGTTGGCGACCGTCTGCGTGAGCTGGTGGTCGTGGCTCGTGAAGATGATATTGTAGGGGAAGGCGGCCATGCCGTTGTTGAGCGCCGCGATACTCTCTAGATCGAGATGGTTCGTCGGCTGGTCGAACACGAGGAAGTTGGCCCCCGAGAGCATCATCTTCGAGATCATGCAGCGCACTTTCTCGCCGCCGGACAAAACCTTGACCTGCTTATAGACATCATCGCCGGAAAACAACATCCGGCCGAGGAACGTGCGCAGGTAGCTCTCGCGCTTATCGGTGGAGAACTGGCGCATCCAGTCGATAAGGTCATAGTCGCAGTTTTCAAAATAGCTGTTGTGATCCTTGGGGAAGTAGGCCTGCGTGGTCGAGACGCCCCACTTGACTGTGCCCTCGTCCGGCTCTTCATCGCCCATGAGGATCTTGAAGAGCATCGTCACGGCGAGCTCGTTCTTTCCGAGAATGGCGATCTTGTCCTCCTTGCCGACGATGAAGCTCACGTGGTTGAGCAGCTTTTCGCCGTCGACGGTCTTGCTGATATCCGTCACGAACAGGCGATCCTTGCCGGGCTCACGCTCGGCCTTGAAGCCGACCCACGGATAGCGGCGGCTGGAGGCGGGCATGTCCTCAACGGAAATCTTTTCGAGCAGCTTGCGGCGGGATGTGGCCTGCCGGGACTTGGACTTGTTGGCGGAGAAGCGGGCGATAAAGGTCTGCAGCTCCTGGATCTTCTGCTCGGCGCGCTTGTTCTGATCCTTGACGAGCTTCTGCATGAGCTGGCTGGATTCGTACCAGAAGTCGTAGTTGCCGACGTACATTTTGATCTTGCCGTAGTCGATATCGACGATGTGCGTACAGACGTTATTGAGGAAATAGCGGTCATGCGACACGACGAGCACCGTGCCGTCGTAATCCATCAGGAAATCTTCCAGCCAGACGACGCTCGCAAGGTCGAGGTTGTTCGTCGGCTCGTCGAGCAGGATAATGTCCGGGTGGCCGAAGAGCGCCTGCGCCAGCAGGACTTTCACCTTCAGGCGCGGATCCATGTCGGACATCATCGTCTCGTGATGCTCCGGCGCGACGCCGAGCCCCTGCAGGATGCGGGATGCATCCGACTCCGCCTCCCAGCCGCCGAGATCGGCAAACTCCTCCTCGAGCTCGGAGGCGCGGATGCCGTCCTCGTCCGTCATCTCGTCCTTGGCGTAGATGGCGTCCTTCTCCTTGCCACAGTCATACAGACGCTGGTTGCCCATGATGACCGTGTCCATGACGGTATAGGCATCGTACATCGTCTGATCCTGCTTGAGGACGGACATTCTGGCCTTGGGGTCAATATAGACGCTGCCGGTGCTCGGCTCGAGCTGACCGGAGAGGATCTTCAGGAACGTGGATTTGCCGGCGCCGTTGGCGCCGATGATGCCATAGCAGTTGCCGGGGGTAAACTGCAGGTTCACCTTGGAAAACAGCGGGGCTCCGCTGTACTGCAGCGAGAGGTCATCAACAGTGATCATTTTGGAAACTCCTTCGTAACAATAGATAATAAATTAGTTTATCATATTTTCCCGCGCTTGAACAGCACAAATAAACAGAGTCGGCGATTTTCCGCCGACTCTGCGTTTCGTTTATTCTGCAAGCACCTTTTTCAGCCGTGCATAGCGGGGAAGGCCATTTTCCAGCGGAATCTCCGGCACGCCCTGAATGAGCGGCAGGGCATAGTCGATAAAGTCCTGCGTGACGTTGTTGCCCTCCGGCACGATCCATTCCACCGGGACTTTCTTTTCATAGTTTGCGACATCGGAGAGCGGAATGAGCTTCATGCGGCAGGCATACTGACCGTCTGCCATGACGCGCTCAAACGCGACCATCTTGCCGGTCTCGCCGGAGAGCGCCGCCTCGACAGCCATCTTACCGGCGGCAAACGCTTCGTCGATATCCGTCTGAGAGGCGAGATGCGCGCCCGCGCGCTGCAGCAGCGACAGCTCAATGCCGCGCACTTTCGCATGTTCGTGCTCCTTGATCACCTGCGCCAGACGCGCCGCCAGACCGCCGAGCTGCGCATGGCCGAAGCCGTCGGTCGCGGAGGCCTTGGCCTCGGAAACGAATGAGCCGTCCGCGTAGTGGATGCCCTCGGAAACAGCGATGAGAACGTTATTTTTCTCCTCGTAGATGCGGTGCACATCCGCAAGGAACTGCTCCATGTCAAAATCGACTTCCGGCAGATAGATCAGATCCGGCCCGGAGCCGCAGGCCGATGCCAGCGCGGCGCTGCCGGCCAGCCACCCGGCGTGGCGGCCCATGATCTCCACGACCGTGATCGTGCCGGTGTCATATACACGGCAGTCCTTGGACACTTCCATGCAGGAGGTCGCTATGTACTTGGCGGCGCTGGCGAAGCCGGGGCAGTGATCGGTGCCGAAGAGGTCGTTGTCAATGGTCTTAGGCACGCCCATCACACGGCAGTCCCAATCGTGCGCCTGCATGTAACGGCTGATCTTGTTGCAGGTGTCCATGGAGTCGTTGCCGCCGTTATAGAAGAAGTAGCGCACGTTGTATTTCCGGAAAATCTCCAGAATCCGCCGGTAATCCGTATCGTCCGTATCCGGATCCGCCATTTTGTAGCGGCAGGAGCCCAGCTCCGACGACGGCGTGTGCAGAAGCAGGCGGAGCTCGTCCGGATCCTCCTGAGCGATATCATACAGGCGGTCATCCAGAACGCCGCGGATGCCATGGGCCGCACCGTAAACGTTGGTAATGGCATCGGATTCCAACGCAGTCTTGAGCACTCCGTAGGCGCTGGCATTGATGACAGCAGTCGGCCCGCCGGACTGCCCAAAGATACACGCGCCTTTCAATTCACCGGACATAACGTACCTCCATAAATTCAAAGAATTGATAGATTTTACTGAAACATTGAATTCCACTATTGATATTATCTAAAAACATGTGTAAAATAAATTGAATCGATAATCTATTTTGCATCATATTGACATTCTATATATTATATGAAAGTGAGTTGACTTGTCAATGTCGATTGTAACTTCTCAGGAAATGTTTGCAAAAGCGTATGCAGGCGGCTATGCCATTGGCGCCTTCAACGTGAACAATATGGAGATCATTCAGGGCATCACGGAGGCTGCCAAGGAGTGCAACGCGCCGGTGATCCTGCAGGTATCTTCCGGCGCGCGCAAGTATGCCAACCGTACGTACCTGGTCAAGCTGGTGGAAGCCGCCGTGATCGAAACCGGCCTGCCGATCTGTCTCCATCTGGACCACGGGGACTCGTTTGAGCTGTGCAAGGCCTGTGTCGATGACGGCTTTTCTTCTGTCATGATCGACGCTTCCTCCAAGCCGTTTGAGGAAAATGTCGCGCTGACGCGCCAGGTCGTGGAATACGCGCACGCACACGGCGCCGTCGTGGAGGCAGAGCTCGGCACGCTGGCCGGCATTGAGGACGATGTCAAGGTCAAGGCCGAGGATTCGTCCTATACGCGCCCGGAGGATGTGCAGGAATTCGTCGAGCGCACCGGCTGCGATTCGCTTGCGATCGCCATCGGCACGAGCCACGGCGCTTACAAATTCAAGCCCGGCACGAAGCCGCAGCTCCGTTTCGATATTCTTGAGGAAGTCTCCGAGCGGCTGCCCGGCTTCCCGATCGTGCTGCACGGCTCGTCGTCCGTGCCGCAGGAATACGTACAGATGATCAACGAGTTCGGCGGCGCTATGCCCGGTGCGATCGGTGTGCCGGAGGATCAGCTGCGTCAGGCAGCGCGCCTGGCCGTGTGCAAGATCAATATTGACTCTGACCTGCGTCTGGCCATGACCGGCACGATCCGCAAGTATCTTGCCGAGCACCCGGCAGAGTTTGACCCGAGAAAGTACCTCGGCCCCGCGCGGGAAAACATCAAGCAGCTTGTCAAGCACAAGATCGTCGATGTGCTCGGCTGCGACGGAAAAGCCTGAGCTGCTGTCTGCATACGGCTCAGTCTGAACAGGGGGAACTCCCATGAATTTTCAGGAACTTCTGATGCGGCTGTCTGCAAGCTGTTTTGCTGCCGACCGGCCGGATTATGATTGGAAAACACTGCGCCTGTTTCCGGAAACGGGACTGGATCTTGTGCTGATCGTGCGTCTTGCTGCGGCGCTGATCCTGTGCGTCATCGGCGCACTGGTGCACAACACGGTGGTGCAGTATATCCTTTTGGCTTTGTCCGCGCTCGCCGCCGGGTATGACTACCTTGCATCTGCGATCGCCTGCATTCTGGACCGGCAGGTGTTCCGGCCCGCGGTGATCGTGATCGTGTGCGTGATCGGTACGATGGCGGTCGGGCAGCCGGTGGATGCCGCCGTTTTCCTGCTCGTGTACCGGGTCGTGTCGATCCTGATCGCGGTCGTTACGGTGCATGCGCAGAAAACGCTGGAAGCCGCCGTCGGCGGGGAGATCCATTCTCCGGCTGAATTCGCCGCCCCGAAGTGGATTGGCTATCTTGCACCGGCCGGTCTGTGCATTGCGGTGCTGGTGGCCGTGCTGGAGATCGTGCTCAAGGTCGCAACGGTTTCCCGGGCAATTCATGCCGCCATGATCGTCCTCTTTCTTTCCACCCCGTGCGCGCTGCTGATTTCTGTGCCGCTGGTGTGGTACAGTGCCGTCAACGGTGCATACCGCTGCGACGTGCTGTTTCGCAGCTGCCGCAGCATGCGCGCGCTCAACGCCGTGCGTGCGGTTGCAGTCGATGAAGGGGAAGGGGACAGCCAGCTTCCGAAGGTGATCAGCGTGAAATCCAGTCAGCTGACGCCGGAGGCCCTGCTGCAGCTGGCGGCCAATGCGGAGTCCTGCTCGAACAGCCGCACGGCGCGCGCGATCTGCGCTGCCTACAGCGGCCCCATTCTCACGCAGTATCTCTCCCGCGCGGTGGATATTCCCGAAAGCGGCGTGGAGGTTTACATTGAATCGACCCGCGTTTGCGTCGGCACGCGTGAGCTGATGATCCTCAAGGGTGTGGACATCCCGGATGCAGACCTGACAGACGGCTATGTGGTCTATGTATCCGTTGGTGAGCAGTATGCAGGCAAGATCCTGCTGCAGGAAGTTGTGCAGTCGGACACGAAGCCCGCGCTCAAAGAGCTGCGTGCGCTGGGCGTGCACACGATCACGCTCTTCAGCAATGCCAGCAACGACTCCGTTGCAGAGAATGCAAAGGAGCTCAAGGCGGATCACCTCTATTGCAAGCGCAGCGGGGCGGAAAAGGAACAGATCCTGTCGCAGCAGGTGGAGAACCTGAGCGACGGGGAACTGCTGCTGTATTATGACCGCCGCTGCACGGCGCATCCGGAGCACTCATCGGCAGATCTGGACGCCTGCGTGATCCCGGAGGAGAGCGACGAGCGGTTTGACGCCGATATCCTGCTCACGAGCCAGGATCCGTACCTGTTGCCGGAGGCGATCGAGACGGCCGGCTGGGTCGAGGGCATCTGCCGCGAGCATCTGGCGATCGGCGTGGTTGTGAAGGTCCTGCTGCTGGTGATGGCAGAGCTCGGCTATTGTACGCTGTGGTTCGCCGCCGTTTTGGACGGCGCTGC
>HF985717.1:6212-12169 GCA_000432375.1 Firmicutes bacterium CAG:103
GGCGCTGCCGCGCTCGGCACGCTGCTGATGGCGATCCGTGCGTTCGGCTTCGATAAGCCGCATCATCGCGTCCGCGATTACCTGCCGAAGGTCAAATCCAAATAAGCAAGCAAAATCTCCGATCCCTGTTTTCAGGGATCGGAGATTTTTTTCGCTATTTTCTCGTCAGGAGAGAATTCTCCCAGCGGATTTGCCGCTGCAGCCGTGCGCAGCTGATCGTTGTCTACGTGGGTGTAGATCTGCGTGGTGTTCAGGTGCTCATGGCCGAGCACCTCCTGCAGCGTGCGCACATCCACGCCGTTTTGCAGCATCAGTGTAGCGGCGGTATGCCGCAGTTTATGCGTGGAATACTGGCTGGCGTCCAGTCCCGCGCGGGTCAGGTTTTTCTTAACCATGACCTGTACGGAATCGCAGCTGATGCGCGTGCGCCGGTTGGAGAGAAACATGGCCGTCGTGCGCGGCGGCGCGATTTCGCTGCGCACAGCCAGATAGCGATCGAGCGCCTCGCGGCAGGCGTCGTTGAGGTAGACAACACGCTCTTTGCTGCCTTTGCCGAGGATGCGCAGGCTGTCGCCGTGGTCATCCTGCAGGTTCAAACCGACCAGTTCCGAGATACGCAGACCGCAGTTGAGAAAAATACACAGAATGCAATAATCGCGCTCCTTGTTTTTCCCATCCACAACGGACAGCAGCCGCTTGCTTTCTTCCAGTGTGAGATAGTGGGGGAGGGTTTTTGGTATCTTCGGGGAGTCGAGATCCTGCACCGGGTTTTCCTCCAGCAGCTTCGCTTTCACGGTCAGGTATTTGAAGAAGCTGCGGATCGCGGCGATCTTGCGCGCACGCGAGCTGGCGCTCAAGCCGTATTCCGGCTCGTGCGCATTCGGCTGCCTGACGCGGTCGCGCGACAGATAGGCCAGAAAACTGTAAACCTCCGTGAGCGTTACGGCACGCAGGAAGGAAATATCCACATCCGCAATGGAGATCTCGTCCAATTCCGCCGTGCGCGGCGCGAGCCCGCGGTCGAGCTTCAAAAATCGCAGAAACATCCGCAGGTCGAGATAATACTGGTCGACCGTCGCCTTGGAATGCCCGCAGATCGTTTCGTGATAAATCAAAAAGTCGCGCAGCACCTGCGGCGCATCTGAATAATCCATAGCCAACACCTCAAATTCTAATAAGAGCATATCAGAAGTATGGGGCAGTGTCTATTGACGAAATCCACAAATAATTCGGCAAAATAAAAATTTTGCCGAATTCAGAGGAGGAGAAAACAGCCGAAAAGCACGATAAGCGTTTTTCGGCTGTTTTCTGCGCTATTTTCTCATTTTTTCATCGTGCGCTTTCTCGCAGCTGAAATCGAAAGATCTACGCACCGAACACAGCCTTGAGCGCTTCCCGGATGTTTTTGACCGGGATCGTCTGCAGGCCGTTTTGCTTCTGCACATCATCGCGCACGTGCGCCGGGATGATGCAGCGCCGGAATCCCAGCCGTGCGATCTCCGACAGGCGCTGATTCAAATGGCTCACGGAGCGGATCTCGCCGGACAGGCCGACCTCACCGACGGCGGCCAGATCACTGCCGACCGGCAGATCCTTATAGCTCGATGCGATTGCCAGAATGACCGCCAGATCCGTGGCCGGCTCGTCCAGCCGCAGACCGCCGACGACGTTGATGTACGCATCGCAGCTCGACAGCGAAAAACCGGCACGCTTTTCCAGCACGGCCAGCAGCAGCATGGCGCGGTTATAGTCGATGCCGTTGGCGTTCCGGCGCGCGCCGCTGTAGCCCGACGGCGTGACTAGAGCCTGCACCTCGGCCAGCACCGTGCGCGACCCCTCCATGACGCCGACGACGCAGGTGCCCGGCGTGTTGGTCGGACGTCCGGACAGTAACATTTCCGATGGGTTTGTTACCTCTCGAAGCCCGGAATCTTCCATTTCGAAGACGCCGATCTCGTTGGTTGACCCGAATCTGTTTTTTGCCGCGCGCAAAATGCGGTACGACATACTCTGATCGCCCTCGAAGTACAGCACGCAGTCGACCATGTGCTCGAGCACCTTCGGGCCGGCGATGCTGCCCTCCTTGTTGATGTGGCCGACAACGAATGCCGTATAACCGCTGTCTTTGGCCGAGCGCATGATGCGCATCGTGCACTCGCGCACCTGACTGATGCTGCCGGGCGTCGAGGCCGTCTCGGCATCGTACATAGTCTGAATGGAATCTACGATCAGGACGGTCGGCTGCAGGTCGTCGATCGTGGCGAGAACGGTGTTCAGGTCCGTTTCCGCCAGCACATAGATGCTGCCGTGATCAACGCCGAGGCGCTGCGCGCGCATTTTCAGCTGGCGCTGGCTCTCTTCGCCAGAGACGTAAAGGATCGTTTCCTGCTCGCTGATGCGGCCGCAGAGCTGCAGCAGCAGCGTGGATTTACCAATGCCGGGCGCGCCGCCGACCAGAACCAGCGAGCCGCGCACGGCGCCGCCGCCGAGCACGCGGTCAAATTCCCCGATCCCGGTGGAAAATCGCAGTTCTTCCTCGGCGTCCAGTTCCGAGATCAGTTTTGGCTGTGCGATACGTTTTGCGCGCGTGCCGAGAGACATTTTGGGTTCTTTCGGCGCCTCGACCAGCGTGTTCCATGCGCCGCATGCCGGGCACTGCCCCATCCATTTTGCCGTCTCATTGCCGCATTCGGAGCAATAAAAAACGGTTTTTGTACTCGATTTTGCTTTCATGTAACCATTCCTGTTTGCGGCAGAGACTGCCGGTATTGTAAGTAGGACGCGATGATCACGGCCGCCAGTTTGGTCTGGTAGCCGCCGTCCTTGAGCTTTGTACACTCGGATTCATTGGATAAAAAGCCGCACTCGACCAGCACTGCGGGACATTTCACTTCCCGCATCAGGTAGATCTTCTCCGAGATCGGCGCCGCGACGCGCCGGTTTTGCGGGTCAAGATACGCAACGAGATTGTCATGGATCTGTGTGCCGAGCGCTTCGCTGCCGTCGCTCGCCGCATACAGTACCTGCGCGCCTGACGGTTTGCAATCCGGATAGCAGTTCTGGTGGATGCTGATGAGCACGGCGTTATCCGTTTTTCGGATCAGCTCTGCGCGCTGGTGCTGGTCGGCTTTCTTTCGCTCGCCGATCGTGGTGGCATTGTCCGGATATGCAATGTCCGGGCTGTCGCGTGTCATGACGACTTCAATGCCGGTCATCTCCGCGATCGCGCGTGCGCGCAGCGCGATCTGCAGGTTAATATCCGCCTCGACCGTCCCATTTGGTGCCACTGCCCCGCCGTCCTCCCCGCCGTGACCGGCGTCAAGGATCAGGACCTGCTTTGGATCGGTCCAGTTTGCGGCCGCTTCCGCGCGCCGGAGCTGCCAGTCGGCGGCAAACCAGCCGCCGAACACCACGATCAACGCCAGCAGCACAACCAGGATCCGCTGATAGAGTAACTTTGTCACGGCGCTCCCCCCTCTTGCTATGGTATGCGGCGGGAACGGACGCTTATGACATGCTCTCAGGATACCATTTTGTGCCCGGCGCGTCAACCAAAGCACAGAAAAAGAAGCGCGCGGTCGAACCGCGCGCCTCTCAATATTGAGTTACTGAAGCTGCTTCAGGAAGCCTTCCAGACGATCCATGCCGGTCTCGATATTTTCCGTCGAGATCGCATAGCTCAGGCGCACAAAATTCGGTGCGCCGAAGCCGCTGCCCGGCACGACCGCGACCAGGCTCTTTTCCAGCAGCAGCTTTGCAAAATCATCACCGCTGCCGATGACCTGACCGTCGATCTGCTTGCCGAGGATCTGCTCGAGATTCATCATGACGTAGAACGCGCCGCTCGGCTTCAGGCAGCTGACACCGGGCATGGCGTTGATGCGGCGCACGATCAGGTCGCGGCGCTGCTCAAACACCCGGCGCATCTGCTCCGCCTCGTCCTGCGGGCCGGAGAGCGCCTCGATGGCCGCACACTGGCACATCGTGCCCGGTGCACCGGTCGAGTGGCTGAGGTAATTGGTCATAGCCTTGGCCACCAGCGCCGGAGACAGAGAATAGCCGATACGCCAGCCGGTCATGGCATAGGTCTTGGAGACGCCGTTGATGAGGATCGTGTGTGCCTTGACCTCGTCACTGAGCGCGGCGACGCTGGTGAACGGCACGCCGTCATAGACGAGCTTATCATAGATCTCATCTGAGATGATATACAGGTCATGCTTGACGCAGACATCGGCGACAGCCTTGAGCGCCTCTTTCGGATAGACAGCGCCGGTCGGGTTGGAGGGGTTATTGAGAATGATGGCCTTCGTCTTGTCCGTGATGGCGTGCTCGAGCTGCTCCGGCGTGAGCTGGAAGCCCTGCTCCTCACTGACATTGACGACCACAGGCACACCGCCGAACAGGCGCACCATCTCATAATAGCTGACCCAGTACGGGGCCGGGACGATGACTTCGTCGCCCGGGTCGACCAGAGCGGCCAGCGCAATGTAGACCATATGCTTGGCACCGCTGGCGACAACTGCCTGCGTGGGCTCGTATTCCAGACCGTAATCCGCCTTGGCGCGGTCACAGATCGCCTGACGCAGCTCGATCATGCCGGCCGCCGGGGTGTAGCGCGTCTTTCCGTCGCAGATCGCGCGCACACCGGCATAGCTGATGCGGTCGGGCGTGGCAAAATCGGGTTCACCGGCGCCAAAGCCGATGACGTCTTTGCCTTCTGCTTTCATCTTCTTGGCCAGCGCGCTGACGGCCAGCGTCGCAGACGGGCTCACGCCGGCAGCAATTTTGGAAAGTGCCTTCATAAACATCCCTCGTTTTCTTTAGAATTCTTGCCCATAGTTTATCACAGCATTGTGAAGAAAACAACGCAAACCTTACACAAAACGCCAACCGGAATCCACGCCATTTTTGCCGGATTGAGAAAAAACGCCCCGGCGGCGCCGGAGCGTTTTCCTCACAGGATGATGCAGATCAGTGTTCCGCTGCCCTCATTGACCACACGCTGCAAAGTTTCCTGGAGCTTTCCGACCGCTTTGGTCGGCAGGCAGCTGAGTTTCTCCTCCACGCCCTCGCGTGCGATCGTATAGATCGGTTTCCCGAAAATGTTGGACTGCCAGAGCTGCTCGACATCCCCGTCAAAGCCCTGCAGCAGGAAGCCGAGGATCTCGCTCGATGCGTTCTCTCCGCCGATCTCCGGCGAGACCTCTGTCTCGATCGTAGTCTGGAACATGTGAATGGCTTTTGCGCTGGCCTTGAGCCGGACGCCGTAGCGCCCGCCTTTGCGGACAATCTCCGGCTCTGCCAGCTGCAGATCACCGGCCGACGGCATGACGACCCCGTAGCCCTTGCTGCGCACATCCTCCAGTGCGCCGCGGATGTGCTGATAGTCAGCCTGGATACGCCCCATTTCCGCCAGAAACGAGATGAGCTCCCCATCACTGCGCAGGGAAACGCCTGCCTGTTCGCTGATGATGCTGTAGTACAGCGCGCGCGGAAATGTGAGCACGTAACAAACGGCCCCGGTGTCCACGGAGACGTTTTCCACGTCTGCCGCTTCCAGCAGCTCGCTGTCTGCGAGCACTTGCGCCGCGCGCCGTGCGTCACGCAGGCGGTGCAGTGACGGCATCTGTTCGCGCAGCAGTGCATAGAGCTGCTGCTTTGTCTCATTTTCGGGCGGCAGGACGTCCATCCACTCCGGCATACGGAAGCAAGCCTCTGTGACCGGGAATTCATACAATACCGAGCGAAGGATCTCTAGAATATCCTGCTCCGTCAGCTCCAGACAGTTGACCGGCAGGCAGGCGGCATCGTACTGCTCGCGCAGTTGAGCCGCCAATGTCTGTGCGGCCTCCCCCACCGGATCGGCCGTGTTGAGCAGGATGAGAAACGGCTTGCCGATGTCCTGCAGTTCTGCAACGATGCGCGCTTCTGCCGCGGCATAGTCCTCACGCGCGAGC
>HF985718.1 GCA_000432375.1 Firmicutes bacterium CAG:103
GTGCCCGCGCGCCCCGTGCCGGGCACGCCGCCCGCACCCGAGCCGGCTATGCCGGCCGCGCAGATCGTGCAGACCGTCATCGAGCCGGAGGCGGAAACGCCATCCCCGCTCGAGAGCGCCGCGCCCCCGGCCGAGCCGCCCGCCCGCCTGATCGGCGAGGCGATGCACACGTACATCCTCGTCGAAAAGGGCGAGACGCTCATCCTCATCGACAAGCACGCGGCGCACGAGCGCATCAACTTTGACCGCCTGCGGCAGAGCCCGGCCGACATCCCGTCGCAGACGCTGCTCGAGCCGCTGCCCTTCACGCCGGACGCGAGCGATGCCGACGTGCTGCAGCAGTACGGCAACGTGCTCGCGGAGCTCGGCTTCACGCTCGAGCCGTTCGGCCGCAATGATTACATTCTGCGCGGCGTGCCCGCGCAGCTCGACGCGGCGGACGCACTGCCCGCGCTCGAGGAGATCTGCGCGCAGCTGCGCCACGGCGCGCACATGGACGCGCAATCCGTGCGCGACGAGGTGCTCAAGACCGTGGCGTGCAAGGCCGCCATCAAGGCCGGCTGGCAGACCGAACCCGAGGAGCTGCTTCGTCTGGCGGACGCGGTGTGCGCGGGCGAGGTGAAATACTGCCCGCACGGCCGCCCCGTCGCCGTGACGCTCACGCGCCGGGAGCTGGACAAGCTCTTCAAGCGCATTGTTTAAAAAGGAAGCAGGGAGCGCCGGAACGCGCTCCCTGTCAGCCTGTACAGCTTCGTTTACTTGTGATAGTACAAAATGCCCATGCAGCCGGGGCCGCAGTGGTTCGACACCGTGCAGCCGGCCCGCGTGTGGATGACCTCCTCGAACGGCTGGCACGCGCGCACGACGCGCTCGAGCTCCCGCCACGTGGCCTCGTCACAGCCGGAGTCCGTGATGAAGATGCGGTGGCAGTCGATGTCGTCGCGGCCCTTGAGCCGCTCCTCGATGTATTGCACGTAGCACTTTTCGAGCTTGCCGCGGTACTTGTGGCCGACGCCCATCTTGCCGTCCTTGACCTCGATGCACGGCTTGAGGTGCAGGAGGTTGGCGCTCATGGCCACGAGCGCCGAGCAGCGGCCGCCGCGCTTGAGATACTCCAGCGTGTCGATCACGAAGCTGACATCGAGCTTCTCGCGCTTTTTCTCCAGCGCCGATGCGATGTCGGCCGCGTCCATGCCCTGCTCGGCCATCTCGGCCGCGTCGAGCACCAGGTGGCCGATGCCGGTCGAGAGGTTGCGCGAGTCCACGGGGTAGACGTTCGTAAACTCCTGCGCCGCAATGCAGGCGTTCTGGTAGCAGGCGGACATGTCGCTCGAGATCGTGAAGTGGATCACGGCGTCATATTCCTCCCGGCACGCGGCGAAGTACGCCAGATAGTCCGACACGTTCACCGCCGCGGTCTTGCAGAGCTTGCCCGTGGCATTTGCGTACTCGTAGAGCTCCTCGGGACGCACGTCGATGCCGTCGCGCAGGGTCTCCTCGCCGCGGATGATGTACAGCGGCGTGATGCCGATGTGATAGCGCTCGATCAGCTCCGGCGAAAGATCGCACGTGCTATCGGCAGAAATTTTGATCTTCATGGGTTCACCTTCTTGAAAACTGGGAAATGTGCTTTCATTCTAACACATTTCTAATACTTTTCAACATAATCTTTTTGAATTCTCCCTCACGGAAAGGAGACTGCCACGATGCAGCCAAAACTTGTCGTCATCACCGGCCCGACCGCCTCGGGCAAGACCGCGCTCGGCGTGGCGCTCGCGCAGCGCCTGGGCGGCGAGGTCGTCTCGGCCGACTCGATGCAGATCTACCGCGGCATGGACATCGGCACGGCCAAGCCCACGCCGGAAGAGATGCAGGGCGTGCCGCACCACATGATCGACATCGCCGACCCCGCGGAAAATTACTCCGTCTCGCGCTATGCGGCGCAGGCGGCCGCCTGCGTGGACGATNNNCGCCTGCGTGGACGATATTCTCGCGCGGGGAAAACTGCCGATCGTCGTCGGCGGTACGGGGCTGTACATCGACTCGCTCATCGCCGGGCGCACGTTCGCCGACGGCACAGCCGACACCGCGCTGCGGCAGGAGCTGAGCGAGCGCTATGACGAGATTGGCGGCGAGGGCCTGCTCGGCGAGCTGCGCAAGGTCGACCCCGAGCGGGCGGCCAGGCTCCACCCCGCGGACAAGAAACGCATCGTACGCGCCATGGAGGTCTACATCCTCACGGGCAAGACCATCACGCAGCACGACGCCGAGACCCGCGCCGTGCCGCCGCGGTACGACGCGGCGAAGATCGCGCTCGATTTCGCCGACCGGCAGGATCTCTACGACCGCATCGACCGGCGCGTGGACGCCATGGTGCGCCAGGGCCTGTTCGACGAGGTGCGCGCGCTGCTGGCCGCCGGTGTCCCGGCCGACTGCACGGCCATGCAGGCCATCGGCTACAAGGAGGCCGTCGCCGCCGTGCGGGGCGAGGCATCGCCGCAGGACGCCGTCGCCGCCATCCAGCTCGCCTCCCGGCGCTATGCCAAGCGCCAGCTCACGTGGCTGCGGCGCGATCCGGACCTGTTCTGGATCCGGCACGAAAAAACGCCGGACATGGACCGGGCGTGCCGCCTTTCGACGCAATTCTTATCCGGCCGCGGTATAGAATAGTGGCCTGTACAAATCCGGAGGAAACTGCCATTTCGACCGGATTTGTATAAATTCACTATTTCACGGAGCGGCAGATTGTGCTATGATAAATAAATGTGTATCCGCTCCGGCCAAAGGAGCGGCGATCATGCAAAAGACACAGAACCTTCAGGACGCATTCCTCAACTACATCCGGCGGGAAAAGATCCCCGTGACCCTGTTTCTCATGAACGGGTTTCAGCTGCGCGGCGTTGTGCGCAGCTTTGACAGCTTCGTCGTGCTCATCGACGCCGACGGCCGGCAGCAGATGATCTACAAGCACGCGATCTCGACGGTCGCCCCGGCGCGGCCGGTCTCGCTCGAGCCGCAGGGCTGATCTCCCCGCCGCCCCCCGCCGAAAGGAGGGCCGGATTTGAAGAAAACGAATACCTTCACGAACATCGCCATGTTCGTGCTCTTCGCGGCCATGCTCGTGTATCTGGGCGTGTACCTGTTTCGCTCGACGCAGCAATCCTACGCCACCGCCCCGGCGGTGCTCGTGACCGTCAGCGAGAGCGGACAGGCCAGCGGCATCGTCGTGCGCGAGGAGCAGGTCATCGCCTCGGACAAGGAATTTCTATCCCTGTCCGTGGACGACGGCAAGGAGGTCGCAAGCGGCGGCGAGATCGCCATCGGCGTGGACTCCAAGGCCGCGCTCGACAGCGCCAGCCGCGCCCGCGAGCTAAAAAAAGAGATCGCCTACGTCTCGAGCCTGCTCTCGCGCGCGGGCAGCGCCTCCGGCGCGTCCGACCGCGACAGCGACGTGCGCAGCACCATCCTGCAGCTCAACGCCGCCGTCTCCGCCGGCAGCACCTCGGAGCTGGACGACCTCTGCATGGATCTCAGCTCCCTGCTCTTCGGCTCTGCGACCGGCACCGTCTCGCAGGGCGACCTCGATGCGCTCAATGCCGAACTGCACCAGCTCGAAAACGCCGGCGCAGGCCGCGGCAGCATCACGGCCCCGGCCGCGGGCCTGTTCACGTCCACGACCGACGGATACGAATCGCTCACGCCGGACATGCTCGAAAACCTCACGCCCGACGGCGTGGACGCGCTCGAGCGCACGACCCCTGCCACGCCCGCCAACGCGATCGGCAAGCTCGTCACGGCGAAAAAGTGGTACTTCGCCTCCGTCATGAACAAGGCCGACGCCGACCGCCTGAACCTGAACGGCAGCGCCACGCTCGACTTTCCGCAGCATTACACCGGCACCGTCTCGGCGACCGTGATGAGCAAGAGCGAGCCGGACGACAGCGGCAAGGTCGCCGTCGTGTTCGCGTGCAACGCGGCGCTTTCCGACACGCTGGCCATGCGCAAGACGACGGCCGACGTCGTCTACAGCGAGCACACCGGCCTGCGCGTCCCGCTCAAGGCCGTGCATATGGACGATGACGGGCAGGCGTTCGTCTACGTCGTCACGGCGGCGCAGCTGGAGAAAAAACCGATCGAGATCATCTATCAGACCGACGACTACTGTCTCGTCGCCCAGAGCACGGAGAGCAACGCTCTGCGCGCCGGCAACGAGATCGTCGTCACCGGCAAGGGCCTGTCCAACGGGCAGGTCGTGAAATAAGGAGGCGCCACCCACTATGAGCACCATTGCCGAAAACATTGCCGCCATCCGCGCGCGCATCGACGCCGCCGCCCGCACTACGGGCCGCACGGGCGCCGACATCACGCTCGTGGCCGCAACGAAGATGAACGACGCCGCGCGCGTGCGCGAGGCCGTCGCCGCCGGGATCGACGCCTGCGGCGAGAACCGCGTGCAGGAAATGACCGAAAAGCTCGCCCAGGGTGCCTACACCGGCGCGCCGCTGCACTTCATCGGCCACCTGCAAACGAACAAGGTCCGGCAGGTCGTGGGCAAGGTCGATCTCATCCAGTCGGTGGATTCGCCGGAGCTTCTGGCCATGATCGAAAAGCGCGCGGCCGGGCAGGGCATCGTGCAGGACATCCTGCTGGAAGTGAACATCGGCGGCGAGGCCGCCAAGAGCGGCGTGACCCCCGCCGCCCTGCCGGAATTGCTGGAAACGGCCGCCGGCTGCGCGCATATTCGCGTCCGCGGCCTGATGGCGATCCCGCCCGTGGCAGAAACTTCCGACGGAAATCATGCATATTTTGCGAAAATGCATGAGCTTTTTGTTGACATCGGCAGAAAAAAATACGATAATGTTTTTATGGACTTTCTGTCCATGGGTATGAGCGGAGACTTTGAAGACGCCATTTCCGCCGGCGCGAACATGGTGCGCGTCGGCTCGTCGATTTTTGGCGCGCGGGATTATTCCCGGCACTGAGCGCCGCCTCGGCACACTCCGCAGAGATCAGTGCAGCGGCACGGCAGCCGCCGGCACGTAAAGGGGGGTCCCGAATGGGATTTTTGGATGAACTGAAAAAAATGACCCGTCCGTATGATGACGACGACGAGTTTTTCGATGATGAGGATGAAGCAATCCCGGTCGCGGAAGAGCCCGCGCCGGCACGCCCGGCACAGGCCCGTCCGGCGCAGGCGCGTCCGGCTGCGGCCCGCCGCCCGGCATCCGCACCGAAAAGGAGCGCCTTCGTGCACGACGAGCCGTCGGAATCGGAGCGCCCCGCGCCGAGCTATGCGCCGAGAGGCGACAGCCGCGCGGCCGACAAGGTCGTCAATCTCAACAACGGCGGCGGCCAGCTCAAGGTCGTGGTCGCTGCGCCGAAGCAGTTTGAGGCCGCGTCCGAGATCGCGGAGCATCTGCGCGATCGCCGCGCCGTGCTCCTCAACCTGGAAAAGACCGATCCGGCGGTCGCCCGCCGGCTGATCGACTTTCTGTCCGGCGTCGCCTACGCGCAGGACGGCAAGATCCGCCGCGTGGCCAGCGCGACGTATATCATCACGCCATTCAATGTCGACCTCATGGGCGACCAGCTCGACGATATGGAGTCGGGCGAGTTTCACCTGTAAATCCGGGCATACTGTCTCTGACAGCGCCTATCGTGTAGTACACCTATAGAAAGAATGGAGGACTATCCAACATGACTCCTCAGGATATTCGGGAAAAAACGTTTGAAAAAGCGATGTTCGGCGGATACGACATGGCCGCCGTGCAGAACTATCAGGAAGAAGTGGCCACCGAGCTTGCCAACGCGCAGAAGGAAGTTGCCGTGCTCAAGGGCAAGATGAAGGTGCTGGTCGATAAGATAGAAGAGTACCGCGCCAGCGAAGACGCCATGCGTCTGGCCATACTGTCGGCCCAGAAGGTCGGCAAGCAGATAGAGGACGATGCCCAGGCCCGCGCCGACAAGATACTCGGCGAGGCCAAGAACACGTCCGACCGAATACTTGGCGGCCTCCAGCACGAAACCGCCAACGAGGAAGCCAAACTCCTCAACGCCAAAACGTCCTGCGCAAAATTTCTGGAAGATGTGCGTAATCTGTGCATGAATCAGCTCGAGTACCTGGATAAGCTCTCCGGGTCGAAAACCGCGGCCGCGCAGCCGAAAACCGCGGCCGCGCAGCCTGCTGCGCAGCCGGCGAGCGTGAGCGCAGCCCCGGCCAAGCCGGTGTCCGCGCCGGTCGAGCAGCCCGCGCAGCCGGAAGCCCCGGCCGTCGAGCAGCCTGCGCAAGCAGCCCACGTGTCCGCCGCCCCTGTGGAGGCGCAGCCGGTGGAGACCGACGACACCGCAGCCGACAGTGCAGCAGATGACGCCACGCAGCTTTATCACTTCCTGCATAACAGCTGAGTGAATATGCAATCAACCAGGGCGGGACGGCCGGTGCCGTACCGCCCTGCGCAATTTTTGATGGAAATACAACTCTGAGAGGAGAAAGATAGAACCATGTCCAAGAACGATTTCAACGCCACGATCAATCTGCCGAAAACAGACTTCCCCATGCGTGCCGGCCTTGCCAAGCGGGAGCCCGAGATGCTCCAGCACTGGTACGACATGGACCTGTACCACGAAATGCTCAAAAAGAACGACGGCAAGCCGCGCTTCAGCCTGCACGACGGCCCTCCGTTCTCCAACGGTGACATCCACATGGGCCACGCGCTCAACAAGGCGCTCAAGGACTTCATCATCCGCTCCTACGCCATGCGCGGCTACTACACGCCCTACATCCCCGGCTGGGACAACCACGGCATGCCCATCGAGAGCGCCATCATCAAGGAGCA
>HF985719.1 GCA_000432375.1 Firmicutes bacterium CAG:103
GCGGCAGCCGGCTCGCGCCCGGCGCGCGTTTTTGCACCGTCTGCGGCATGCCCGCGCCCGAAGCGCCCCAGGGCCAGGGCGACTGGTATGCGCCTGCGCCCGGCGGCGGGGTCTCCTCGCCGGAGATCGGCCCGAAGCACAAGCCGAAGAAGCTGCTCATCGGTCTGCTGTGCGGCTTTGCCGCACTGGTCGTGATCGTGGCGGTCTTGGCCGGCATTTTCGCTGCCCGTCAGGCGGGCGAGCCCAGCACGGCCGGCGGCGCGGAGGTGGACCGACTCCTCGAGCGCTACTTCACGTATTTCAAGGCCGATGACACCGACGCCATGCTCGATCTCTTCCTGCCGGAGGTTATCACCTACATGCAGGACGACGATACCGCCGCCGGCCGCGAGGCCGCCCTCATCCAGCTCGACGACTGGTATTATGACTACGGCAAGGCCATTGATGATTATTACGTCTATGACGACGACAGTCTCGACGCCAGCGACGTGCGCGAGCTCCAGCGCGAGCTCGGTGTGCGCATTGACGACAATGTCATCGTCGCCTGCGACGTGACGTATCAAAACGGGCAGGACAACGACTTTTATTTCGAGTTCGTCCAGGTCGACGGGCAGTGGTATCTGCTGTTCGTCGTGGAGTGATACTGCTTCAGAGAATATCCCCGGCAGCTTCGGCTGCCGGGGCTTTTTTGCTTTATGCCTGCACCTGCACGCGGCTGCCGCCGCTGCGGTCTTTGGTCACGATGATCTGCCGGTCGATGCGGTCCTTGAGCTCCGCCACGTGGGAGATGATGCCCACGATGCGGCTGCCGCCCGACACGCCCACGAGCGCGGCGAGCGCCTGCTGCAGCGCCTCGCTGTCGAGCGAGCCGAAGCCCTCGTCGACGAACATGGCCTCGAGCTGCACGCCGCCGGCGGTCGCCTGCACCTCGTCGGACAGGCCGAGCGCCAGCGACAGGGAGGCGGCGAACGTCTCGCCGCCGGAGAGCGTCTTGACGCTGCGCGCCGTGCCGTTGTAGTGGTCGATGACCTCCAGCTCCAGCCCGGTCTGGCTGCGGTTGTCGCCCGCGCTGGCGCAGCGGCGCAGCTCGTACTGCCCGCCGGACATGATGAGCAGGCGCGTGTTCGCGCGGCCAAGGATGCGGTCGAAGTACGCGGTCTGGATGTAGGTCTCGAGCATGATCTTTTCCTTGCCGGGCACGGCGCCGTTGGCCGTCGCGGCCAGCGCGTGCACCCATTGCCAGCGCGCGCGCACGGCGGCGT
>HF985720.1 GCA_000432375.1 Firmicutes bacterium CAG:103
CGTGCGGGCGGGAACACTGTCTGTGCAGCTATTATGCGTAAAAGACGTGGTCGCCGATCGTGGCCGTGTAGGTCAGGCGGCTGTTAAACCACGAGGCGTTGCAGGCCGAGGGATTGATGAAATACAGGCTCTCGCCCACCGGGTCGTACCCCTCGAAGGCGAGCTTCGCCGCAAGTTCGGCATCCTCGTCCGGCGTGAGGCTGATGCGCCCGTCGGCCGTGGGCGAAAACTGCGCCACACCGCCGCGCCGGTCGAACACGACCTCCTTGACGCTGTTGGGGAAGCGCTCGTCCGCCACGCGGTTGAGCACGACGTTGCCGACCGCGATCTGCCCGTCCATGGGCTGGTTGCCGGCCTCGGCATTGATGATGTGGCTGAGCCAATAGACATCACGCGCGCCGTAATAGCTCTCGCCGCTCTCGAGCAGCGCCTGCTCGGAGGCATCGACGCGCAGACTGGTATGGTCCTCGCTGAGCACGGCCGTGACGCCGAAGATCTTCTCCAGATCCGCCAGCGGCAGCACCACTTCCCCGTCGAGGGCATACACGCCGTCGGGCGCGTAGAAGCAGCGGCCGTTGGCCGTGTAGTACGTCTCGCCGTAGGTCGCCGCGATGTCCGCGCCGTCGACCGTGACGGTCTCGGTGTCGCCGTCCGTGACCGTGTCGCTCTCGAGGCCGAGCATCTCGGCGAACGCATCCGCCGGGAGCCAGACCGCATCGTCGAGCACGTAGCAGTAGCCGCCGAAGCGGTCGTCCACATACACGGGCGTGTAGTCGCAGGTGACGGTCTCGGTGTAGTCGCCGGCGTCCATGCCGACGGCGACCGTGCGCACGACCGGCGAGGTCGCCTGCGCGGCTGCCTGCACCGCGAGCTTCTCGTCGCGCTCGGGCGCGGCCAGGGACACATCCCCGCTCACGACCGCCTTTGCCGCCGGCGCGCTGCCGTCCGGCCCGGCGGCCAGCGCCGAGCTTTCACCGGCGAGCCAGAAAAATCCGCACAATAAGCCGCAAAGCAGGCAGACGATGCACATCAGCGACAGGCCCGACTTCACGGACAGGCCCGCTTTTTTCGTTCGATTCATGACGTGCAGCCTCCTTTGCTGATTCATCACAGGGCGCAAACATTTCAATCCACGCGCCCCGTTATGGATAATTATATTCATTTTTCAAACCGCACGCAATCGGCAAATTGCACAAAGCGTCTTTTTAAGTTCTGAATAATATCCACAAAAAAATGCGTAAACAACAAGATATAGCGTTATATGACACAATTATACGCAAGAAATTGTGTTGTTTACTTTGACTAAAACCGCCAATTCGACGCAAAGTGACCAAAATAAAAAGATGCAAGTTCGCAAAAAATTCTTGCAAGCTTGCATTATGTCAACTATTTTTATTATTTGAAAGAATTATGTTAATCTTTTTCCCGCCTCACAGCGCCTGACGCAGCGCCTTGGCAAGCTGATCCGGGCAGGAGGTCAGCTTGCTGCCGCAGCGCACGCCCTCCAAGCGCTCGATGGCCTGCTGCACCGGCATCCCCACCAGGAGCCGCGAAATGCCCTGCAGGTTGCCGCTGCACCCCCCTTGCACCTCAACTTTGCGGATAATTCCGTTCTCCACCTCCACCCGCATCAGGCGGGAGCAAACACCCTTCGGCCGGTATGTGATCGTCATGACGACGCCTCCTTTGAAATATTCCGGTGCTCAGTATAGCAGATACGGTGACATAATTCCACCCCCGAAACCATATATATTGTGGAGAATGCAATCGGAGGTGAGCAGATATGACGCTGCGGCAAAAACTGGCCTGCGTGGGGCTGACCGTATTCGGCCTGCAGATCGCATCGGCTGCGGCGGGCGGCGCGCCGCTCGCGGACAGGCTGCGGCTCTGGCTCGACCCGGAGCAGCTGCTGCTGGCATCGGTGCGCATGGAGCTGGGTGCGCCGCCGGTGGACGCA
>HF985721.1 GCA_000432375.1 Firmicutes bacterium CAG:103
AGGCGCGCGAGCGCGGCCTCGCCGAGGAGCATCTGCGTGCGGATGGTCTGCTCGGTCATCGCGCGTCCTCCCGCTCGAAGGTCACGACGAAGTCCGTGCCGTCATAGCCCGCCTCCGCGACCTCCCAGCCGGCCTTCTCCTCGATCTCGAGCGCGTCGGCAAGGGCGCGCACGTCGAGCACGGTCGTGTCATAGCGCTGCGTTTTTGTCTTGGTCATGGTGATCCCTCCGTGGAAACATGGAAACGTTGAAGCCCTGCTTTCAGATAGACGCAGAGCCGCCCGGCGGGCGGTGCCCGGCTTGCTCAGAGCGCAAGCCGTCGCCATCCGGCATTTTGCACGGCAAAAATGCCGGATGCATGAAATCTCATTCGAGGCGGGCACTTTGCCCCCTCGAGCTCCCCTGCTGCTCTGTCGACATGGAGCAGCCGCGCTTTCAGATAGACGCAGAGCCGCCCGGCGGGCGGCTCTGTCGCATATCTTTCGCGTGTCTGATTTATCCGACGTACTTCATGCCCTTGAGCTCGGTGCTGGTCCAGCCGTCAAAGAACGTGTCCTCCCAGGCGTTGAAATCATCCGTGCGCAGCGCCTGATCGCCAAGGTAGTCGCAGTAGCGCTCGCCTTGGCCGACGTAATACACAAGGTGATAGCCGCAGTAGGAATCGCTCTCGTTAAAGACGATGCCCACATCGCCCGGCTTGCGCGCGGGATCGAAACAGAAATCGTTGAACTCCTGCACCATCTGGCCCTTGTAGACGTTCTCGTACAGGCCGCCCTTCGTGTTCGAGCCGCTGTCCTGGCTGAAGGAGTTGGCCAGCTGCGCGAAGTCGTCCTCGGTCTGGTCGCTCTTCTCCCAGCGGGCATAAACATCGTCGATCGTGGCCTTGGCTTTCTGCTTTTCCTCGTCGGAATACGTGCCGTCGCCGTCGCTGTCCTCCGCCTTGATGAGGATGTGGCGGACGTTGACGGTGTTGTAGGCATTATCATCGCGGCTCTCGAAGAGCACGACGTAGTAGCCGCTGTTTTCCTGCTCCACGACGGTCACGTCGTTGGCAGTGCGGTCGGCGCTGTAGAGCCAGTCGGCGTACACGGCGGAGCTGAAGTTCGAACCCTTGGTATTGGCGTTGTCCGTGACACTCGGCGCGGTGCTCGTCCCGTCCTCGGACGTCTTGGCGGGAACATTGGCCGTGACGGCGGCAGTGAAGCTCTCCGCGTCATGCGTGGCGGCGGCGATCTTGTCGGCCGTGGCCTTGGCGGCCGCCATCGTGGCGTCCGTGGTCTTGGAGGTCGCGTTGCCGTCGTCGTCCGTGCTGTCCTCGGTATCCGCCTGGACGAAATAGTACTGATAGTTGAATGTATCGCAGCTGTTCTTATTCTCGGCGTAGCTGGCCGCGATCTCCTCGGGCGTATAGGTGTAGCTGTCATACTGTTGCTGCGAGTACTTCGTGGCGAGCTCGCTGAGCTCGAGCATATGGCGCACGACCTTTTTGGTCACGCCGTTGCCATAGGCCGCCTGCAGATACTTGCTGACGGAGTTGTACTTATACTGCTTGGCAGTGAGCTCGAGGTAGGAAAACTGCTCGTCGATCTCATGCTGATCGTCCTCGTCGAGCGTGACGCCGGCCTTCTGCGCGGCATCGCACAGCGCCGTGACCTGCACCAGATTCTTTTCGGCAGCATCCTTGAAATAATCATCCCAGGTGTCGAAATCCTCGCTGATGCGGCACTCCTGCTCATCGAGCGCCTTGCTGGTGTCGAGGCCAACGTAGCTCAGATAGCTGCCGTACTGGTTGCAGAACGTGAGGTAGGCGGAGCGGTAGGCATAATTGACCTCCGCCGAGGAATACTTCACATCGCCGACCTGCAGCGCGGGGCGCGCGGTGTAAAAGAGACTGGAGTTGCCGATCAGGATGGCGGCAACGAGCAGCACGACGATGATCGAACCGACCGTCCACTTGATCTTGCTTTGCTTGCGCTCTTTGGCTTCCTTCTGCGAGGCGACCTGGCGGCGCTCCGTACCCAGCGCACGCTCGTCTGTGCGGCGCTTTTTGTCCTGGGATGCACTCATTCGTGATTCACCTTATCCTTTAAAAATAGTGTTGCCCGCGGAGACAGGCTCCGATTACGGAAAATATGCATAGATTATAGCGCAATCGGCCAATGGTTTCAAGTTCTTTCTATTTCCACGGCGCGGGTTCGTGCATTTTTTCGCACCGCAGCGCATAGAATGGCCATATGCGAATTCAACGGGAGGTGAAAACACATGGGCCAGGACCTGGACGACTGGATCTTCGGCGGTCAGAGCGCCGCTCCGAGCGACCGCTGAACCGAAGCTGCTGCCGCTGTGCGCCGACGGACACGCACGGCGGTTTTCCTTTTGCGCGCCGCCGCAGAGGATCTGCCAGCGCCCCGCGTTGCAGGGGGCGTTGGCGCGAGGCAGGAAAATTCGGCGTTTTTGCCGAACATTTTGCCTGATTTTTGTTTATTAAATCATTGACAAAAAGAAAACGAACTGCTATACTGTAGCCAGAACCAGAGAAGAGCAGCAGCCCCTCACGAGGGGCAGCGCCTTTAGAATACAGGTTCAGCGGAATCGACGGAGGTGAGTCCGATGTACTGAATCGCCCGGAAGCAGACAGGGTTCTGTGACTCCGGAGTCGGCACGCAGTGGTGCGGAATCTTGCATACGCATTTCCCTTCACAGCGGTCGGAGTCCGCGTGCAGCGCAAAGGCCTCTGCACACGGCGGGAAAACGAAACAAAAAGGAGGTTCGGGTGATGGAACCGAACACGGCAGGATAGCCCCTTGTTCTGAGGTTGGAGCAAGGGGCTATCTATTATTCTGCGCTTTGCGCAGAATAATAGATAGCCTCATTTTCGATCAGGCGTCCTTGTCTTCACGCTTAATAGTTTACATAATTCTAATTTACATAATATTAGAAATGCCATTGCAAAACAACAACTTACCTATCCTGTCACTGCGCACTACAAAGCGTTTTCTGTAAGAAATGATTTGCTGTTGTATCCAAACAGTTTACATAATTCGGTTCACATAATCACAGTTCTTCGCACAGCAGTGCGATCACTGCCGTGGTGCAGCCGGTCAGGATGCTCAGGTCGGCCGCGTTCCAGATGATGCGCCGGAAAAACGGGATGACCGCCCGCGGCAGGTACACATAGTCCGTGACCGACC
>HF985722.1:0-2141 GCA_000432375.1 Firmicutes bacterium CAG:103
GCCGGGGTGCGCTGCGTACCCGCCGCACACCCCGGCAGCCTTATGCGTACTCGACCTTGATGGTGTTCGTGTTGCCGCTGCGGCCGTTGATGATGCCGCCGGTGATGATGACCTTGTCGCCCTTTTCGAGCTGCATCACCTGCCGGCTGACCTGCAGCGCGTGGTAAAACAGCACGTCGGTGCTCTCGTACACCTCGCTCATAACGGGCGTGATGCCCCATGAGAGGGCGAGCTTGCGGTAGGCGCGCTCGTTCGTGGTCAGGCCGATGATGTCCGTCGGGCCGCGGAAGCGCGAGATCAGCCGCGCGGTGCGCCCCGTGATGGAGCAGACGGTGATGACCTTCGCGCCGATGTCGATGGCCATGCCGCACGTGGCGTGGCTGATGGCGTCGAGCGTGTCGTGGATCTCAAACTGCGTCTTGGGGAAGCGCTTGGCGTAGTTGATGTGCGCCTCGGTGTATTCGGCGATGCGGGCCATGGCGCTCAGCGCCTCGACGGGGTGCTCGCCCGCGGCCGTCTCGCCGGAGAGCATGATGGCGCTCGTGCCGTCGTAGACGGCGTTGGCCACGTCGGCGATCTCGGCGCGGGTGGGGCGGATGTTGTGCGTCATGCTCTCGAGCATTTCGGTCGCGGTGATGACGCGCTTGCCAAGCAGGCGGCACTTGCCGATGAGCTCCTTCTGGATGCTCGGCAGCTCCTCATACGGCACCTCGACGCCCATGTCGCCGCGGGCGATCATGATGCCGGTGCACTCGGTGAAGATCTCCTCGATGTTGTCGATGCCGGGCTGATTCTCGATCTTGGCGATGACGGAGATGTCCTCGCCGCCGTTGGCGCGCAGGAAGGCGTTGAGGTCGGCCAGGTCCTGCTTGCGCGACACGAAGGACGCGGCCACAAAGTCCACGTCGTTTTCGATGCCGAAGAGCAGGTCGCTCTTGTCCTGCTCGCTCAAAAACGTCTGCTTGAGCACCTTGTTCGGGAAGCTCATGCTCTTGCGGTCCGAGAGCACGCCGCCGGCGGTGACGCGGCAGATGACGTCCGTGTCGGTCGTGGCGGTGACGGTCAGGGCGATGAGCCCGTCGTTGACGAGCACGGTGTTGCCCGGCTCAAGATCCTGCGCGAGCCCGGCATAGCTCACGGACACGCGCTCGGCATTGCCGGTGACGGGCTCGGTCGTGAACGTGAACGTGTCGCCGCTGTGCAGCTCGATCTTCCCGTCCGCGAACGTGCCGATGCGGTACTCCGGGCCTTTCGTGTCGAGCATGATGGCGATGGGCAGGTCGAGCTCCGCGCGCAGCTTCTTGATCCGGTCGATGCGCACCTGGTGCTCGGCGTGCGTGCCGTGGGAAAAGTTCAGGCGCGCGACGTTCATGCCCGCGAGCATCATGGCGCGCAGCGTCTCCTCGCTGTCGCAGGCGGGGCCGATGGTGCAGACGATCTTCGTTTTTCTCATATCCGACTCCCTCTCCGCATGTTGCGGTTTACTTTTTCTTCTTGCCGAACCAGCGGCGCTCCTTGCGGTTGCGGCCCTCGGGCTCGTCAGCGGCGGTGATGTTCCGGGCGGCCTCGGCCACGGCGTCGGCGTCAAAGTCGACGCCCATTTCGGCCGCGGTGTTGCGCATCTGATCAAAGAACTCGAGCTGGGCCTTGAGCGTCTGGAGCATTTCGCGCGTGAGCGCAAGGCCGCTGCCGACGCCAGGGTCGATGATGATGCCGGTGTCGTTCGAGGAGAGCACGAGCGGGGCGTAGTCCTTCACGCCGAGCTCGACGCTGCCCATGTTGCGCCATTGCAGCAGGCGCGCGCGGTCGGTGAACGCGCAGAAGAACGTGCGCCCGTCGTCGGTGCGCACCTTGCCGAACTGCAGGTGCTGCTGGCCGTCTTCCGGGGCAGCTTCGCCCTCGGGCCGCTGGGCGGGGAAGAACAGCGGCGCCGCGATCATGGTCGCGGCCAGGCGCTGGAAGTTCTCCTTCGAGGCGTTGATCTTGCACGCGTCGAGCGCGTCGCGCAGATCCTCGGCCAGCGCGGCGCGCATGGCCTGCTCGGGCGTGCGCTCGCTGAGCTCGATGTGGAAATCGGGGTAGGCCACGCGCAGCATGTCCAGCGCGGTGCTCAGGCCCTGCACGTCTTCGTCGGGGCGGTC
>HF985722.1:2148-10229 GCA_000432375.1 Firmicutes bacterium CAG:103
CTTCGTCGGGGCGGTCGTTGGCGGCCACGACGAACAGGCGCGGGCGGTGATTGGCGCTGCGGTCGACGATGCCGGAGGCGTAGAGCTCCTCGAGCTTCGTCTGGATGCACAGGGCGATGCAGTTGGGGTGCTCGCTCGTGGCGGTCACGGCGATGGCGTAGGTCTCGTCGCCGTCCTGCACGGGCATTTTCGCCGCTTCGAGAATGTGCGGGCGGCCGAGACCGTAGGCGGCCTCGGCCTTGTGCTGCTCGCGCTCGGCGTCGGTCATGTCGTCGATGTTGTCCGGCTCCGTGTAGGCGCCGGCGGCCAGCAGCTCCGCCACGGCCTTGCGGCGGATGTCCTGAATGCCGAGCAGCTGCATGGCGCGCGAGCGGTCGGCGGCGACGTGGTCGTACAGATCGTTAAAATTACTCATATGCTTCCTTCCCGGGACGCCTGGGCGCCCCTTGGTTTTCTTTGCCGCCATTATAACACACCCCGCGCCAAATGCAAAGCGCCGATTCACCGCGGCAGATTGCACAAACATTGCCGCAGGGCGCAAAAAAATTTCTTGCCGCAGATCGCCGGTTTCTCTTTGCAAGCGGCAAAAATGTTGCTATAATGATTTTGTATAAAAACTTGGGTTTTGGCGTCCGTATGCAGGACGCGGAGATTTTCAAAAAGAGAGGAAGTTACGATATGATTCCACACGGCAAAGAGATCAAGGTGTTCACCGGCTCGTCCAACCCCGACCTGGCGGACATGATCTGCAAGAACCTCGGCATCTCCCTGGGCAAGAGCACGGTCACGGCGTTTGCCGACGGCGAGTGCTCCATCTCCATCAACGAGCCCGTCCGCGGCGTGGACGTGTTCATCGTGCAGAGCACCTGCAAGCCGGTCAATGACAGCCTCATGGAGCTGCTGGTCATGATCGACGCAATGAAGCGTGCCTCCGCCGGCCGCATCACCGCCGTCATCCCGTATTTCGGCTATGCCCGGCAGGACCGCAAGGCCAAGGCCCGCGACCCGATCTCGGCCAAGCTCGTGGCGAACCTGCTCACCGTCGCCGGGGCCGACCGTGTGCTGACCATGGACCTGCACGCAGCGCAGATCCAGGGCTTCTTTGATATCCCGGTGGACAACCTTTACGGTGCGCCGCTGTTTGCCACGCACTACCTGCGCCGCTTCGGCTACGGCCGCGAGGACATGGTCGTCGTCTCGCCGGACGTCGGCAGCGTGGCGCGCGCGCGTTCCTTCGCCATGAAGATGGGCCTCGGCCTCGCCATCGTGGATAAGCGCCGCGAAAAGGCCAACAGCTCCGAGGTCATGAACATCATCGGCAATGTCGAGGGCAAGACCTGCCTGCTGCTCGACGACATGGTCGACACGGCCGGCAGCCTGTGCGGCGCGGCCAAGGCCATCGTTGAGGTCGGCGGCGCGAAGGAAGTGTATGCCTGCGCGTCCCACGGCGTGCTCTCCGGCCCGGCCATCGACCGCATCAACGACAGCGTCATCGACGAGCTGCTCCTGCTCGATTCCATTCCGTATCCGAAGGACAAGCCGGCCTGCGACAAGATCCACTATCTGCCCGTCGCGCCGATGTTCGCCGAGGCCATCAACCGCATCTATGAAGAGATGAGCATCTCCTCGCTGTTCGAGTGATGTTTTTTTCCGATCACGGCGGCGTGCAGTGGCTGGTCGTGTTCCTCGGCAACCCGGGGCTGAAGTATCAGAATACACGGCACAACGCGGGCTTTCTCACGGCGGACGTCGTGGAAAAGGACTGCGGCGTGCACATCGACCGGCTGCGCTTTCACGCGCTCACGGCACAGGCGGAGCTCGGCGGGCAGAAGGTCCTGCTCATGAAGCCGCAGACGTTTATGAACAACTCCGGCGAGGCCGTGGCGCCGGCGGCAAAGTTTTATAAAGTGCCGCCGGAGCATATCCTGGTCGTGTCGGACGAGATCCACCTGCAGCCGGGCCGCCTGCGCATCCGCACGAAGGGCTCGGCCGGCGGGCACAACGGGCTTAAGAGCATCATCGCTTGCCTCGGCACAGACGCCTTTCCCCGCATCCGCATCGGCGTCGGCGCGCCCCCGCACCCGGACTATGACATGCCCGACTGGGTGCTCGGCACGTTCCGCGGCGAGGACAAGACCGCCATGGACGACGCGGCCGTGCGCGCGGCCGAGGCCTGCGCGGTCTACATCCGCGACGGGGCGGACCGCGCCATGAGCCGCTTTAACTGAACACCTGTCAGGGGTTTCCCACGTCCACCGGAACCGCCGCAGCCGACCGTGGGGGCATTGCCGCCGGGCCGCGCGCGAAACCGGTCGATGCGCGGGAGACCCCTGATCTATTCGCAACTGGAGAAAAGGAGGAGCGCATCTCTTGAAAAAACACTGTATCGCCATGCTGCTCGCGGGCGGGCAGGGCTCGCGGCTGTATGCCCTCACGGCGAAGGTCGCCAAGCCCAGTCTCCCGTTCGGCGGCAAGTACCGCATCATCGACTTCCCGCTGTCCAACTGCGCCAACTCCGGCATCGACACCGTCGGCGTACTCACGCAGTACCAGCCCCTGCTGCTCAACCGCTACATCGGCAGCGGCCAGGCATGGGACCTCGACAGCATCGACGGCGGCGTGTACATCCTGCCCCCGTATCAGAGCGCGGGGGAGCGCGGGTCGTGGTTTTCCGGCACGGCCAACGCCATCTATCAGAACATGGACTTCATCGAGATGTATGACCCCGACTGCGTGCTCATCCTCTCGGGCGACCATGTGTACAAAATGGACTATGACAAAATGCTCCGCGCGCATGAGCAGGCCGGCGCGGCCTGCACGATCTCGGTCATCCAGGTGTCGATGGACGAGGCGAAGCGCTTCGGCATCATGAACGTCGGGCCGGACGGCTTCATCGAGGAATTTGAGGAAAAGCCCGCCCACCCGAAGAGCGACCTTGCGAGCATGGGCATCTACATCTTCGACTGGAAGGTGCTGCGCAGGTATTTGATCGAGGACGAGGCCGACCCCAACTCCGACAAGGACTTCGGCAAGAACATCATCCCCAAGATGCTCGCCGCCGGGGAAAAGCTCCTGCCGTACCGGTTCGAGGGCTACTGGCGCGACGTCGGCACGATCGTCAGCCTCTGGGACGCGAACATGGATATGCTCTCGCCCACGCTCATCAATCTCTATGACCCGAAGTGGCCCATCCGCGCCAAGAGCCCCATCCGCCCGCCGCACAGCATCGGCCGGCAGGCGGAGGTCGTGCACTCGATCATCACCGAGGGCTGCACGATCGAGGGCCATGTGGAAAACTCCGTGCTCTCCAACTCCGTCACCGTCGGCGCGGGCGCGCGCGTGCTCTACAGCATCCTGCACCCCGGCGTCGTCGTGGAGCCGGGCGCCGTGGTGGAGTATGCCATCCTCGGCGAGGGCACGGTCGTCGGCGCGGGCGCGCACGTCGGTGCGCAGCCGGACGGGACGGACGCCTGGTGTGTCGCCACGGTCGGCCCGGACGTGGCGGTGCCCGCCGGGGCAACGGTCCCGGCCGGGGCCATGATCTATGACGGAGCGGAGGTGCACGCATGAGCAAGGTACACGGCATCGTTTACGCATATCACAGCTCCCCGCGGCTTGGGGACCTGACGCGCTACCGCACGAACGCATCGCTGCCGTTTTGCGGGCGCTACCGGCTGATCGACTTTGCGCTCTCGTCGCTCTCGAACGCGGGTGTGCACAGCGTCGGCGTCATCATGCAGCGGGACTATCAGTCCCTGCTCGACCACCTCGGCAGCGGCAAGGCGTGGGATCTGTCGCGCCGCAGCGGCGGGCTGCACCTGCTGCCGCCGTTCGGCGTCAATACGCGCGGCGACTATACCGGCACGGCCGAGGCGCTCAACGCGGTCATTTCCTACGTGCGCAATATTCCGGAGTCGGAGATCGTGCTCATGCCGGCGGACATCGTCTGCAATCTCGACCTTGCCGCCGCCATCGCGCAGCATGACGCCTCCGGCTGCGGCATCACGGCCATCTGCCGCGGCGGCGCCGTCACGGGGGAGCACCACCGCTACCTCACGGACGCGCACGGCCGCGTCACGAAGCTCATCACGAGCGCGTCGGCCGGCGCGGGCGTCGCCGCCATGGAGATCTACATCGTCAATAAGGACGTCCTGCTCTCAATCCTCGATTTCTGCGCGCAGGAAAACCGCTTCCACTTCCACCGCGACGGGCTGTTTGAATACCTCGGCCGCGGCGGCACGATGGACGTATTCCTGCACACGGGCTACGCCGTGCGCGTGGACGCGGTCGCGGACTATTTTGCTGCCAGCATGGATATGCTCGATCCGGACGCGCGCGCATCGCTCTTCCCGGCTGACCGCCCGGTGCGCACGAAGGAGCGCGCGGACGTGAGCACATACTACGGCGAGCACGCGCACGTGGAAAACTGCCTTGTGGCCGACGGCTGCTTCATCGAGGGCACGGTCACGGACTGCATCCTGTTTCGCGGCGTGCGCGTCGCGCGCGGGGCGCACCTGAGCCGCTGCATCGTCATGCAGGACACCTGCATCGCGGCGGACGCCATTTTGCAGTACGCCATCGCGGACAAAAACGTCCGCATCGGCCCGGCCGTCACGCTCACCGGCTGCGAAGCCCTGCCGATCGTGATCCCCAAGGGCAGCGAGCTCTGACCCGAACGAACCCAGAAAAGGAAGATTCGATTTTATGCCAATGACCAATCAGATTTCCCGCGATGAGCTGCGCGGCGCCATTGCCGACAAGCTCAGCGCACATTTCGGTGTCACGGCCGAGAACGCGACCGATGAGCAGGTCTTTCAGGCTGCGGCCATCGTCATCCGCGAGATCCTCTCGCGCCTGCACACGTTCGACAGCCGCACCGCGCCCGAGCGCGAGGTGCACTACCTGTCGATGGAGTTTCTCATGGGGCGCTCCCTGATGAAGGACGCCTTCAACCTCGGCATCGGCGACGCGCTCACCGGCGCGCTCGAGGATCTCGGCCGCAGCGCTGCCGACATCTTTGAGACCGAGCCGGACGCCGGCCTCGGCAACGGCGGCCTCGGCCGCCTCGCCGCGTGCTATATGGACAGCCTCGCCACCGAGGGCATCCCCGCCACGGGCTATTCGTTGTGCTACGAGCTGGGCATCTTCCGGCAGCGCATCGTCGACGGCCGCCAGACCGAGGTCGCGGACAACTGGCGCACGGCCGCGTCGAGCTGGCTCGTGCCGTGCCATGAGGACACGGTCGAGGTGCGCTTCGGCGGCCGCGTCGAGCCGCACTGGGACGCCTATGGCCACTACCACGGCGAGCTGCACGGCTATGAGAGCGTGCTGGCCGTGCCGCGCGATATGCTCATCGCGCCGTATGGCGATGGGCGTGTCAACACCCTGCGCCTCTGGGAGGCGCACAGCCCGAACGACCTCGACATGTATCTCTTCGCCGCCGGCAGCTATGTCCAGAGCCTCGAGCAGCGCACGATGGCCGAGGTCATCACGAAGGTGCTCTACCCGGCGGACGACCACATCGAGGGCAAGACCCTGCGCATCCGCCAGCAGTATTTCTTCGTCTCCGCGACGGCGCAGAGCATCCTGCGCGCCCACCGCGCGCGCTATGGCACGGTGCGCAACTTTGCCGAGCACCACGTCATCCAGATCAACGACACGCACCCGACGCTCATCATCCCCGAGCTCATGCGCCTGCTGCTTGATGACGACGGCCTCGGCTGGGACGAGGCGTGGGCCATCGTCACCGCCTGCGTCAACTATACGAACCATACCGTCATGTCCGAGGCGCTCGAGACGTGGCCGCAGGGCCTCATCCAGAGCCAGCTGCCGCGCGTGTGGGAGATCATCTGCGAGATCAACCGCCGCTGGTGCGACGAGCTGCGCGCCCGCTTCGGCGACGATGTGCGCGTGGGGCGAAACCTCATCATCGCGGACGGCTGCGTGCACATGGCAAACCTCTGCCTTGCCGCGTGTAAGACCATCAACGGCGTCTCCGCCCTGCACGGGGAGATCCTGCGCCGCGACCTCTTCCGCGATGTCTGCGCGCTCGACCCCAGCCGCTTTACCTATGTCACAAACGGCATCGACCACCGCCGCTGGCTCGCCCAGTGCAACCCCGGCCTGCACGCGCTCGTGTGCGACGTGCTCGGCAGCGACCGCTACCTCCTGCACCCCGAGGAGCTCGCGGGTCTGGAGCGCGCGGCGGACGCCCCCGCCGTGCTCGCCCGTCTCGAGGAGATCAAGGCGCTCAACAAGCAGCGGCTGGCCGCGTGGGTGTTCCGCACCGACGGCTTCTCGCTCAACAGCGACGCGATCCTCGACGTGCAGGTCAAGCGCCTGCACGAGTATAAGCGCCAGCTTTTGTGCGCCATGCGCATCACGCAGCTGCAGCTCATGCTGCACGACGACCCGGATCAGCCCTTCCAGCCGCGCACGTTCCTGTTTGCGGCCAAGGCCGCGCCCGGCTACGCGACGGCCAAGCGCATCATCCAGCTGCTGTGCTCGCTCGCGGCTGATGTGAATGCCGACCCCGTCTGCCGCGGGAAGCTGCAGGTGTATTTCCTGCCGAACTACCGTGTCTCCGCCGCCGAGATGCTCATGCCCGCTGCGCAGGTGTCCGAGCAGATCTCGACCGCCGGCAAGGAGGCCAGCGGCACCGGCAACATGAAGCTCATGATGAACGGCGCCGTCACGATCGGCACGCTCGACGGTGCGAACGTCGAGATGTTCGAGCAGCTCGGCGCGGACAATATGTTCCTCTTCGGCCTGCATGCCGACGAGGCCGAGGCCCTGCGCGCCGCGGGCTACGACCCGCAGGCGTACGTCCGCCGCAGCCCGTGGCTGGGCCGCGTGCTCGAGCGCATGAGCCGCGGCTATGCCGACGGCGAGAGTTATGCCGACCTCGTCAGCAGCCTGCTCTACGGCGGCGACCCGTACCTGCTCCTCGCCGACTTTGATGATTACGCCGCCACGCATGAGCGGCTGTATACGACGATCGCGGACCCCGCCGCGCGCGCGCGTCTGTCGCTCGTCAACATTGCCCGCAGCGGCATTTTCGCCGCCGACCGCGCCGTGCGCGAATATGCCGAGCGCATCTGGGAGGTGCACGCATGAAGCCCTATGTCTGTGTTGTCGGCGCCGTGAATCTGGACATTTGCGGCCGCCCGGAAAAGAAGCTCATCTTCCGCGACTCCAACCCCGGTGCCGTCACGCTCACGCCCGGCGGCGTCGGGCGCAACATCGCGCACGACCTGCGCCTGCTCGGCGTGGAGGTCAAGTTCCTCACCGCCTTCGGCGGCGATTCACACGCCCAGCTCCTGCGCAACGACTGCGTGGAGCTCGGCATGGATCTCAGCTGCGCGCTCGACGTGCCCGGCGGGCGCACGTCGACGTATCTCTACATCACGGACGAGCGCGGCGAGATGCAGCTCGGCCTGTGCGATACGGACATCTCCGCCGCCATCACGCCGGCGTATCTCCAGCGCCATCTCGATGTGCTCAACAGCGCGGCCGCCGTCGTGCTCGACGGCAACCTGACGGCCGAGACCATCACCTGGCTCGGTACGCACTGCAGCGCCCCGCTCTTTGCCGACCCCGTCTCCGTCACGAAGGCGGAGCGGATGCGCGCGGCGCTCGGTGCGCTGCACACGTTCAAGCCCAACCTCACCGAGGGGCAGAACCTCACGGGCGAGTCCACGCCCGAGGGCATCGTCGCGGCGCTGCTGGCGCAGGGCGTGCAGCGCGTGTTTCTCAGCATGGGGGCCGACGGCATCCTCGCCGGTACGCGCGCCGAGCTGGTGCACCTGCCGTGCCTGCCCACCTGCATGGTCAACACGACCGGTGGGGGCGACGCGGTCATGGCGGCACTCGTCTGGGCGTATCTGCAGGGGCTCGACCTGCGCGAGAGCGCGGCGGCCGCCCTGCGCGCCGGCAAGGCCACGGTCGAATACCCCGGCACGAACAATCCCGACCTCGGTGCGCTCGTCCACGGCTGAGGCAGGTCAAAAACGGCAAAAACAGCAGGCTTCCGGTTTTGGAAGCCTGCTGTTTTCTCATATCAGGATGGCGATGCGGTAAAC
>HF985723.1 GCA_000432375.1 Firmicutes bacterium CAG:103
CCTACTTCCTGCAGTACGGGCTCAAAGCCAGGCCCCGCCGCCCGGCGGCGTTCAACCCGCCGGAGATCGGCACGTTCTTCCACTACGTCCTGCAGCACACGGCGCAGGACGTGACGGACGCCGGCGGCTTCGCCGCCGTGACGGACGAGCAGCTCGGCGCGTTCACCGACCGCTGGACGCAGCGCTACATCCACGACGAACTCAATGACTTTCGGGAGAAATCCGCGCGCTTTACCTACCTCTTCCGCCGCCTGTGCCGGCAGGTGCGGCAGGTCGTGGCCGACATGGCGCACGAGCTGCGCGCGGGCGACTTCGTGCCGCTGGATTTTGAGCTCAACTTCGCAGACCCCGAGCAGATCGCACCGATCACGCTCTCGGACGGTGAGGTAACGCTCAACATGAGCGGCGTAGCCGACCGCGTGGACGGCTGGCTGCACGACGGCAAGCTCTACCTGCGCGTCGTCGACTACAAGACCGGGCGCAAGGCGTTCTCGCTCTCGGACGTGTGGTACGGCATGGGGCTGCAGATGCTGCTGTACCTCTTCGCGCTCGAGCGCTCCGGCCCTGCGCGCTACGGGCACGAGATCGTGCCGGCCGGCGTGCTCTACGTTCCGGCGCGCGACGTGCTCATCCCTGCCGACCGCCGGCTCTCGCCGGAGGAGGCGGCCCGAGAGCGCGCCGGCGCGGTGCGCCGCTCCGGCCTGCTGCTCGACGACGCCGCCGTGCTGCACGCCATGGAGCACAGCGACACGCCGCAGTACCTGCCCGTCTCGCCCCGTCGCAAAACGGACGCGCTCGCAAGCGCGGAGCAGCTCGGCCTGCTCGCGCGGCATATTGAAACGACGCTGCTCGACCTCGCGCACGAGCTGCGCGGCGGCAGCATCACGGCCGACCCCTACTTCCGCTCCGGGCAGGACACGGCCTGCACGCACTGCGACTATCTGACCGTCTGCCACTTCACGCCCGGCATGGGGGGCGACTGCCACCGTGTGCTCACCAAGCTCCCGGCCGACAAGGTCTGGAGCAACCTGAAAGGAGGCACGCCGGATGTCTGAACTCAACTTCACGCCTGAGCAGCGCGCCGCGATCGACACGCGCGGCAGCACCGTGCTCGTGTCCGCGGCGGCAGGCAGCGGCAAGACCCGCGTGCTCACCGAGCGGCTCATGGCCTACCTCACGGACGCGGAACATCCGGTCGATATCGACCATTTCCTCGTCATCACCTACACGCGCGCGGCCGCGGCCGAGCTGCGCAGCCGCATTCTCGACGGGATCTATGCGCGCATTGCGTCCGACCCCGAAAACCGCCGCCTGCGGCGGCAGGTCGCGCTGTGCGCCCGCGCCGAGATCGGCACGATCCACAGCTTCTGCGCCGACTTCCTGCGCGCCAACTGTGCAGTCCTCGCCCTCGCGCCGGACTTTCAGGTCGCCGATACCGAGCGCTGCGCCGCCCTGCGCGCAGCGGCGCTCGAGCACACGCTCGAGCGCGCCTATACACGCCTCGACACCGACGCACCCTTCCGCCTGCTGGCCGACACGGTCGGCGGCGGGCACGACGATGCGCGCCTGGGCGAGCTGGTGCTCTCGCTCTATGACAAAATGCAGTGCCACGCACGGCCTGAGCAGTGGGCGCAGCGGCAGGTGGACCTGCTCGCGCTCGACGGCGTGACCGACGCCGGCGCTACCCCGTGGGGGCAGGCGCTGCTGGCGCGCGTGCGCGAGAGCGCGGCGCACTGGGCGGGCGTGCTCGATAAACAGCTGGACATCATGGCGGCGCAGGACATGGCGTGGCTCTACGGCATCTACGGCACGAGCTTCGCGGAGACGGCCGATGGTCTGCGCGCCGTCGTGCGCGCCTGCGATCAAAGCTGGGACGCTGCCGTGGCGGCGCTGCAGGACGTGCCGTTCCCGCGGCTTGGCAGCACGCGCAAGCCGCCGGACCCGGACGTACGCGACCGCGTCAAGGCGCAGCGCGACGCGGCAAAAAAGGCCATCCAGGCGCTGCAAAAGCAGATCAATGTCCCCTCCGCGCAGGCGCTCGCCGACCTGCACACGACCGCCCCGGCCATGCAGGCACTGCTGGCGCTGACGCTGGACTTCGGCGCGGCCTACGCCGCCGAAAAGCGGCGGCGCAGCCTTGTGGACTTCTCCGACCTCGAGCACATGACCGCGCAGCTGCTCACGGACGACGACGGCGCGCCGACGGAGCTGGCGCGCCAGCTCTCCAGGCGCTACACCGAGATCATGGTCGATGAATATCAGGACGTGTCGGAGGTGCAGGATCTCATTTTCCGCGCCGTGTCGCGCGACGGCAATAACCTCTTTTTCGTCGGCGACGTCAAGCAGTCGATCTATCGCTTCCGCCTCGCCGACCCCACGATCTTCCTCGACAAATACGCGCGCTTTGCAGATTTTCGCGCAGCCTTGCCCGGTGCGCCGCGGCGCATCCTCCTGCGGGAGAATTTCCGCTCGCGCCGCGCGGTGCTGGAAGGCGCCAACCACGTCTTTTCCAACATCATGTCCCGCGCGCTCGGCGAGCTGGACTATGACGACGCGGCTCGCCTGCGCGCCGGAGCACCCTACCCGGACGACGGCGAAAAGCCGGAGCTCGCCGTGCTCGAACTGCCGGACGCGGACGACGACGCGCCCACGCCGGAAAAATCCGCGCTGGAGGCGGACTACGTCGCGCGGCGCATCCGCGCGCTGATCGACGGCGGCGCATCCGTGTGGGAAAACGGCGCCGAGCGCCCCGCGCACTACGGCGACGTGGTCATCCTGCTGCGCAGCGCCAACAGCGTCGGCCCCGTGTACCGCGCCGCGCTCGAGGCGCAGGGCATCCCCGTATCGGCGGAGACGAGCGGCGGGTTCTACACGTCCGAGGAGGTGTCGGTGCTCTGCTCGCTGCTGGCGGTGGTGGACAATCCGCACCAGGACGTACCGCTGATCGCGGCGCTGCGCTCGCCGCTGTTCGGCCTGACGGCGGACGATCTGGCCGCCGTGCGCACGTGCGACCGCGAGCATGATTTTTACACCGCGGTCACGCTCGCCGCCGAGACGCGCGACGACTGCCGGGACTTTCTCGACGTGCTCGCGCGCTACCGCGCGCTGTCGATCGAGCTGCCGCTGGGCGAATTTCTGTGGCACGTCGTGGACGACCGCGCCGTCATGGCGCTCACGAGCGCGATGCCGGACGGCGAGCTGCGGCGGCGCAACGTGCTGCTCCTGCTCGACCTGGCGCAGCAGTTCGAGCGCACCGGCGCGCGCGGGCTGCACCGCTTCCTGCTCTGGATGCAGCGGCAGGCGGCCGAGGGCGAAGAGCCCACCGTTCCCGGCAGCGAGAGCCGCAGCGTGCGCATCCTGAGCATCCATAAATCCAAGGGGCTGGAGTTCCCGTTCGTGTTTTTGTGCGACACGGCGCGCCTGTTCAACAAATCCGACACGCGCGCGAGCGTGCTCGTGCACCCGGCGCTCGGCCTCGGGCCGAAGTGCACGGATCTCGAGCACGGCGTGGAGTACCCCACCATCGCACGGCAGGCGATCGCGGCGCAGCTGCTGACCGAGACGCTCTCGGAGGAAATGCGCCTGCTGTACGTGGCCATGACGCGCGCGAAGGAGCGCCTCATCATCACGGGCACGACGCACAGCATCGCCAAAACGACCGGCTGGCTGGAGGCCACCGCGAGCGCGCCGCTCCCGCCGGAGCTGCTGCGCGGCATGGCCAGCCCCCTGTTCTGGCTGCTGCAGAGCGCGCTGCTCGACCGGGACGAGCGCTTCCTGCGCCGGAACTACGTCTATCTGAAGCCAGACGCCGCGGCAGAGCGCGCGGAGACGGAGACCGGACCCGCGCTGCCGGAGCCCGACCCCGCCCTGCTGGCACAGCTCGAGCGCGCGCTCACGTTCCGCTACGCGCACGCGCAGGCGGTCGACCTGCCGTCAAAGGTGACGGCGACGGAGCTCAAGCG
>HF985724.1:0-4611 GCA_000432375.1 Firmicutes bacterium CAG:103
ATCCCTCAGTCAGCCTGACGGCTGCCAGCGCCCTTTCCACAAGGGAGCCAAGGGGTGCGCGCCTGTTCCGCACCCCAAGCACTGCTCCCGAAGGGGAAGGCTACCAGTTTGAAAACCAATCAGCGGGCATCCGTCGGATGCCCGCTGATCTTATGTATGCACTTACTTGCTCTTGATGTATGCGTCGATGGCAGCCGCGGCCTTCTTGCCGGCGCCCATCGCCTTGATGACGGTGGCCACACCGGTGACAGCGTCGCCGGTGACAGCGTCGCCGCCGGCGAACACGCCGTCCTTCATGGTCGTCACGGTGTCGTCCTTGACGACGATGCCGCCGCGGTCGCTGTACTCGAGGTCCGGCGTCGCCTTGCGCAGCAGCGGGTTGGGGGAGGTGCCCAGCGCCATGATGACGGAGTCGCAGGCCATCTCAAACTCGCTGCCCGGCACTTCGATCGGACGGCGGCGGCCCTTCTCGTCGGGCTCGCCGAGCTCCATGCGGATGCACTTGAGGCCGCGCACCCAGCCCTTGTCATCGGCCAGGATCTCGACCGGGTTGCACAGCAGGTGGAAGTTGATGCCCTCTTCCTTCGCGTGCTCGTACTCTTCTTTGCGGGCGGGGATCTCCTCCTCGCCGCGGCGGTACACGACCGTCACGTCCGCGCCCAGACGCTTGGCGCAGCGCGCGGCGTCCATGGCGACGTTGCCCGCGCCGACGACGGCCGTCACGTGGATGGGCATAAGCGGGGTGTCGTAGCGCTCGTCGTAAGCGTGCATGAGGTTGATGCGGGTGAGGAACTCGTTGGCGGAGAACACGCCGCAGTAGCTCAGACCGGGGATGTTCTGGAACTTCGGCAGGCCGGCGCCCGAGCCGATGAACACGGCCTCGTACTTGTCGTCGCCGAGGAGGTGGTCGGCGTCCTTGCCGAGCAGCTCGTCGATGCTCATGCACTTGCCGATGGTCGCGTCGCACACGATGTTGACGCCCATGGCCACGAGCTTGTCGATCTCTTTCTGCACGATGGCCTTCGGCAGACGGAACTCGGGGATGCCGTAAGCCAGCACGCCGCCGGCCTTGTGGAAGTGCTCATAGACGGTCACGTCGTAGCCGAGCTTGGCCAGGTCGCTCGCGCAGGCGAGGCCGGACGGGCCGGAGCCGATGACGGCGACGCGGTGGCCGTTCGTGGCGATCTTCTCGGGCATCTCGTCGGCGTTCTCGCGGTTCCAGTCGGCGACGAAGCGCTCCAGACGGCCGATGCCGACGGGCTCGCCCTTGATGCCGCGCACGCACTTGCTCTCGCACTGCTTCTCCTGCGGGCAGACGCGGCCGCAGATGGCGGGCAGGGAGCTGTCCTCGAGGATCTTGTGGTAAGCGCCCTTGAAGTCCTGCTCACGGACGCGGGCGATGAACTGCGGGATCTTGACATTGACCGGGCAGCCGGACATGCAGGCCGGGCGCGGGCAATTCAGGCAGCGGTTGGCCTCATCGACCGCCATCTCGACGGTGTAGCCAAGCGCGACTTCTTCAAAATTCTTATTGCGGACGTTCGGGTCCTGCTCCGGGATCGGATTCTTTTTGGGAGACATATTCGCCATGATTACTTCTCCTCCTTCTTCTGCGCGGCTTCCTCGGCGTCGGCCATGGCCTGCAGATTGCAGTAGTGGTGGCGGCGCTCGAACACCTTCTGCTCCTGTGCCTCATAGATCTTGGAACGGGCGATCGCCTCGTCAAAATCGACGAGGTGGCCGTCGAACTCCGGCCCGTCGACGCAGGTGAACTTCATCTTGCCGTCCACGGTCAGGCGGCAGCCGCCGCACATGCCGGAACCGTCGATCATGATGCAGTTCATATCGACCATCGTGGCCACGCCGTATTCCTTCGTGATCTGGCAGACGAACTTCATCATCGGCAGCGGGCCGATGCAGATGCAGTGGTCGTACTGCTGGCCCTCGGCCTTGGCCTTCTCGAGCAGCTCCTTGAGCTTGACGGTCGTGAAGCCCTTCTCGCCGTAGGTGCCGTCGTCGGTCATCATGTACAGATGATCGCAGCAGGCGCGCATCTCGTCCTCGAGCACGACGATGCCCTTGGTGCGGAAGCCCGCGATGATGTCGACATCGCAGCCGAGGCGGTGCGCCTCCTTGGCCTGCGGCCACGCGATGGCGCAGCCGGAGCCGCCGCCGACGACCACGACCTTGTGCATGTTGTCAAACTCGGCGGGGTTGCCGAGCGGGCCGACAACGTCGGCCACATAGTCGCCGGCCTTCTTGCTGGCGAGCAGGGCCGTCGTGCTGCCGACGCGCTGCATGATGACCGACACGGTGCCGGCCTCACGATCGTAGGAAGAGATCGTGATGGGCATGCGCTCGCCGAACTCGTCGACGCGGAACATCAGGAACTGACCCGGCTGTGCCTTGCGGGCGACGAGCGGGGCCTCGAACGTGACGCGGAACATATTGTCAGATAATCTTTCGTTATTGACGATTTTGAACATGAAAATCACCTCAAGGCACTATTATAGCGGAATTGCATATTTTCCACAAGGGAGAAACGGAAAATCTAAATTTTAACATGAAAATTGACGAAAAACTGTGGACTTGCACAAAATTTTCCCTGCTTTTCTGGGCAGAAAAGCGGATGCTTTCGCGGGAAAATCGCGGAGTGCGCCGAGTCATTCGGTGTGTTTTGCAGCCGGAAAACGGAAAACTCGGCCGGCCGGAATGGAAAAGAAAGCCGCCCGCCCCATCCGGGGCGGGCGGCGCAGCGTGCCAAAAAGCCTCGCAGAGTTTGCCGCCCGCAGGCGGCAAAAAAGTGCAAGCCCTTTGTCGGAAAACCCTCCGGGGTTTTTCGACAGTCTCAGCGCTCGGAGCTCGTGGCGGCGCTGGTGCTGCCGGCCCACTGCCAGTTGGCGATCTCAGGCAGGTCGACGCCGTGCGCGGCGATATACTGCCGGTGCTCGACGAGCTTGTCGCGCATCTGCTGCACGGCGTAAGCGCCGCGGTTGCCGAGCTGGGGCAGGCGCTTGATGACGTCGATGACGAGGTGGAAGCGGTCGAGCTCGTTGAGCACGCGCATGTCAAACGGCGTCGTGATCGTGCCCTCCTCGACGTAGCCGCAGACGAACATGTTCTGGTTGTGGCGGGTGTAGGTCAGCTCGTGGATGAGCTTCGGGTAGCCGTGGAAGGCGAAGATGACGGGCTTATCCTTCGTGAAGATGAGGTCGTAGTCCTCGTCCGTGAGGCCGTGCGGGTGGTCGGCGTGCGGCTGGAGCTTCATGAGGTCAACCACGTTCACGACGCGCACGCGCACCTCCGGCAGCTTCTCGCGCAGGATGGTCACGGCGGCGAGCGTCTCGAGCGTCGGCGTGTCGCCGCAGCAGGCCATGACGACGTCGGGCTCTGCGCCCTGGTCGCTGCTGGCCCACTCCCAGATGCTCACGCCCTGCGTGCAGTGGCGCACGGCCTGCTCCATGGTCAGCCACTGCGGCCGCGGGTGCTTGGAGGCCACGATGACGTTGATATAGTTCCGGCTGCGGATGCAGTGGTCAAAGCAGCTGAGCAGGCAGTTTGCGTCCGGCGGCAGATAGATGCGCACGACGTCGGCCTTCTTATTCGCTACGTGGTCGAGGAAGCCGGGGTCCTGGTGCGTGAAGCCGTTGTGGTCTTGCTGCCACACGTTCGAGGCGAGCACATAGTTGAGCGAGGCGATGTCCTGCCGCCAGGGTAGCTGGTTGCAGACCTTGAGCCACTTGGCGTGCTGCGCGACCATGGAGTCCACGATGCGGATGAAGGCCTCGTAGCTGTTGAAAAAGCCGTGGCGGCCGGTGAGCAGGTAGCCCTCGAGCCAGCCCTCGCACATATGCTCCGAGAGCATGGAGTCCATGACGCGGCCGTCCGGGTCGAGAAACTCGTCGTTGTCCGTCGCCTCGGCGACCCAGCGGCGGCCCGTGACCTCGAACACCGGGCTCAGGCGGTTGGAGGCCGTCTCGTCGGGGGCGAAGATGCGGAAGTTGCGCGCGTCCATGTTCTCGCGCATGATGTCGCGCACGAACGCGCCGAGCACGGTCATGTCCTGCGCCTCGACGGCGCCGGGCGCGGGCACGGGCTGCTCATATGTGCGGAAGTCCGGCATGCGCAGCTCGCGCAGCAGCAGCCCGCCGTTGGCGTGGGGGTTCGCGCCCATGCGGCGCTGCCCCTTCGGCGCGAGCGCCTGCAGCTCGGGGATGAGCGTGCCGTTGTCGTCAAAGAGCTCCTCGGGGTGGTAGCTGCGCAGCCACTCCTCAAGCTGCACGAGGTGCTCGGGGTTGTCCATGGCGATCGGCACCTGGTGCGCGCGGAATGACCCTTCCACCTGCTTGCCGTCCACTTCCTTCGGGCCGGTCCAGCCCTTCGGCGCGCGGAACACGATCATCGGCCAGTAGGGGCGCGTGGTGTCGTGCGCGGTGCGCGCGTGCTGCTGGATGGCGTGAATCTCCTCGATGGCCCAGTCCATCGTTTCGGCCATTTTGGCGTGCATCTCGGCGGGGTCGTCGCCCTCCACGAAGCGTGGCTCCCACCCGCAGCCGCGGAAGAACATCTCGAGCTCCTCGTGGCTGATGCGGGAAAAGAGCGTCGGGGTTG
>HF985724.1:4652-5636 GCA_000432375.1 Firmicutes bacterium CAG:103
GTGCGGGATCGGCAGCACCGCGCCGTCCGTGATGGGGTTGACGAACTTGTTGCCGTGCCACGCGGTGGCGAGCGGGCCGGTCTCGGCCTCGCCGTCGCCGACGACGCAGGCGGCGATCAGGTCGGGGTTATCCATCACGGCGCCGAAGGCGTGCGCGAGCGAGTAGCCCAGCTCGCCGCCCTCGTGGATCGAGCCCGGCGTCTCGGGCGCGACATGGCTCGGGATGCCGCCGGGGAACGAAAACTGTTTGAACAGGCGCTGCATGCCGGCCTCGTCGCGCGTGATGTTCGGGTATACGTCGGTGTACGAACCATCGAGATAGTCCTGCGCGACCATGGCGTTGCCGCCGTGACCGGGGCCGGAGAGATAGATCATGTCGAGGTCGTATTCGTTGATGACGCGGTTGAGATGCGTGTAGATGAAGTTCTGGCCGGGCACAGTGCCCCAGTGGCCGACGATCTTCTTTTTGATGTCGCGCTCGGTCAGCCGCCGGCGCAGCAGCGGGTCGTCGAGCAGGTAGAGCTGGCAGGCGGACAGATAGTTCGCCGCGCGCCACCATGCGTCCATTTTGGCCAGCAGCTCCGGCGTGGGTGCAAACGCTTCGTTTTTCATCGTGGAAACCTCCTTATATACTAGGATGTGCCGTTCGGCACAGGTCATGCTTCGTTTTGCAGCGCAGCGAGCACGCTCTCGGCGCAGCGCAGCCCGTCCACGGCGGCGCTCGTGATGCCGCCGGCGTAGCCCGCGCCCTCGCCGCAGGGGTAGAGGCCGGGTACGCCGGTGCTGCACCGATCTTCCCCGCGCACGATGCGCACGGGGCTGCTCGAGCGGGTCTCGGGCGCTGTGAGCACGGCGTCCGGGTCGTCAAAGCCGCGCAGCTTCCTGCCGAAGGCGGGCAGCGCCTGCGCGAGGGTGTCCGTGATGCGCGCAGGCAGCATGTCGTGCAGGTCGCACCACGTCACGCCGGGGCGGTACGTCGGCTGC
>HF985724.1:5724-6006 GCA_000432375.1 Firmicutes bacterium CAG:103
TAATTGCCGCCGCCGCGCGCAAAGGCGCGCTGCTCGATGCTGCGCTGCCAGTACATGCCGCCGAGGGTGCTTTTGTCCGGGAAGTCCTCCGGCCGCAGCGTCACGAGCACGGCGGCGTTGGCGTTTTCCCCGTCGCGGCGGGAATTGCTCATGCCGTTGGTGCACACGCCGCCCGCCTCCGACGCGGCGGCGAACACCTCGCCGCCCGGGCACATGCAGAACGTGTACGCGCTCGACCCGTCCGGCAGGTGGCAGGAGAGGGAATAGTCCGCCGCCGGCAGA
>HF985724.1:6016-8121 GCA_000432375.1 Firmicutes bacterium CAG:103
CCCGCCGGCAGATGCTCTGCCGCCGCGCCGTACTGCGCGGCGTTGATGTCGGCCTGCCGGTGCTCGATGCGCACGCCCATGGAAAACGGCTTCGGCTCCATCGGCACGCCCTGCGCATGCAGCATTTCAAACGTGTCGCGCGCGCTGTGGCCGATCGCAAGGATGACCTGCCGCGCCGGGAGCGTGTAGTTGCCCTCCGGCCCGGCCACGGTCAGCGCCGCGATGTGTCCATCCTCCGTGGACAGCCCTGTCACGCGGTGGCCGAAGCGCACCTCGCCGCCGCGGTCGATGATCTCATGCCGGAGGTTCTGCACGACCTCGACGAGCACGTCCGTGCCGATGTGGGGCTTAGCATCGTAGGTGATGTGCTCCGGCGCGCCGTGCGCCGCGAACTCCGCGAGCACGAAGCCGATGCGCGCGTCGTGCGTGCCGGTGTTGAGCTTGCCGTCGGAAAATGTGCCCGCGCCGCCCTCGCCGAACTGCACGTTGCACTCCGGGTCGAACGGACCGCCCACGCGAAACGCCGCGATCTGCGCGCTGCGCGTCTGCGCGTCCGGCCCGCGTTCGAGCACGATGGGCCGTGCGCCCGCGCGCGCGAGCAGCAGCGCCGCGAACATCCCCGCCGGGCCGAAGCCCACGATCACGGGGCGCGTCTGCGGCGGCGCGATGCGGGGGATGGGGTAGGTCTTGTCCTGCACGATCGCGGCGGTGCGGCAGCGGCGGACGAGCTTTCGCTCATCCCCGCGCACGGTCACGCCGACGGTGTAAACATAGTGAATATCGTCTTTTTTGCGCGCATCGAGCGACTTCTTCCGGATGCGCAGGCCGGTGATATCCTGGGGCTGGACTTTCAGCGCCCCGGCGGCAAGGGTGCGCAGCTGCGCCTCGTCCGCGCCGAGGGCGAGCTTCAGGTTCGAAATTGCGATCATCGGCACGCCCTCCCGGCCGCGCGGCCGCTGGCCCACGCCCACTGCAGGTTGTAGCCGCCGCAGTCGCCGTCAATGTCCAGCACCTCGCCGCAGGCGTACAGCCCCGGCACGAGAAGGCTGCCCATCGTCGCGGGGTCAAATTCGTCCGTGCGGATGCCGCCGGCCGTGACCTGCGCGCTCTCGAAGCCCTCCGTGCCGCGCACCGGCAGCGCGAAGCCCTTCGCCGCGCGCACGAGCGCCCTGAGTTCCTGGTCCGTCACATCGCCGAGCGGCCGCCCGCCGGGGACGGCGGCGTAGCGCAGCAGCATCTTGCCCACGCGGTTGTGCACCGTGCCGGTCAGCACCTCTTCGCACGGGAGCGTGGGCGCGGCCGCGCGCCGCGCCTGCAAAAACGCCAGACAGTTCGGCGCGCTGTGTGCGCGCAGCAGGTCGAGCGTCACGGTCTGGCCCTCGCCGCCGCAGCTCGCCGCGCGGGAAATTTCAAAGATCGCCGGGCCGGACACGCCCTTTTCCGTGAACTGCACCTCGCCCGCGCTGCGCGCGAGGATGGCCCGGCCGCGCGTGAGCGTCACGCGCGCGTCGGCGCGCACGCCCTTGAGCGCGCGGGGATACGTCGGGTCGGTCGTCAGCTGCACGAGCGCGGGGTGCAGCGCCGTGCGCCGGTGGCCGAGACTCTGCAGCAGGGTATACCCGTCGCGCACGCCGCCGGCCTTCGCCCCGGCAGCGCCGCCGCACGCGATGATGACGCGGTCGGCGGGGATCGTTTCGCTTTCCGTCTCGATGACAAAGCCGCGCCCCTGCCGGCGCACGGCCGTCACGGCCTCGCCCGCGCGCAGTGCGATGTTCGGCCGCGCGAGCGCGAAGCGCAGCACGTCCACGACGCTGTTGGCCGCGTTCGAGAGCGGGTACACGCGCCCGCCCGGCTCCGTCACGGTCATGAGCCCGTGCGCGGCGAACCAGCGCAGCGCCGCCTCCGGCGGGAAGGCCGCGAGCGCCGGCGCGGCAAAGTCCGGCTGCGCGCCGTGGTAGTTTTCAGGCGCGGCGCCGGTGTTCGTCAGGTTGCAGCGGCCGTTGCCGGTCACGGCGAGCTTGCGCCCCACGCGCGCCTGCCGCTCGAAGAGCAGGATTTTATTTTCCGGTTGTTCGGCGGCGGTCAGCGCGGCCATCATGCCGGAC
>HF985724.1:8128-8403 GCA_000432375.1 Firmicutes bacterium CAG:103
GCGGCCATCATGCCGGACGCGCCCGCGCCGATGACTGCGATCGTCATGGCGATGCTCCGTTTCTATCGTTTTCTTTCCTTATTAAACCACACTTCGCCCGCAAATACAAGAAAACGGAGGGCGTCCCTGACGTCACGCACGCAGGCGATCGTCCTTGTGCCTCCGCTCGACCGGGATTGAGGCCAAAGCCTCCCCTTACACAAGGGAGCCAAGGGCGTATCACCGAAACTGCCAACAGGAATCTCTGCCTGCCCCCGCAAACAAAAAACCGGCTG
>HF985724.1:8435-13692 GCA_000432375.1 Firmicutes bacterium CAG:103
CGGTTGCCGCCGGTCTTCCGGGCGTGTGGTCACTTTTTCGGCACGTCGCACTCGGGCATCAGCTCGTCACTCATGACGGCCAGCACGTGCTCGAACGTCGCCAGTTCCTCGGGCGTGAACCGCTCGTGGATGCGCGCCATCACCGTGTCGATGTAGCTCTGCATGAGGCCGTTGTAGCAGTAGAACTTGTCCGACAGCTTCAGGTGGTATTCGCGCCGGTCGGTGTCGGAGTTCTCCTTGACGATGTAGCCCTTACGGATGAGATTGTTGACCTTATAGGTCGCGTTGGACTGCGAGATGCCGAGAAAATCCGCAAACTGACCGATGGTCGGCGCGTCGAGCTCGTGGATGACCTCGACGGAGAACGCCTCCATCGCGCTCAGCGAGCCCTCGCGCTCGCGCACCTGCGAAAACAGGCGGCGAAAAAATTGCAGCTTAAACTTCTCGTACACACTCTGAAAATTCTGCTCCAGCATCGGAAGTTCCCCCCTTACTTCTTCGATTCGCAAGACATTTTCTTTTTTACACCAAAGTGACAAAAAAGTAAAGAGCCGGACGCGGAGAAATTCCCACGTCCGGTAAAATTGAGCAGAATTTAACGCCTTACGGCGCTTTCGGCCCTTCGTCCGGCTTGGACTGGGGTACGTCCTCGCCGAGGACCTCGCCCGTTGTTTCGACGGCGGTGGCGTCGTCCATGAAGTCGTGCACGGCGGCCTTCACGTCCTTGACAAAGATGGCGGCATACACGACGGTGCACAGGTTCTGCACGCCGTCGACGATGAGCGACACGCCCATCATGATCGTGAGCACCTGCTTGCCGTCAAAGGGGTTGAACACCAGCAGGATGCCCAGCACCAGGCACACGACCGTGCACACGAGCGTGACCCACCACGAGTGCGCGCCCATGCGCCGCGAATCGACGGCGACCTGCAGCTTAAAGACGCTGTCGACGAGCACGAGCAGGCCGATCATGACCGAGAGGATGTCCGTCAGCGCCGGCGCGCGCCAGAGCATGAGCGCGCCGAGGATGATGCAGAACAGGCCGACTGCAAAGTCGAACCGGATGGCCACGCCCTCGACCTCGCGGATGAAATAGAGCACGATCTTCATCACACCGAACACGGCCATGGCCGCGCCGAGAATGCGGCAGATCATGACCAGCGACGTCTCGGGGTTCACAACAAGATAGATGCCGAGCAGCAGGAACATCGCGCTGAGCACGACGTAGCTCCACTTGATGCGCTTGAATACCTTCATGCCTTTCCTCCTTACAGGCCGAGCGGCTCGTCGATGAGCACGACCTCGATCTTGGCCATGTCCATCATCTGTCCCCAGAGCACGAGCAGCGCGTTGCAGCCGCGGCTCTTGCTGCGGCAGTCGAGGCAGCGCCCGGCCGTGTGGCACGGTTGGTCGCCGTCAAAGCGCTGCATGTTCTGCACGGCGGCGGTGTTGCGCGCGCGCGACAGGGCACTGTCAAAGTCCGGGCAGATCTTGTTCGTGCCCGCGACGATGTACACCGTCTTGCCGATGCCGTAGACCATGGCGGCGAGGCGGTTGCCGCGGCCGTCGATGTTGAGGATCTGGCCGTCGGCGGTGATGGCGTTGGCGCTGCTGAGGTACACGGGCGCAGTCAGCGCGTGGTCGAGCGTGTCAAAGCCCGGCGTGCGCCAGTGCCACCAGACGGTGTTGTGCTTGGTGAGCCGGTCGTACAGGCCGATCTGGTCGATGGTCTTGCTGCCGCCGATGCCGACGGTCGTGCCGTCGATCACGCCGTCGAGATAGTCCGCCGCCTCGCGCCCCGTGGCGAAGTGCCGCACGGCGAAGCCGCGGCCGGTCAGCGCGCGGATGGTTTTTTCGATGTCCATGGGACATGCCTCCATATATCATATTGTGCCCTTATCCTACCATCGTCATCCGCCGCTGTCAATTTCCTTTGCGGTTGAATCCGGCGGCGCGCTTTGCTATAATGACGGCAGACAGACACAGAGGGGAGAAACGTTTCATGCAGTTACTTTATGCACTGGCCAAGCTGCGCACGCCGTTTTTGGACACGGTGCTCGGCGCGCTCACCAACTGCGGCGGCGAGATCGTGTTCATGGCCGTCGCCATCATCGTGTTCTGGTGCGTGAGCAAGTCCTGCGGGTACTATATGCTCACGGTCGGCTTCGTCGGCACGATCGTCAACCAGTTTCTCAAGCTGGTGTTCCGCATCCCGCGCCCGTGGGTGAAAGACCCGAATTTCCAGATCGTCGAGAGCGCCCGGGCCGAGGCCACCGGCTACTCGTTCCCGAGCGGGCACACGCAGAATGTCTTCGCCTCCTTCGGCTGCCTCGGCCGCTGGACGAAGCGGACGTGGCTGCGCGTGGTCTGCGCCGCCGTGATCGTGCTCACGGCGTTCTCGCGCATGTACCTTGGCGTGCACACGCCGCTGGATGTCGGCGTGTCGTTCGGCATCGGGCTCGTGCTGGTGTTTGCGCTCTACCCGCTCTTTCGGGACATTGACAGCCACCCGAACCGGCTTTACTGGCTTTTCGGCGTCATGGCCGTGCTGGGCCTTGCGTATCTGCTCTTTGCCGAGCTCTGGCCGTTTCCCGCGGACGTGGACGCCGCCAACCTCGCCTCCGGCCGCAAGAACGCCTACACGCTGCTCGGCGCGGTGCTGGGCATGACGTTTTCCTACTGGCTCGACCGGCGGTACGTGCACTTTGACGTGCGCGCCGTCTGGTGGGCGCAGGTGCTCAAGGCCGTGCTCGGCCTCGCCATCACGATCGGCCTGCGCACCGTGCTCAAAGCGCCGCTGCTCGCGCTGTGCGGCGGGCACAATATTGCCAATCTCATCCGCTATGCGCTCATGGTCATTTTTGCCGCCGGCATCTGGCCGATGACCTTTGGCTGGTTCAGCCGCCTCGGGCGGAACAAACCTGTGCCCGGCACGTCAGATTGAATTGACTTGTCGTCATAAGTGTGTTACTATTTATAAAGTTATGTAAACATGCCAACACGGACATAAAGAGGTGCGTATCACATGGACAAACACGCATTGGATCCTGCCTGCCTGCTCGGTGATCGGCTGCAGACGCTCTCGCGCGCGGAGCTGACCGCGCTGGCCGAGGCGCTGTGCCGCATCCTGGCGGAGCGCGGGACATATCACGGCGGCATCCGCCCGGACAACATCAGCCGCGCCGCAGACGGCACGGTCGGTCTTGGCGCGCCCGCCCGCACGGACACGAAGGACTGGACGACCGAGGAGCTGGAGTTCATGGCGCCCGAGGTGTTCTGGAGCGGCACGCTCGACGCCTCGGCCGATGTGTATTCGCTCGGCCTGCTGCTGTATGCGGGCGTGTCGGGCGGCCGTCTGCCGTTTTACCCGGACGACCGTGCGCCGCTGCCTGAGGACCAGACCGACGCGCTGCGCCGCCGCATGAACGGTGAGGCGCTGCCCCCGGCGCGCAAGGCCGGGCGCGGCCTGCAGGAGATCATCGCCCGCGCCACGCAGTGCAAGCCGGACGACCGCTACGCCACGCCGGCGGAGCTGTGCGCCGCGCTCGAGCAGTATGACGCCGAGCAGCGCCGCAGTGTGCCAACCGCGCAGGAGATGTTCAACAAGCCCGAGCAGGAGCTCAGCGATGTCGAGCGCATGATGCTCGACATCCTCACGGAGGAGGCCGCCGCGCCCGCGCCGGAGGCGGAAGCTGAGCCGGAGACCCCGGCCGAGGAGACCCCGGCCGCGCCGGAGGCCGAATCCGCCACCGCGCCGGAGAAGCCGGAGGCGGAAGCAGCCGAACCGGGATCCGAGCCTGAGCCAGAACCGGAGGTCAAACCCGAGCCGGAAACGAAACCTGAACCGGAGACCAAACCCGAGCCGGAAGTGAAATCCGAGTCGGAAGCCAAGCCCGAACCCGAAGCCAAACCGCAGCCCGCGGAGCAAAAGCCCGCGCAGCCGCTGCCGAATAAATTCCGCCCCGAGAAGCGGCCCGCCCAGCCGGAGACCCCGGCGAAGCCGAAGTCGGAAAAGAAGCCGGAAAAGCCGCCTGTGAAAAAGCCGGAGGCCTACCGTCCCGCCCCGGCCAAGCCGAAAAAGCAGCCGTCGGCCGAGCAGCGCCAGTCGCACAAGGCGGGCATCCTGCTGACCGTGCTCATCATCTGCGCGGCTGTGCTGGCCGTGCTGCTGCTGCGCTCGCTCGGCGTGTTCGGCACGCCCGCCACGGCGGAGACCACCCCGACGCCGACCGTCCCTGTCGAGACCGTCGTCCCGACCGAGACGCCCACGCCCACCCCGACGCCGAAGCCGGAGCCGACGTATGAAGTCGTTACGGCGGACGTCTCCTGGGCCGACGCCGAAGCGGCGGCCGAGGCCAAGGGCGGCCACCTCGTCGTGATCGACAGCGCCGAGAAGTGGACGCGCGTCGCCCAGCTGGCCGACGAGTCCGGCCTGACCTATGTCTGGATCGGCCTGCACCGTACCGACAGCGGCGAGCTCGCCTGGGTCAAGGACAACGTTGATCCGGTCTATAACTGGGCGTCCGGCGAACCGTCCGTGCACGATACCAACGGCGCTGCCGAGGATTACGTGCTCATCACGAGAACGTCCAGCGGCTGGTATTATAACGACTGCATCGGCGATCCCGCCGGCCGTTACCCGCAGTTCTACAGCGGCAAGATCGGCTATATCATCGAGATCGACCCGTAAAACGTGCAAAAAGCTCCCCGGCCATTCGGCCGGGGAGCGATTTTTTTGTGCAGCGTTCAGGTCTGCCAGTCGGTGACTGGTTTGCCGTCGCTGTCGGTGAATGTGCCGCAGGCGATCATGATCAGGTCGACCAGCGCGCCGATGCCGAAGCAGCCGGCCGTGAGCAGCCAGAGCACGCCCGTGCCGATCTTGCCGACGTAGAACCGGTGGATGCCGAGCCCGCCGACGAAGATGCACAGCAGCAGCGCGATCAGGCGCGACTTCGGGCTGGCGTTCGGGTCAACGGTTTTTGTCGGTGCCACGGCGCAGCCGCACTTTGGGCAGACGACGGCCTCGTCGACCAGCTGCGCGCCGCAATGAGCGCAGTATTTCATGGTGTTACCCCTCCTTCGCTGCCGCCGCAGCGGCCGCGATACTTGTCACATGGCGGCGATACCTGTCATGTGATAAAATCAGTGTAGCATTCCGCCGGTGGCTTGTCAATTCCGGCGCAGCGCTCGCAGCCGAAATTTGCCGCCTGCGGTCAAACAACCGCCCCGGGAGCATCTGCTCCCGGGGCGGTGGGGG
>HF985725.1 GCA_000432375.1 Firmicutes bacterium CAG:103
GAGTCGAAGTTTATCCCCGGCAAAGCACCCGCCCCCCGTTTCATACGGTGCCGCCCGGAAATGCTGCCGCAGCCATTGACTTTGTCCTGCGAATCATGTAATCTTTTAGAGGCCTCTTTCATTTTATGGCAGAAAGGCCCAGATCCACGCAAAACCGCGCAAGCGCAGTGCCATCACGCACAGGCAGTCCGAAAGGAGAAAATATATGCTCTCGATTATCCTGCCGGCTTACAATGAAGAACAAATGATCCCGATCACCGTCCGGACGCTCGCCGAGACGATGGGTACGGAGATCCCCTACGAACTGGTATTCATCGACGACGGCTCGCGGGACAAGACCTGGGATGTCATCTGCGCGCAGGCGCAGGAAGATCCGCACATCCTCGGCATCCATTTCAGCCGGAACTTCGGCAAAGAGGCCGCCATGTTCGCCGGGCTGGCCAAGGCCACCGGCGACTGCTGCGTGGTCATGGACTGTGACCTGCAGCACCCGCCGGAAAAGGTCGTGGAGATGTATCACCTCTGGCAGCAGGGGTATGAGGTCGTCGAGGGCGTCAAGGAGGATCGCGGCAGAGAAAGCGCCGCCCACCGCTTTGCCGCCAAGAGCTTTTATAAACTCATCAGCGACGCCGCCGGGATGGATATGTCCCACTCCTCTGACTTCAAGCTGCTCGACCGCAAGGTCGTGGACACGCTCAACGCGCTGCCGGAACGGAATGTGTTTTTCCGTGCCCTGTCCTACTGGGTCGGCTATCGAAAAGCGACCGTCTCCTACTGTGTGCAGGAGCGGACGGTCGGCGAATCCAAGTGGTCGACGCGGCGGCTGATCCGCTACGCGCTGACCAACATCGCCGCTTTTTCCACCGCGCCCATGCAGATCGTCACCTTCCTCGGCGTGCTGACGCTGCTGGTCTCCATTGTCTTCGGCTGCATTTCCCTGTATCAGAAAATCGCCGGCATCGCGCTCAGCGGCTTTACGACCGTCATTCTCCTGCTGCTGTTTTTCAGCAGTATTCTGATGATCAGCCTCGGCATCATCGGGTTTTACATCTCCCGGATCTATGTGGAGTGTCAGGGGCGTCCGCGCTACATCATCTCGCAGACCTGCGGCACAAAGCAGGAGCACGCGCCGACGCCGTGAGCGGCTTTCCGATCCGATAGAAGCGTTCCGCGCCCGAAGGGGCAGCCCCATGGGCGCACGCAAAACTCCCCCGCCTGTAGGCGGGGGAGTTTTTTCTGGCCGGAGCAGAGTTTCCTGCGCGCAAGCGGTCTTTCGCATCACGTCTGCTTCGTCATCTGCTTCACGCTCTGGCGCACGCCCGTCGCGGCCCAGCCGGACGCGATGCCGACCGCCATGCCGATCAGGTACGCGGCAGCCGTGATCGCCGCCACGGATGCAATGCCGAGTTCCATGCCCTCACCTCTTGTCCCGCTATTCCCTATGCGGCGGCGGGCGCAAATGTGCATAACGAATCTCCGAAAAGGATGGACTTTCCACCGCGCCCGTGATAAAATTGAATAAACAGTCGAAAAAATCAAATACAGGAAAGTGAGTGCGTATTATGGATTTTATAGACCAGCTCAAACAATTTGCTAAGCGTGTGGACACTCTGAAAGATTCTATCCAGACAGAGGAAGCCACAAAAACCGCCATTATTATGCCGTTTTTCTCCATGCTTGGCTACGATGTTTTTAATCCACAGGAATTCGTTCCAGAGTACACTGCAGATGTAGGCATTAAAAAGGGTGAAAAAGTCGATTACGCCATCATGAAAGACGACACACCTGTTATCCTAATTGAATGCAAATCCATATCTGAAAATCTGGAGCGTCACGACTCTCAGCTTTTCCGCTACTTCGGCACAACAGATGCAAAATTTGCAATTTTAACAAACGGTCTCATCTATCGCTTCTTTACCGATCTGGATAATCCCAACAAAATGGATAGCGACCCGTTTTTGAGCATCAATATTCTTGATATTCGTGAAAACCAGGTGCGTGAGCTTAAAAAATTCTGCAAATCAGAATTCGATATTGATTCCATTTTCAGCACTGCATCGGAACTGAAGTACGTGCATGAGTTTAAAAACCAATTTGCTGCCCAGGTAGAAAATCCGTCCGATGAACTGACGCGGCTTTTCCTGCAAGGGTGCTACACCGGCCAAAAAACGCAGGCTGTCATTGAAAAGTTCCGTCCCCTCCTGAAAAAAGCGCTCAATGATTATATCAGCGAGACGATGAACGATAAAATTAAAAACGCGCTCGGCGGCTCTGGCGGCAGCGTTTCCGTCTCTGAAAAGCCAACGGCGGAACCAGTAAGTACAGAAAAAGATGCGGATGTTTCTGACAGCAACGAATCGAAAATCGTGACGACGGAAGAGGAACTGGAAGCCTACTTCATCATCAAAAGCCTACTGAAAGACGTCGTTGACCTGCAAGACATTACATATAAGGACACCGAATCCTATATCAATATTCTCTACAAGAAAAATACCCGCAAATGGATTTGCCGCTTAAAACTCACCGACACAGTGAAAACACTGATTGTGCCGGACGAGGAGAAAAAGGGCCAAAAATTCAACTTGACAAGTGTATATGATCTGGAACAATACAACGATCTGCTGCACAAAACATTGGCTCGTTATATGTGATTCCAGCATGAAAAAGAGGGATGCAAAGTTGCATCCCTCTTTTCAGCGGTGCTTGCCTTTGCGCCAAAATGCAAGTATAATCGGGGCATCGAGACAAGATAAGGAGGAATCCGCATGGAAAACACACTCAAACAGAAACTTGCCGCCGGCGCGCAGCCGATCGGCACCTTTTTTGACACCGCCAGCGTGAGCCTCATGGAGTGCCTCGGCCGCACGGGGCTCGACTTTGCCATCATCGACAACGAGCACTCCCCCATCGAGGCTGAGACCACCGCCGCGCTCGTGCGCGCCGCCGAGCTGAGCGGCATCTGCCCGCTCGCGCGCGTGCGCGAGATCAGCCGCCCCGCCGTGCTCAAGCTGCTCGACGTCGGCGTACAGGGTCTGATCGTGCCGAACGTCAAGACGCTCGAGCAGGTGCAGGAGCTCGTGAACTACGCGAAATATTACCCCATCGGCCAGCGGGGCTTCTGCCCGTCGCGCAAGGACGGCTGGGGCTTTGACGGGCTCGGCTCCGTGCCGGAGACCATGCGCCACTTCAACGGCGAGACCCTGCTCTTCCCGCAGTGCGAGACCGCCGAGGCGCTCGATATCATCGAGGACATCTGCGCCGTGGACGGCGTGGACGGCATCTTCGTCGGGCCGTTTGACCTGTCGATCTCGATGGGCATGCCGGGACAGTTCGACGCGCCGGAATTTCAGGCGGCCATCACGCGCATCGTCGCCGCCTGCCGCGCGGCCGGAAAGTACTGCATGTTCTTCACCGGCACGGCCGACGGCGTGGTCGACGGCTTCCGCAGGGGCTTCGACGCCATGGCCTACAGCCTCGACGCCGCGCTGTTCATTCAGAGCGTGAAGCGCGATGTGGAGGACATCCGCAGCCGACTGTAAACAGATATGGATATGGCAAAGGCGCGCACCGACCGGTGCGCGCCTTTTTTGCATACCTCAATGCTCGCCGCCGCAGAAGGCAGCCTCGTCGTTCGACCAGCCGCGGTCGAGCAGCCAGAAGGTCGTCTTGGCCAGTAGGTCGTCTCGTCGTCGGCCGCCATCTCGTCGTCCGTCAGCTCGCGGTCCTGGTGCTGGCGGCCCCACTTGAGCAGCTCATAATTGCGCAGCTCCTTGAGCGTGAACGGCAGGCCCAGCTCCTCCGCCACCGGCAGGAGCACGTGCTCGGTCATCACGTCCCGGATCTCGAGACTGCCGGGATAGCTGTCCATCGCCTGCTGCACGCGCGCCTGGAGGGCGGGGTCGGCGTCATAAATCTCAAAGAACTTATCCACATTCGTTTTCGGTTTGTCTGCCATATCGGTCACTCCTGATACAGGTATTTTCCTGCATTATACTACACCCCGCGCCCGCGCGCAAGGCGCGTTCACGCCTCCGTGGACTCCGCCAGCTGCGCGAGCGCGCTGCGCACCGCCGCGATCACAAACGCGGAAAACGTGCAGTCCTTGCCCGCAATGGCCGCCTCCACGTCTGCGATGACATCGTCCGGAAAGCGGATGGTCTTGTTCGTCGTGTGCGGCGTGCGCGGTATCTGAAATGCTGCCATGATGCCGCTCCTTTCTTCGTTTTTTCATGATTGTACGGCGTTTTGCACCCGCTTTATGCATTGCATTCGCATTGCGTTTTGCGTTATAATCAAGAAAAAACGGAAGGAGCGGAACATTATGGATATGAACAAACTATATAAAAAGGCATATATTGTTTTGTTCAACTCGATCACAGATGCACTAGCCGCGCCCGAAATGGCCGAACACATCCCCAAAAACGCGCAGCAGCTGGCTGAAGGGATCATCCTCACGGGCGCAGACTGACCGCCCGCACCCGCGCGCACCCTGCCGAATACCATGGGTACGGGAGGCAATCGCCTCCGGAGGAAGGGGAAGCAACCATGACACAGATCCAAACGCTCAGCGAGCTGCTGCCCGGCCAGAGCGCGACCGTGCGCAGCGTGTGCGCGCCCGATGGGATGCAGCGGCGGCTGCGCGACCTCGGCCTGATTGAAAACACGCGCGTCGTCTGCCTCGGCCGCAGCCCCATGGGCGACCCGAGCGCCTATCTCATCCGCGGCACGGTGATCGCGCTGCGGCGGTGCGACTGCCGCGGCATCCGCGTGGCCGTGCCGTAAAGGGGGTGCGCGCATGGGACTGACGCACCGCTCTGTCGGCGCGCACGCGGCCGCGTTCGGCGGCACACGCCGGGCGGGCGAGCGCGTCGTGGCGCTGGCGGGCAATCCGAACGTCGGCAAGAGCACCGTCTTTAACGCCCTGACCGGGATGCACCAGCACACCGGCAACTGGGCGGGCAAGACCGTCGGCTGCACGTGCGGCCGCTGCCGCTCGGCGCGGGAGAACTATTTTTTCGTGGACATTCCGGGCACGTACTCCCTGTGCCCGCACTCGGCGGAGGAGGCCGTCGCGTGCGACTTTGTGCGCGGCGGCGAGGCCGACGCCGTGGTCGTCGTGTGCGATGCGACGTGCCTGGAGCGCACGCTCGTGCTCGCGCTGCAGGTGCGCAGTGTGACGCCGAACCTGATCGTGTGCGTGAACCTGCTCGACGAAGCGCGGCGCAAGCGCATCACGATCGACCTGTCGGGGCTGCAGGCGCAGCTCGGCGTGCCGGTCGTGGGCGTGACGGCACGGAAGAAGAAAACGCTCTCCGCCCTGCTCGACGCGCTCGACACCGTCGCGGCGGCGCCGCAGCCGCTGCCGGACGCAGCGCCGCCGTCCGACCCTGCGGACGACGTGCGCCGGGCAGAGGCCATCTGCCGCGCGTGCGTGACTTACGGCACGGCCGAATACGCCGCGCGCGACCGGCGGCTCGACCGCCTGCTCACGAGCCGGGCGACGGGCTACCCCGTCATGCTGCTGGGGCTGGCGGGCGTGCTGTGGCTGACGATCGCGGGCGCGAACGCCCCGTCGGAGTGGCTGGCGCGCGCGCTCGGCTGGGTGCAGGCGCAGTTTTTGGCCCTGCTCACGGCGCTGCACGCACCGCTCTGGTTGCAGGGGCTGCTGGTGGACGGCATGTTTCGCACGCTGGCGTGGGTCGTGGCCGTGATGCTGCCGCCGATGGCCATCTTTTTCCCGCTGTTCACGCTGCTCGAGGACGCGGGGTATCTGCCGCGCGTGGCATATAACCTCGACCGGCCGTTTCACGCCTGCCATGCGTGCGGCAAGCAGGCGCTGACGATGTGCATGGGTCTCGGCTGCAACGCGGCGGGCGTGGTCGGCTGCCGGATCATCGACTCCGAGCGCGAGCGGCTGCTCGCCGTGCTGACCAATAGCCTCATGCCGTGCAACGGGCGGTTTCCGGCGCTCATCGCGCTCATGACCATGTTCTTTGCCGCGGCCGGCGGCAGCTCGCTCGTCAGTGCGCTGCTGCTCACGGCGGCGCTCGTGCTGAGCGTGGGGCTGACGTTCGGCGCGACGTGGCTGCTGAACATGACCGTGCTGCGCGGCAGACCGTCGGCCTTCGCGCTGGAGCTGCCGCCGTACCGCGCACCGCAGGTCGGGCAGGTCATCGTGCGCTCCGTGTTCGACCGGACGCTGTTCGTGCTCGGGCGCGCGGCCGCCGTGGCAGCACCGGCCGGAATGATCCTATGGACGCTGGCAAACGTGCACGTCGGCGGCGCGAGCCTGCTAGCGTGGTGCGCAGGTGCGCTCGACCCGCTCGGGCGGGTGATGGGCATGGACGGCGTGCTGCTGCTGGCGTTCGTGCTCGGGTTTCCGGCCAACGAGATCGTGCTGCCGATCGCCGTGATGGGGTATCTGGCGCAGGGCAGTCTGGGCGATTCGCTCGGGCTGGCGCAGATGCACGCGCTGCTGACCGCCAACGGCTGGACGTGGACGACCGCCGTGAGTGCCGTGCTGTTTTTCCTGCTGCACTGGCCGTGCTCGACGACGCTCTGGACCATCCGGCGCGAGACCGGCAGCACAAAATGGACGCTGCTGGCGGCGCTGCTGCCGACGGCGATGGGCATGGCGCTGTGCACGGCGTTCACAGCGCTGGCGCGCGCACTCGGCTGGTGAGCGGATTAGGCCGCGGCCGCCGGGACATACTAGCCGCAAGACGCAGGAAAGGAAGAAGCAAGTGACCCGACCGACCACGGAGGAGCTGGCACGCCGCGCGCTCGAGTCCGTCGCCCGGGCGCACGGCGTGTCTGTTGCCGATGTGCACGCCGCCGTGCGCGGGGCGGCGGAGCACACGAAAGCCCTCGGCGCGCTCGCGCCGGAGGAGCTGGTGGCATATCTCGCGCACAAGAGCAGGAACCGGGAGCCGTAACGGCTCCCGGTTTTTGCGTGTGCGTAAATTGACAGATTGCAGAATGTCTGATATACTGACAGCAGAATCGGTAACGGGGCCTCGAAACCCCGGGCGCATAGAGCGCGGCCGGTTCTCTTTTATTTTTCCGGCACAATCGCGCGCCCGTGCCTCCGGTTCGCAAAGGGAGAACTGCTCTTTTACATTGCGGTGATTCTCCGAGCCACATCCAGAAGTTCTTCCGCCGTCGCCTCGCGGTGATCTGCCATATAGTGCAGTATTTCGTCTTTCTGATTTTCCTCCCCGGCTGTCAGAAAGATTGCCGCTCCCATTCCTGTTGGAACGCTCATAGCCTTCAAACAATGCGTCAAGCGCTTTCCGGTCTCCGTCATAGCTTTTTCCTCCTTAACGTACTGCATCCATACTTCTGCATTTTTTCTTCAGCGTACAGCCACTTCGTGGATTCATCAAGATATTGTTCGACCGCGTATGGTGATTGACACAGCCCGGAACGAAATTGTATACTGACAACAGAGTCGGTAAGAATAAACTGGCGTATCCGCGCCGGTGACGTCTGGCAGCAATGCAGCCGGCTCTTTTTGCACGTATGATTGACACAGACCAGGATAAAATTGTATACTAATGACAGAGTCGGTTAGAGTAGCGGGCCAGCCCGTGATCTCTGGGGACAAGCTCCCAGCCGGCTCTTTTTGCATTTCCAGTCCGATTTACACCTAACATGCCGCGGCGAAAATCGCCGTTGTGCCGGGGCGCGGTTCGGATTATAATGGAAGCACCACACCGCGGCCCGGCCGCGGGAAGGAGCGGACCGACATGAAATTTCTTCACCTCGCTGACCTGCACCTCGGCAAGCGGGTCAACGGCTTTTCGATGCTGGAGGATCAGGCATATATCCTGCGTCAAATTCTCACGATCCTGGACGACGAGCGGCCGGACGGCGTGCTGATCGCAGGCGACGTATACGACAAGCCCGTGCCGCCGACCGAGGCCGTCGAGCTGCTCGACGGATTTTTGACCGAGTTGTGCGCGCGCGGCGTGCCAGTGCTGCTCATCAGCGGCAACCACGACTCGCCGGAGCGGCTCGCCTTCGGCGGGCGGGTCATGGACGGCTGCGGCATCCACATCGCGCCGGTCTACGGCGGCGCGGTCGCGCCCGTCGTGCTGCGCGACAAAATCGGACCTGTGTACCTGTGGCTGCTGCCGTTTTTGAAGCCCGCGCACGTGCGCCGCTGGTTCCCGGACGCGCAGATCGAGAGCTACACCGACGCCGTGGCCGCCGCCATCGCGCACATGGACATCGACGACAGCGCGCGCAACGTGCTCGTAACGCACCAGTTCGTGACCGGTGGCGCGCGCAGCGGCTCGGAGGAGCTGTCCGTCGGCGGGACGGACAATGTGGACAGCAGCGTGTTCGCGCCGTTTGACTACGTGGCGCTCGGCCACCTGCACGGCGCGCAGCAGATCGGCCGCCCGACGATCCGCTACGCCGGGTCGCCGCTCAAGTACTCGTTTTCCGAGGCGAGCCAGCACAAATCCGTCACCGTCGTGACGCTGGGCGAAAAGGGCGCGGTCGATGTGCGCACCGTGCCGCTGACGCCGCTGCGCGACCTGCGCGAGATCCGCGGCAGCTACGACGAGCTGACCGCACGGAGCTTTTACGAGCACACGACCTACCGCAGCGACTACCTGCACCTGATCCTCACGGACGAGCAGGACGTGTTCGACGCCGTGGGGCGGCTGCGGGCGATCTACCCATACCTGATGACGCTCGACTACGACAACGCGCGCACGCGCGCCGCCGGGGCGGTGGCAGCGCCGGCAGCCATGGAGCAGCGCACGCCGCTGGAGCTGTTCGAGGCGCTGTACCTGCAGCAAAACAACCAGCCCATGAGCGACGAGCAGCGCGCGTTCGCGGCGCAGCTCATGGAGGAGATTCAGGAGGCGCAGCCATGAGACCGCTGAACCTGACCATGTCCGCCTTCGGCCCGTACGCCGGGCAGACGACCGTGGACTTTTCCGTGCTCGGCACGTCCGGGCTCTACCTCATCACCGGCGACACGGGTGCCGGCAAGACGACGATCTTTGACGCGATCACCTACGCGCTCTACGGCGAGGCGAGCGGCGAGAGCCGCGAGAGCTCCATGCTGCGCAGCAAATACGCAGCGCCCGAAACACCGACGTTCGTGGAGCTGACCTTCTTAAACGGCGGCAAGACCTACACCGTGCGCCGCAATCCCGAATACACGCGCCCGAAAACGCGCGGCACGGGCACGACCGTGCAGAAGGCAGACGCCGAGCTGACGATGCCGGACGGCCGCATCATCACCAAGGCGCGCGACGTGACCGCCGCCGTGACGGACATCGTCGGCGTCGACCGGGAGCAGTTTGCCCGCATCGCCATGATCGCGCAGGGGGAATTCCGCAAGCTGCTGCTCGCCCAGACGGACGAGCGCAAGGCCATCTTCCGCCAGATCTTCCACACGGGGCAGTATCAGGCGCTGCAAAACCGGCTCAAGGAGGAGGCCGCCGCGCTCGACCGGCAGTGCGGCGAGCTGGAGGCCGGGCTGCGTCAGGCGGCCGGGAGCATCCGCTGTGACGCGCCGGAGACACTGCCGGACGCGCTGGACACCGACGCGCTGCTCGCGGCGCTGGACACGCTGCTGCACGCGGACGAAGCCGCGCTGACGCAGGCGCAGGCGGAGCACGCGGAGACGGAGACACAGCGCGAGCAGGTGCTCTCCGACCTCGGCAAGGCGGAGGCGCTTGAGGCCGCGCGCGGGAAACTCGCCGAAGCGGAGAGCGCGTGGACGGAGGCACAGGCGGAAATGAAGGCGGCACAGGCGGCGCTGGACACCGCTACGGCCTCGCAGCCGGAGATCCGGAGCCGGCGGCAGGGCATCACGCGGCTGGAGGACGCGCTGCGGCGGTATGAACAGCTCGACACACTGCGCGCGCAGGCGGAGGCGGAACGCAAACGGCTGGCGCAAAAGCGAAGCGACCTCGACGCGGCGCGCGCCCGGACGGACGCGGCCGCGAAGGCACTGGAGACCGCGCGCGGGAAACTGAGCGGGCAGCCAAAGCTGGCCGTGGCCGCCGCGCAGGCCGGGCACGCGCAGGACGCGGCCGCGCAGCGCTGCGCGCAGCTGGCGGCGCTGGAGGCGCAGCGGCAGCAGTGTGCCGAGCTGGAAACGGCGCTCACCGCCGCGCAGGCGGAA
>HF985726.1 GCA_000432375.1 Firmicutes bacterium CAG:103
CCGGTTTCGGACGCGCCGCTTGGTTTATCAGATTTTCCGGGGGATCATTTTCCCGCCTCGGTCTCGCAGTACAGGCAGCGGTAGACGCGCCGCTCCCGATCCGTGAGCACGAACTCCTGCGGCAGCTCGCGCTCGGTCGAGGTGATGCAGCGCGGATTCTTGCACCGCAGCACGCCGCGGATGCGCTCGGGCAGCTTGAGCGTGCGCTTTTCCTGCAGCTCGCCGCCGCGGATGATGTTGACCGTGATGCTCGGATCGACGTAGCCGATCAGGTCCCAGTCGAGCTCCATCTCGCCGTCGATCTTGATGATGTCCTTGCGGCCGAGCTTGCCGCTGGTGACGTTTTTGAGGATGGCAACGGTGCAGGCGAGCTTGTCCAGACCGAGGATCTGGTAGAGCTCCATGGCCTTGCCGGCCGTGATGTGGTCGATGACGATCCCGTTTTGAATCGAATCAATAAGCATAACGTTCCTCCTCCCGTCAGTCGATGCCCAGCAGCTTGAGCATGAGCGCCATGCGGATATAGCGGCCGTTTTTTACCTGCTTGAAATAGCAGGCGCGCGGATCGTTGTCCACGGCGGCGGCGATCTCGTTGACGCGCGGCAGCGGGTGCAGGATGCTCATGTCGGGCTTGGCGGTCTCGAGCTTATCCGGCGTGAGGATATAGCTGTCGCGCAGGCGCAGGTAGTCCTCCTCGTTGAAAAAGCGCTCGCGCTGCACGCGGGTCATATACAGCACGTCCAGCTCCGGCATCACGGCCTCGAGCGACGTGGACTGCGTGTAGGGGACGCCGGGCTTTTTGAGATACTCGTCCTTCACGTAGCGCGGGAGCTTGAGCTCCTCCGGGGAGATGAGCACGAAGCGGATGCCCGTGCAGCGGCTCATGGCGGCGACGAGCGAGTGCACCGTGCGGCCGAACTTCAGGTCGCCGCACAGGCCGATCGTCAGGTCGTCCAGCCGACCCTTTTCGCGGTAGATGGTCATGAGGTCGGTCAGCGTCTGCGTGGGGTGGTTGTGTCCGCCGTCGCCCGCGTTGATGACCGGGACCTGCGCGTGCATGGACGCGACCAGCGGCGCGCCCTCCTTGGGATGGCGCATGGCGATGATGTCGCTGTAGCAGCTGACGACGCGCACGGTGTCCGCGACGGTCTCGCCCTTGGAGGCGGACGAGCTCTCCGCCGAGGCGACGCCGAGCACCTTGCCGCCGAGCGAGAGCATCGCGCTCTCGAAGCTCAGGCGCGTGCGCGTGGACGGCTCGAAAAACAGCGTTGCGAGGATCTTCCCGTCGCACTTGTGGGCATATTGCTCGGGGTGCTCCATGATCGCGCAGGCGGTGTCGATGAGCTCCATGATCTCCTGCGGGGTCAGCTGCATAATGTCGATCAGATGCTTCATATCACGCCTGACTTTCTGCCTGGATCCAGCTCTCGTCGGAGGGGTTTTCGCGGAAGGCCAGCAGCCGCGCGACGTCGGCCTCGGTGATGTAGCCCTCCTGTGCACCCGTGCTGGCGACGGTGTCCAGATCCGTGAGGCTCACGTTTCTGACCTGCGCTGCGGCGAGCCGCTCCACGCCCTTTTTCATGCCGTAGGTGAAGATACTCACGACGCCGAGCACCTCCGCGCCGGCTTCACGCAGCGCGTCCACCGCGTCGAGCACACTGCCGCCGGTGGAGATCAGGTCCTCGACGACCACGACCTTCTGCCCCGGGACGAGCTTGCCCTCGATGCGGTTCTGGCGGCCGTGATCCTTGCTGCTCGAGCGGACATAGCCCATCGGCAGACCGAGCAGATGCGCGGCGATGGCGGCGTGGGCGATGCCGGCCGTGGCCGTGCCCATGAGCACCTGCGCCTGCGGATACTCGCGCCTGACCGTCTCGGCGATGGCGCGCTCGACCAGATCACGCGCCTCGGGCGCGGTCAGGATGAGGCGGTTGTCGCAGTAGATGGGGCTCTTGATGCCGCTGGCCCACGTGAACGGCTCCTGCGGGCGCAGGAACACCGCCTCGATCGAGAGCAGGCTGCGCGCAACTTCGTGTTTGATATCCATAGCAGTTCCTCCTGTTGAAAAAGTCTCTGATCCGGCGCTCAGCCGACGAACGCGGCCACGCACCGGCGATAGGCGGCGACGGGATCGTCCGCCTGCGTGATCGGACGGCCGACGACGATGTAGTCCGAGCCGATCTCCCGGGCGCGCTCCGGCGTTGTGACGCGCTTCTGGTCGCCGCTCTCCCCGTCGGCAAAGCGCACGCCGGGCGTCACGGTCAGAAAGTCCGCGCCGCAGCGCGCATGGATGCTGCCCGCCTCCAGCGGGGAGCAGACCACGCCGTCAAGACCGGCGTCGCGCGCATTGCGCGCATAGTGCAGCACGACCTCGTCGATCGGCGCGTGGATGAGCAGCTCCCGGTCCATGCGCTCCTGATCCGTGGAGGTCAGCTGCGTCACGGCGATGAGCAGCGGGCGCGTGCCGTCCGGCCGGGTCAGTCCCTCGAGCGCGGCGCTCATCATGGCCTTCGTGCCGGCAGCGTGGAGGTTGATGATATCCACATCCAGCGCCGAGAGCGCGGCCATCGCCTTTTTCACCGTGTTCGGGATGTCGTGCAGTTTGAGGTCGAGAAAGATCCTGTGGCCGCGCGCGCGAATCTGGCGCACGATGTCCGGCCCTTCGGCATAAAACAGCTCCATGCCGATCTTCACAAACGGCTTCTCGTCCTGAAAACGGTCGAGAAATGCGAGCGTCTTTTCCCGACTGTCAAAATCCAGTGCAATGATAACGTCCTTACCCATGATGTGCTCCTCCTATGATGTCTCTGAGATCGTCTATGCCGAAGCGCGCCATCGCGTCCGGCAGAGTTTCAATGATGTGCTTGCAGGCATACGGCTCGACCAGGTTTGCAGCGCCCACACCGACCGCCGTCGCGCCCGCGAGCATCAGCTCCAGAACGTCCTGCGCGCTCGTCACGCCGCCCATGCCCACGATGGGGATGTGCACCGCCTCGTACACCTGATAGACCATGCGCACGGCCAGCGGGAACATACCGGGGCCGGACATGCCGCCGGTCCGGTTGGCCAGCAGCGGGCGGCGGCGCGCAAGGTCGATGCGCATACCCGGCAGGGTGTTGATGAGGCTCACGCCGTCCGCGCCCGCGTCCTCACAGGCCTTGGCAACGGCGGCAATGTCCGCCGCCGTCGGCGAGAGCTTGAGGATGATCGGCTTTTTCGTCACGGCGCGCACCGCGCGCGTCACCTCCGCCGCGGCCGACGGCTCCGCGCCGAAGGCAGCGCCGCCGCCGTGGACGTTCGGGCAGGAGATGTTGACCTCCAGCCAGCCGACCTGCGGCTGCGCGTCAAGCCTGGCGCAGACCTCGGCATATTCTTCCACGCTGAAGCCGCTCACATTCGCCATGACCGGCTTGTGAAACACCTTTTTCAGCTCCGGCAGCTCGTGCGCGATGACCGCGTCCACGCCAGGGTTCTGCAGCCCCACCGCGTTGAGCATTCCGCCGGCATACTCGGCGATGCGCGGCGTGGGGTTGCCGAAGCGCGGCGCGCGCGTCGTCCCCTTGAAGGAGAACGTGCCGAGCATATTGATGTCATACAGCTGCGCAAACTCCTGCCCGTAGCCAAACGTACCGCTGGCCGGGATGATGGGGTTTTCCAGCTCGATCCCGCAGAGCGTTACGGCTGTTGCGGCCATACGATCTCCTCCTTTGTGAACACGGGCCCGTCCTTGCAGACGCGCTTGCTGCCGTGCGTCGTTTCGCAGGTGCAGCCCATGCACGCGCCGAAGCCGCAGCCCATGCGCGCCTCGAGGCTCAGCTGACCGTCGAGCGGCGTCGCGCTGCACAGCGCCTGCAGCATGGGCATCGGCCCGCAGGCATACACATAGGTGCAGCCGGCGGGCAGCGCATCGGTCACGAAGCCGCGCGCGCCCATGGTGCCGTCCTCGGTCACGACCGTGACGGGGATGCCGAGCGCTTCAAACGCATCGGCAAGCAGCACCTCTGCCGCCGTGCGAAAGCCGAGCACGGCCAGCGGGCTGCACCCCTCGGCCACGAGCTGCTGCGCCAGACCGTACAGCGGGGACGCGCCCACGCCGCCGCCGACCAGCAGCGGCCGCGCACCGGCGGGTGCGGTGTCAAAGCCGTTGCCGAGACCGACCAGCAGGTCCAGCTCCGTGCCCGGCGCCAGCGTGCTCAGCTGCGCCGTGCCTGCGCCCGCCACTTTATAATACAGCGTCAGTGCGCCGTCACTCCAGCTGCACACCGACACGGGGCGGCGCAGAAAATATCCGGCGAGCCGGATGTCCGCAAACTGCCCCGGCGCGGTGATCGCGGCAGTGTCCCCCGCGAGACGCAGACGATACGTCCCGCGGGCGACGGGCGCGTTTTCCGCAATGGTGAAACGTTTCTGCTGCATGACTTACTCCGCGTGGATCGTGGACACGGCCAGCGTCGTCTCCTCGAGCACGTCGAGCAGCACGCGCACCGTATCGAGCGAGGTAAAGACGGTCACGCCGTTTTCCACCGCGCAGCGCCGGATCGCGGCGCCGTCCTGCGCGTGGACGCTCGAATGGATGGAGCGGGTGTTGATGATGTAGCTGACGTAGCCGCTGCGGATGGAATCGAGGATCTCGTGGCTGCCGTCGCTGATCTTGCCGCGCACGCGCGTGCGGATGCCGAAGGACTTGAGGTAGGCAGCCGTGCCTGCGGTCGCCTCGATGTTAAAGCCCATCTCATAGAACCGGCGCACGAGCGGCAGGCCCTCCGGCTTGTCCTCATCGGCCAGCGTCACGAACACGGTGCCGTAGTTCTGCACGTTCATGCCGGAGGCCTGCAGCGCCTTGTACATGGCGCGCGAGAGCTTCTTGTCGTAGCCGATGGCCTCGCCCGTGGACTTCATCTCCGGGGAGAGGTAGGCGTCCAGCCCGTGGAGCTTGGCGAAGGAGAACACCGGTGCCTTGACATAGCAGCGCTCTTTTTCCGGCGGATACAGGTCGAAGATGCCCTGCTCCTTGAGGCTCGTGCCGAGGATGACGTTCGTGGCGATGTCCGCGAGCTGATAGCCCGTAGCCTTCGACAAAAACGGCACCGTGCGCGACGAGCGGGGGTTGACCTCGATGATGTAGACATGGTCGCTCTTATCGACGATGAACTGGATGTTATACAGGCCGACGATGCCGATGCCCAGACCGAGCTTCTTGGCATAGGTCAGGATCGTGCCCTTGACCTTGTCGGAGATGGAAAACGGCGGGTAGACGCTGATGGAGTCGCCGGAGTGGACACCGGTGCGCTCGACCAGTTCCATGATGCCGGGCACGAACACGTCTCTGCCGTCGCAGATGGCGTCGACCTCGACCTCGCGGCCGGAGATGTACTTATCGACCAGCACGGGCTTGCCCTCGCCGGTGCGCACGGCATTCTGCAGATAGTGGCGCAGCATCTCGTCGTCGGCCACGATCTCCATGGCGCGGCCGCCCAGCACGAACGACGGGCGCACCAGCACCGGATAGCCCACCGTGTGCGCAGCCTTGAGACCGTCGTCCAGATTCGTCACCGCCGCGCCCATCGGCTGCGGAATGTTCAGCTCGAGCAGCAGCTTTTCAAAGCAGTCGCGGTTTTCCGCGCGCTCGATCGCAGCGCAGTCCGTGCCGATGATCTGCACGCCGCGCATCATGAGCGGCTGCGCCAGATTGATGGCCGTCTGGCCGCCGAGGCTGGCGATCACCTGATCGGCCTGCTCCTCGTGCAGGATGTTCATGACATCCTCGGGCGTGAGGGGCTCGAAATACAGCTTATCGGCGGTCGTGTAATCGGTGGAGACCGTCTCGGGGTTGTTGTTGATGATGATGGCCTCATAGCCCGCGCGCCGGATGGTCTGCACCGCGTGGACGGTGGAGTAGTCAAACTCCACGCCCTGACCGATGCGGATCGGGCCTGCGCCGAGCACGACGACCTTCTTCTTGTCCGAGCGGCGCGCCTCGCTCTTTGCGCCGGGGGCGTAGGTGGAGTAGAAATAGGGGATGTAAGCGCCGGTGTGGCTGGTGTCCACCATCTTGTAGGCGGGATAGAGCCCCAGCTGCACGCGCTGGGCATACACATCCTCCTCGCGCACGCCCCAGAGCCGCGCGATGTAGGGGTCACAGAAGCCCATCTGCTTGGCCTGCTTGAGCGTCTCTCCGTCGCCCTTGTGCGCGCAGAGCGTCTGCTCCATGTCCACGATGCTGCGGATGGTCTCGAGGAAGTACGGCGTGATCATCGTCAGCGCAGCGACCTCGTCCACGCTCGCGCCCAGACGCAGCAGCTGCGCGACGGCAAAGAGCCCGTCATCGCGGAACTGGTGCAGGTACTCGGTCAGCTCCGCCTTGGTCATGTTCTGGAACTTCGGCAGCCAGAGGTGCTGCGCGCCGATCTCCAGCGAGCGGACGGACTTGAGCAGGCACTCCTCGAGCGTGCTGCCGATGCCCATGACCTCGCCCGTGGCCTTCATCTGCGTGCCGAGCGTGTTGGCGGCGGTCGAGAACTTATCGAACGGGAAGCGCGGCAGCTTTGCGACCACGTAGTCCAGCGACGGCTCGAACGCGGCCGTCGTGTTGGCGACGGCGATCTCGTCGAGGTTCATGCCGACGGCGACCTTGGCCGTGACGCGCGCGATGGGATAGCCGCTGGCCTTGCTCGCCAGCGCCGACGAGCGGGAGACGCGGGGGTTGATCTCAATGAGGAAGTACTCCGAGGTCTTGGGGTTGAGCGCAAACTGCACGTTGCAGCCGCCCTGGATCTTCAGCGTACGGATGATCTTGATCGCGCTGTCGTTGAGCATCTTCATGTCATGGTCGCTGAGCGTCATGATCGGCGCGACGACGGCGGAGTCGCCGGTGTGCACGCCCACGGGGTCGATGTTCTCCATGCCGCAGATGGTGATGGCGCGGTCGGACGCATCGCGCATGACCTCAAACTCGATCTCCTTATAGCCCTTGACGCTCTTTTCGATCAGCACCTGATGGATAGGCGAGAGCTTGAACGCCTGCATGCCCAGCTCGACGAGCTGCGCCTCGTCGTCGGCAAAGCCGCCGCCCGTGCCGCCGAGCGTGAACGCCGGGCGCAGCACGACCGGATAGCCGATGGCCGCGGCCGCGGCCTTGGCCTCCTCGAGGCCGTAGGTGATCTGCGATGGGATGACCGGCTCGCCGATGCTCTGGCAGAGCTCCTTGAACTGCTCGCGGTCCTCGGCGCGGCGGATGCTGTCGCTGTCCGTGCCGAGAAGCTCGACCTGGCACTCCTTGAGCACGCCCTTCTGCTCGAGCTGCATCGCCAGATTCAGACCGGTCTGGCCGCCGATGCCCGGGACGATCGCGTCCGGGCGCTCCTTGCGCAGGATACGCGCCACATACTCCAGCGTCAGCGGCTCCATGTACACCTTGTCCGCGACGGAGGTATCCGTCATGATCGTGGCGGGGTTGGAGTTGACGAGAATGACCTCGTACCCCTCCTCCTTGAGCGACAGGCACGCCTGCGTGCCGGCATAGTCAAACTCAGCGGCCTGACCGATGACGATCGGGCCGGAGCCGATGATCATAATTTTCTTCAGATCCGTTCTTTTGGGCATGTGATTTCCTCCTCAGTACGTAAAAGGTTCTGTATGTGATGTATTTTTGTATGTAGGTGTAAGGCGCTCAGTCCTGCGCGTCCTGCCAGACGACGGCGCCGCCGCAGACGTTGCGCACGCACCGCCCGTAGACCGTCTGTCCGGCGAAGGGCGTGCTCTTTCCCATGGAGCAAAACTGCGCCGGGTCGATGCGGTACTCCGTGTTCAGGTCCCAGACGGCATAATCGTCCGCGCGCAGCGGGAAGCCGAAGCGCTTTCTGGGGTTGACCGCCATGAGCTCCACGAGCTTGTCGAGCGTCAGCACGCCGGTGCGCACAAGGTGGGTATAGAGCACGGGGAACGCCGTCTCAAGGCCGACGATGCCCATGGCGCTCCCGGCGAGGCCCCTGGCCTTTTCCTGCGCGCTGTGCGGCGCGTGGTCGGTCGCGATCATGTCCACCGTGCCGTCGAGGATGCCCTCGATGAGCGCCTGCCGGTCGGCCTGCGTGCGCAGGGGCGGGTTCATCTTGAAGCTGCCGTCCTCGCGCAGGTCGTCCTCGGTCAGCACGAGGTAGTGCGGTGCGGTCTCGCAGGTGACGTCCAGCCCCTGCGCCTTCGCCCGGCGGATGAGCGCCACGCTCTCCTTGGTGGACACGTGGCACATATGATAGGCGCAGCCTGTCTCGCGCACCAGCTCGAGATCGCGCTCCAGCTGCCGCCACTCACTCTCGCTGCTGATGCCCTTGTGCCCGTGGGCGCGGGCATACGCGCCGTCGTGGATATAGCCGCCGTGCAGGAGGGTGTTGTCCTCGCAGTGCGCGGCGATGAGCTTGCCGAGACTTGCCGCCTTGCGCATCGCGGCGCGCATCACGTCCACATCCTGCACGCCGCTGCCGTCGTCGGAAAAGCCGGCGACATAGGGCGCGAGCTGCTCCATGTCCGCAAGCTCCCTGCCGCCGCGGTGCGCGGTGATCGCGCCGTAGGGCGTCACATCGATGACCGCATCCGTGCGGATGCGCTCCAGCTGGGGGGCAAGCGTCTGCAAACTGTCCGGCGCCGGATCCAGATTGGGCATGGCGCACACGCGGCTGTATCCGCCGTGCGCCGCAGCAAGCGTGCCGGACGAAATGGTCTCCTTATAAGAAAAACCCGGCTCACGAAGATGTACATGCACATCTACGAAACCAGGTAATACCACGAAAGAAGAAATATCAAGTTCGTCACCGGCAATGCTGCCGCTGCCAAGAAAAACAGAATCACGGTTGCCGGGAAAAAGATCCCACCCAAATGCCTGCATATTCTCTGCGGCCGCAACCATTTTCCTCGCCTCATTTCTGCCGAATCGCAAATTTTTGATATGATATCACATAATCGCCCGGTCTGTCAACAAATCCGGCGGCTTTGCGCGCCGTCTTTTTGCACGAAAAATTCCGGCATTTTCCGTCCCGCGTTGACACGCATCTCTGCGCCAAGAACCGGATACAGACAGACACGGCGGCGCGCCCTG
>HF985727.1:0-7290 GCA_000432375.1 Firmicutes bacterium CAG:103
CGGCGAAACTCTACGAGGTTTTTGGACAAGCTGTAGGCGGCAGCCGGGGATGACCTGGCTGCCGCCTTTGTTTTATGCTTCTTTGCCGTCGCGCGGCAGCGTCACGAGCATGACCGTTCCGTCCGCGCCGCTGCGCTCGATCTGCACCGTGCCGCCGTGCAGCGCGGCAATCTCCCACACAAGCGACAGACCGAGCCCGACGCCGCCGTGTGCCCGGCTGCGCGACTTGTCCACGCGGAAAAACGGCTGGAAAACGCTCTCCCGGTATGCCTCCGGGATGCCGGGACCGTGGTCACGGACGCGGATCTGTACATTCCCATCCGCCTCGCTGACCGCGATGTGCACCGCCCCGTCCGGCCGGCCGTAACGGATGGCGTTTTCGGTCAGGTTGAACAGCAGCCGGTACAGCAGCGGGTCGCTGCCGGTGAGCACAGCGCCGCCGTCGGCCTCCAGCGCGATGCACTTGCTCTCTGCAAGCGGCGCGAGATCGGTGAAGATCTCCTCGATCATGGGCGCGAGCTCGACCCGGTCGTCACAGGGCACGGTGCGCAGCTCGCTCATCTCCAGCAGGATCTTCGTCATCTGCGCCATACGCTCCGTCTGCTCCTGCAGCAGGCTCAAAAACGCCGCCGTTTCGGGCGTGACGTCCGCGTGCTCGGCGGAAAACAGCTCAAGCTGCGCCTGCATCAGCGCAAGCGGCGTGCGCAGCTCGTGCGCAGCGTTGCCCGTAAACTGCCGCTGCGCCGTGAAGCCCGCGTCCAGGCGGTCGATCATGCCGTTGAACGAGCGGCTGAAGCGCTGAAACTCCGGCAGCACGTCCTCGCTGACCTTGCACTGCGCCAGATTGCTCGGCTGAATGTTTTCCACCTGCGCTGCAAAACTGCGCAGCGGACGCAGCGCGCGGCCGCTGACAAAATACGCGAGCACGCCGCCGATGAGCGTGACCGCCGCCGTGATGTACCAGTTCGTGACGCCGAAGGCCGCCTGCGCGCCGCTGATGATGATCGTCAGCTCGTCATCCGGCTGTTTGCTCTGCGGGTCGAAGGCGTCGGGCGCACCGGATTCGATCTCGCCGTAAGCCGAGATGCCGCTGCCGATCGCATCCATATACCGCTTGCCGGAATAGCCGATCAGACAGTTCATGAGCACACACGTCACGCCGATCAGCGCCGCCGTCATCAGCGTGATGCGCCACTGCAGAGATAACCGCTTCATGTCTGCGCCTCCATAACATAGCCCTCGCCGATGCGGTTGCGGATGGGGTCATAGCCCAAGGCGGCGCGCAGCTTTTTCCGCAGTGCGGAGATATGCACGCGGATGGAGTTGCCGAAGCCGTCCGCCCCGCTGTCCCACACGTGCTCCAGCAGCTCCTCCTGACTGACCGGCCGCCCCTGATGCAGCAGCAGGTATTCGAGGATGCCCGTCTCCTTGCGCGTGAGCGACAGCGCCTCACCGCGCACGGACGCCTTGCGCGCCTTGGTGTCAAACGACAGCTCGGCGCAGGTCAGGACCACGTCGCTCTGCGTAAAGCGGCGCAGCGTCAGGCTGCGGATGCGCGCCGCGAGCTCATCGAGGTGAAAGGGCTTGGTGAGATAGTCGTTCGCGCCCGCATCGAGTCCCGCCACCTTGTCGGCGACCTCGCAGCGCGCCGACAGGATCAGCACCTTGGTGTCGCGGTCACGCTCGCGCAGCGTCCGGAGCACCGTCATACCGTCCTCGCCGGGGAGGTTCAGATCCAGCACGACCAGATCAAAGCGCTCGACGGCGAGCATCTCCGCGGCGCTCTGCCCGTCATAGCAGCAGTCCACGCTGTAGGCAAGCCGCCGCAGACTGCGCGCGATCGTGTCGCAGAGCGCCCGTTCATCTTCCACAACCAAAATATGCATACCATTCTCCTCGTGCGTATTTACGAATGTCCGACTTTGTTAACTTTGTTATATGATAACACAAAGGCATAAAATCTCTGTTAAGTTTCCGTTCTTAACGAAGATTTTATCTGCGCCATGGTATCATGGGGCAAACAGAAGGGAGTGATCCGGGTGTTTCGTGCGAAGAAAGCCGTTGTGCAGGTTCTGCTGATCGCTGCAGGCATCGCCATGGTGTGCTTCGGCGCGCTGCGCGGCGAGGCCGGTGCCGTGCTCAGCAAGGCGATCCGGCTGTGCTTGGAGTGTGTCGGCATTGGATAAGAAAAAACAGTCTGTTTCCCTGCTCTTGAGCCGGTTTCGCGGCTGGATCCAGGCGGCGGCGACGCTGCTGACCAACATCCACCTGCCGAACTTCTTCAAGGGCGGCATCTATCAGGGCAAGGGCAAGACCGTCTGCGTGCCCGGCCTGAACTGCTATTCCTGCCCGGCGGCATCGGGCGCGTGCCCGATCGGGGCGTTTCAGGCGGTGGTCGGCTCGTCCAAATTCCGCTTTTCGTATTATATCACCGGCATTCTGATCCTGCTCGGCGTGCTGTTTGGGCGGTTCATCTGTGGCTTTTTGTGCCCGTTCGGCTGGCTGCAGGAGCTGCTGCATAAGATCCCGGGCAAAAAGCTGTCGACGAAAAAGCTCAGGCCGCTGACCTATTTGAAATACGTCATCCTGCTGCTGGCCGTGGTACTGCTGCCAGCGCTCATCGTCAACGACGTGGGCATGGGAGACCCGTATTTCTGCAAGTATATCTGCCCGCAGGGCGTGCTCGAGGGTGCGATCCCGCTTGCCGCCGCAAACGAGAGCATCCGCGCGGCGCTGGGCGCGCTGTTTACGCGCAAGCTGATCATTCTGATCGCGGTCGTCGTTTTGAGCGTGCTGTTTTTCCGCCCGTTCTGCAAGTGGATCTGCCCGCTCGGCGCGTTTTACGCGCTGATGAACAAGGTCTCCCTGCTCGGCATTCAGGTCGACACTGGCAAGTGCGTCTCCTGCGGCAAATGCGCGCGCACCTGCCAGATGGACGTGGACATCACCAAGTCCCCCAACGACACGGAGTGCATCCGCTGCGGCAAGTGCATCCGCGCCTGCCCCACGGAGGCCATCCGCTTCCGCTATGGTTTCGGCCTGAGCGGAAACACGAATCCGAAACAAGTAAGCAACCATCAAAATCAAACGGAGGAATCATGATGAAGACGAAAAAAATGACCAAGCTCGTGACGCTCCTGCTCGCGCTCGCGATGGTGTTCAGCCTCGCGGCGTGCTCGTCGGGCAAAGACAAGGACAAGGCAAACGGCAGCGCCGACATTGCGACCCTGATCGCGACCGAGCCGAGCAGCGCCGACGAAGCGGCCAAGCTCTATCAGCAGCTCATGCAGAAGGAAAACGACATTCTCGCCGCAAACTCCGACCTCTGGAACAAGGTGTTTCTGTCTGCCAACAAAAACAGCACCATGATCGAGGACGGCACGAACTACGGCGACTTCCTGCTCGCCACGATCGAGAGCGCGAAGGACGGCTTCTCGGCCGACGAGCTCAAGACGCTCAAGGCCGGCGCCGAGCAGATCAAGGAGATCGAGGGCAAGCTCACCATCCTCGAGCAGAAGTATCCCGGCTGCGGCACGACGCCCGGCGCGGGTGACAGCGTGAGCGCGGAGGAGGCCGGCATGACCGCCTCCGGCAGCGACCTGATGAAATTCCCGAGCTTTCAGGGCAAGGATCTCGACGGCAATGACGTCGACAGCAGCAAGCTCTTCGCCGGCAACAGCGTCACGGTCGTGAACTTCTGGTTCACCACCTGCAACCCGTGCGTCGGTGAGTTGGCCGACCTTGAGGCGCTCAACAAGGACCTCGCCGCGAAGGGCGGCGCGGTCGTCGGCATCAACTCCTTCACGCTCGACGGCGACAAGACCGCCATCGCCGAGGCGAAGGACATTCTGGCGAAAAAGGGCGTGACCTACTCCAACCTCTGGTTCGCCTCCGACAGTGAGGCCGGTAAGTTCACCGCCGGCCTGTACTCGTTCCCGACCACATACGTCGTTGACAAAAACGGCAACATCGTCGGCCAGCCGATCGTCGGCGGGATCACCGCGCCCGATCAGGCAAAGAAGCTCAACGAGCTCATCGATCAGGCGCTCGCAAGCAGCAAATAACGCCCCGAGACAGCATCCGCCTCGACGCACCCTTCTGACGGAAGGTGCGCCGGGGCGGATATTTGCTGTCTGTCAGAGCCTGACGTCCTCGAGCTGGTGCAGCTGCTCGAGCGCGACGCTGCCGCCGCTGACGACAAAGCAGACCTTGTCCCCTTCCCGCACCGGGAGCCGGCCGCACAGCGCCGCACCGATGCCGATGGCGGACGACGGCTCGCACAGCAGCTTGCCCTCCAGAAGCAGCAGCTTCATGCCGCGAAGAATAGCATCATCCGCAACGGCCGCAAAGCCGTCGGTATTTGCCGCCACATACGGGAAACACACATCCCCCGGCATCTGCGCGACGAGCGCGTCCGCGACTGAGCGCTTCTGCTCCACCCGCACCGGGTGCCCGGCGCGCAGGCTCTCCGTATAGCGCGGCAGCGCGGCCGGCTCCGCGCCAAACACGCGCACGCGCGGCGTGAGCGCCTTGACGGCCGTGGACACGCCGCCGATGAGCCCGCCGCCGCTGACCGGGACGACGACCGTGTCGATCTCCGGGCACTGGGCCAGGATCTCCAGCCCGACGGTGCCCTGCCCCGCCATGACCGCCTCGTCATTGAACGGCGGCACCATCGTCGCGCCCCGCTCGGCGCACAGCCGCGCCGCCACGTCGAACCGCTCGGACGCCTCGCACAGCACGAGCTCCGCGCCCAGCGCGCGGATAGCCGCCTGCTTGACGGGCGGGGCCGTGCGCGGCATGACGATGCATGCGTGCGTACCGAAGCGCTGCGCGGCATAGGCCACCGCGCGGCCGTGGTTGCCGGAGGACGCCGCGACAAAGCCGCGGGCGCGCTCGGCGTCCGTCAGGGTGAGGATCTTGTTCATTGCGCCGCGCAGCTTGAATGCGCCCGTGCGCTGCATACACTCGGCCTTGACATACACCTCACAGCCGAGGGCATCGTCGAGCGCCGGCAGGCGCAGCAGCGGCGTCCGGACAATATAAGGGGCGATGCGTGCGTGCGCTGCCCGGATGGTCTCCAATGTCATGTTCATGGGAACGCTCCTTTCCGATTTTCTTATTGTAACGCATACCGCGCGGGTTGTAAAACCAAATCTGAGCGCCGCAGCGCTTGACAATCCGGGGCGCAGAGGTCATAATCAAAAGAAGTTTTTTGCAAATTTTCAAATTCAGGAGAAATCGCACGTGAAACACGCCGACAAAAGCAAACGCACCCGGAATCTGTGCAACGCGGCCATGCTCTGCTGTGCTGCCGCCGTGCTGCTGACCGGGCTCGGGCGCACGCTGCTGCGCCCGAAGGACGTCAACTACTACGAAAACCGCCCGGCCAACACCGTCGCCCCGCTGACGGCGGAAAGCTGGCTCGACGGTTCGTTTCAGGACGCCATGGAGGCTGCGCTCAGCGATCAGATCCCGCTGGCGCAGGCGATGAAAAAGACCTTCAATGACGCGCAGAACAAGATCCGGTACGACTCCATGATGCGCCTGTCGCGCCGGTATCCAAACGTGCCGGTCCAGTACGACCAGTTTCTCGTCTACGGCGGGAAATATCTGGCCTACGCCTACCGCAGTCCCGACATGGTGATACCGGAGCTCACGCGGCACAGCGAAAACCTCAATGCACTGATTGCCGCGCATCCGGACGTGACGTTTTATCTCTATATGGTCGAGGGCGACTCGAACAACAACTTCACGGCCGGGGAAAACAACGGCGCGTTTGAATACCTCAGCAGCCGGGTGAACCTGCCGGCCGCACAGATGGGCAGGTTCGCGGCAGACGATCTGGCAACGTATGAGCGCGACTTTTACCAGACCGACCACAACTGGAACAACGTCGGCTCCTACCGCGGCTACCGCGAGGCGGCCGCCCTGCTCGGCTGCACCGACCTGCTCGAGCCTCTGGAAACGGTGCGCGTATCCGATCACTTCTCCGGCTCAAAAGCGCTGTCTATCGGCGCGCAGGAGCAGTTTTTTGAGCCGATGGATGTCTACCGCTTTGCTTTCCCGAAGATGTCCGTGACGATCGCCGGAGAACCGGCGGATGATTACGGCTGTCAGGACGCCGCGCTCAGCGGCCAGCTCACGGACGCCAGCTACGGTGAGGTCTACGGCGGGGACAACGGCGAGGTCATCCTCGACACCGGCACGACCGGACGCGGGAATCTGCTGATGCTCGGCGAATCGTATGACAACGCCATCCTCAAACTCATGGCTTCGCACTTTGACCGGGTCTACAGCGTCGATCTGCGCAGCTATGAGCAGGACATGGGAAAGCCGTTTCGGCTGGCGGAGTATCTGCGCGAGCACCGGATCACGAAGGTGCTCTGGATCGGCAGCACGACGTTTTTCACGTCGGACGACTTCATGGTGGAGGACTGAGCGATGGTATTCAGCAGTCAGACATTTCTGTTTTTCTTCCTGCCGCTGGCGGGGCTGTGCGTGCTCATCCGCTCGAAGCCCGTGCAGAACGCCATGCTGCTCATCGCATCGCTGATCTTCTACGCCTGGGGCGAGCCGAAGATGGTCGTGCTCATGGTGCTCGTGACGCTCGTGGCCTACGGCAGCGGCTTTGCCATCGTGCATTTTGAGGCGCGGCCGCGCGCGAAAAAGGCCGCGCTGATCGCGGCGATCGTCGTCATCCTCGGCAACCTCGTCGTGTTCAAATACCTCAACTTCCTGTGCCGGACGTTCTCGTTTCTCGGCCTGACGGACCCCGGCATCGCGCTGCCGATCGGCATCAGCTTTTACACGTTTCAGATCCTGTCGTATGTCATCGACCTCTACCGCGGCAAGATCGCCCTGCAGCGCAACTTTTTCTACCTGCTGATGTACGTCAGCTTCTTCCCGCAGCTCATCGCCGGCCCCATCGTGCGCTATGAGACCGTCGAGCAGGAGATCCGGGAGCGCCAAGTGACCATGGACGATCTCGCGCAGGGCTTCCGGCGCTTTGTCGTGGGTCTGGCCAAAAAGCTGCTGCTGGCCAATCAGGTCGCGCAGGTGGCCACCATCGTCTACAGCGGCAACCCCGCCAATTACGGCTCGCTCATGTACTGGCTGGCCGCCATTGCCTACACGCTGCAGATCTATTTCGACTTCTCCGGCTACAGCGACATGGCCATCGGCCTCGGCCGGATGTTCGGCTTCCACTTCCTCGAAAACTTCAACTACCCGTATATCTCCCTGTCGGTCACGGAGTTCTGGCGGCGGTGGCACATCTCGCTGTCCACC
>HF985727.1:7359-8884 GCA_000432375.1 Firmicutes bacterium CAG:103
GGGGGAAGTGGGTGCGCAACATTCTCGTCGTCTGGGGCCTGACCGGCCTGTGGCACGGCGCGGACTGGAACTTCCTGCTCTGGGGCCTGTACTACGGTGTGCTGCTGCTGATCGAAAAGCTCTGGCTGGGCAAGTATCTCGAGCGTCTGCCGAAGGCGCTGCGCTGGCTGCTGTGCATGATCATCGTGTGCATCGGCTGGGTGATGTTCAACCTCACGGACTTTGTGCAGATGCGCTGCGCGCTCGCGCGGATGTTCAGCTTCACGCACGTGGCGCTCTCGCAGTCGCTCGCAGCGGATGTGAGCATCGTCCCGCCGCTGCTGTGGATGCTGCCCGCGCTCGTATTCTCCACACCCGTCTGCCGGCGCGTGCACCTTGGCGAGAGCTGCGGCGCCGAGATCGTGCGCAACGTCGTGTGCCTGGCGCTGCTGGCCGTGTGCATCGTCTTTTCCGTGAGCGCGACGTTCAATCCGTTCATCTATTTCCGCTTCTGAGGAGGTTTCGCTATGTATGATCTTGATCGTTTTCTCACCGCACAGCGCCGGGACTATGCCGCCGCCCTGCGCGAGATCCAAAACGGCCGCAAGCGCAGCCACTGGATCTGGTACATCTTCCCGCAGGTCGCGGGGCTGGGCATGAGCAGCACGTCGCAGTACTATGCCATCTCCGGGCTCGACGAGGCGCGGGCCTATCTGCGCGAGCCGACACTGCGCGCGCACCTGCTGGAGATCAGCAGCGCCCTGCTGGCACTCGACGAGAGCGACCCCACGGCCGTGTTCGGCTTTCCGGACGACCTGAAGCTGCGCTCGAGCATGACGCTCTTCGCGGCCGCCGTGCCGGACGAGCCGGTGTTTTCCGCCGTGCTCGATAAATTCTTCGGCGGGCAGCCCGACACGCGCACGCTGCAGATCCTCGGCCTGTAAGGAGGCGCGCCATGGACAACCTGACCGAAACCAAACTCACATCCGAAAAGATCTACAGCGGCTGCATTCTCGACTTTTACCGCGACACCGTGCGCCTGCCCAACGGCGGCACCGCGCCACGCGAACTATCGCGCCACGTGGGCGCGGTGTGCATCGTGCCGTTGCTCGACGACGGCCGCGTGATCGTCGAGCGGCAGTTTCGCTACCCGGTGAACGAGGTCATCACGGAGATTCCCGCCGGCAAGCGCGACAGCCGCGACGAAGCGCCCGAGGCCGCCGCGCGCCGCGAGCTGCGCGAGGAGACCGGCATCACAGCGCGCGAGCTCATCCCGCTCGGCCCGTTCTACCCCGCCGCCGCGTACTCGGACGAGGTCATCTGGATGTACCTCGCCCGCGGCCTGACCTTCGGCGAGCAGCAGCTCGACGACGATGAATTTCTCAACCTGCAGGCCGTGCCGCTCGACGAGCTTGCGCGCGACGTGCTGGCCGGGCGCATCCCGGACGCGAAAACGCAGGCAGCCATCCTGCGCGTGTACTGCATGGCGCACGGCTTTGAGCCGAAATAAAAAGAAGCGGCACGCGGCGGTCATCTGACCGCCGCG
>HF985728.1:0-5249 GCA_000432375.1 Firmicutes bacterium CAG:103
CACGCCGGGCGGGGGTTTCTTTGATGGGCCGGGGCTCACCCGGTGGTGACATAGCTGCCGGATTCCGGCGCCTTGGCGAGAAACGGCACGAAGCGCGTCGCGGCGTCAAAGCTGCTGTCGGCCGCGATGGCGCTCTGGAGCGTGGCGACGTTATCGGCCGAGGCGAACACGCACACGCGGTCAAACAGCTTCGGGAACACCGCCATGTCCTGCCCGGACTGCGCGGCCCTGCTTTGCAGGATAGAGTCCGCGCTCACGACGGCGCTCACGCGCAGGCCCGTGGCGGCCAGGTTCGCGCGCAGGTACTTTGCCAGCGACACGACCGCGTCCGTGCGCGAGGGCGTGCCGCTCTGGGACGCATATTTGACCTCCGTGTCGGACAGCGGCTGCTGCAGGTACGAGAACGCGACCTCGTCAAAGCCCAGGTCGTGCAGCTCCTTGCAGAGGCTGACGAGGTAGGTGCGGATGAACGTGTTGTACGGGTCGACCCAGCCGCCGGAGCTGTCGGTGTACGCGCTGCCGGACGCGGTCTGCAGCGCGGTGGCTGCGTAGCGCTCGGCCATGAGCGTGTCGACGCACGTGCTCACGACGGCGACGAGGTAGACGTTCTGCCCCTTGACGGTCTGGATCGCGTCGGCAAGCTCGGCCGTGCCGTTGACGCCGTAGGCCGCGGCGTCCGAGACGCCGGACTTCCAGCTCAGCGTGCCGCCGGGGGCTTTCATCTGCAGCACGAGAGCGTTGCCGCCCGCCGCCTTCACGGCGGAGGCCGCGCGCGTGAGCCCGTCGGGCGTGATCTTGTCGGCCGTCAGATACTGCCCGCGCAGCTCGGTGAGGCCCTTGCCCGCGTCGGAGACGATGCCGGAATAGTCCGGGTCCTCGAGCACGAGCTCGGTGTCGACCGTCTCAGGCTGGCCGCTCTCGGTGACGGGGGCGGCCGTCTCCATGATGGGGAAGACGACGTGCAGAGAGCCGTCGCTGTCATAGACAATGTATTTCTGGCCGGCGAAGAACAAAATCACCGCCAGCACGATCAGCCCGGCGAGGATCCACAAGATCACCGGCCAGGCCTTGCCCCGGCTGCGCCGGGCGCGGTAAACGTCGTTGCGATGGGCGCGCATCGGCACACCTCCTTTGGGTCAGGCGGCGTCAGCCGCGGTTTTCAATGTCGCTGATGAGGGCGATGCGGCGCGCGTGGCGGCCGCCCTCAAACTCGGTGTTGAGGAATGTGTCCACGATCTTGAGCGCGAGGCCCGGGCCGAGCACGCGCGCGCCCATGGCGAGGATGTTCGCATCGTTGTGGCGGCGGGTCATCTCGGCGGAGTAGCAGTCGCCGCACAGGGCGGCGCGGATGCCCTTGACCTTGTTGGCGGAGATGGAGATGCCGATGCCGGTGCCGCAGATGAGGATGCCGCGCTCGCACTCCCCGTCCGCGACGGCGCGGGCCACGGCCTCGCCGTAGATGGGGTAGTCGCAGCTCTCTTCGCTGTACGTGCCGAAGTCCTTGTAGGCAAGGCCCAGCTCGTCGAGATGGCGCATGACCTCCTGCTTGAGGGCAAAACCGCCGTGGTCACATCCGATCGCAATCATAAACAATACCTCGATTTCTGTAATTTCCCCGGCGTTAAAACGGCCAGTCCGGGAGCCATTTGAGCACATTCCATGCATAGTCGCGCGGGATCGTCACGCCCGTGAGCACGGGGAAAAACAGCGCGAAGAGCACGCCGTTTGCCGCCGTGAAGGCATACACGATGCCGAGATAGCCGCGCTGCCGCAGCCGGTCGAACACGTACCCGAGCGCGAGCACGAGAAAGAGCGTCGCCGCGAAGTAGTGGTATTCGAATGTCAGGCGTGAGATGAACACCCACGGCAGCACCTGCGCCAGATAGCCGACAAGGAGAAACAGCGCCGCGCGGTCGCGCTTCGCCGCGCGGTATGCGAGCACCGGCAGCGCCAGCAGCCCGCCCCAGCACAGCAGGGGATTGACGAACGCGCCGATGGTCGACACCGTCCCGTCGCCATACGACAGGTAGTAGAGGATCGGCCGCAGGTCGAGCAGCCACTGCCACCAGCGCGAGGAATACGGATGCGTGGCGACAAGGCCGGAATGATAGGTAAACATGAAGCGCTGGTTTTCCAGCACGATGGCGGCGTATTCGCGCGTGAAGTACATGCCCGCGCCGTGCAGGCCGCGCGCCGCGCCGTAGGGGTAATAGCTCGCGTAATAGATCATGCCCGGCACGAGCACGAAAAACACGAGGCAGAAGCCGATGTTGCCGAGCAGGCGGTGCGCATACCGGCGGCCGTCACCGTCCCGGTGCGCCTGCACACCGGCAAAGATCCAGTGCAGTGCCCAGAGCACGCCGAGGCCCGCCCCGGCATAGAGACACGTCCACTTCGTGGCCGCGCCGATGCCGAACGTGACGCCGCAGGCGGCGAGGTGGCGCAGCCGCCCCTCCGTGAAGTACCGGTACAAAAACAGGTACATGAGCAGGATGAAAAACGTCGCAAAGCTGTCGATCGTCGCAATGCGCGTCTGCGTCAGGTGCATGAAGTCGAACGCCAGCAGCGCCGCGCCGCACAGGGCCACGCGGTCGTCGCGGAACATCCGGCGCAGCAGATCCCACATCAGCGGCAGCATGGCCACGCCGAAGAGCGTGCCCATGAAGCGCCAGCCGAACGGCGTCATGCCGAAGAGAACGATGCCGAGCGAGAGGATCTCCTTGCCGAGCGGCGGGTGCGAGACTTCATACGGATACACGCCGCGCAGGTGCTCATAGGCCGTGCGCGCGTGGTAGATCTCATCAAAATACGTGCTGTTGTAGTACGTGGACGCGGCAGGCACGGTGTCCGCTTCGTCGCAGAGCGCGTCCGCGCTCGCAGGGCCGGTGATGGCGCGCACGCCGATGCGGCTGCCCTGCGGGTCGTAGAGTGCGAGCTCGCCGAGCTCCATGTGCGCGCTCGCCGTGATGCGCACATAGGCCGCCGCTGCGGGCGCAGTGTCGGCCATTTCCGGCTGAAGCCACTTGAAGAGGTCGGCGTAGCCCTGCGGCATCGTGCCGGCGGGCGTGAAGGTCACGCCGTCGGTCGAATAGGCGAGGGTGTATTCGCCGGTCGACAGGCCGGGGTAGTACCACACGGCGGAAATTTCACTCTCGCGCTCGAGCGCGAGCACGGCGGATTCCCCCGCCTCGAACGAGCAGAACTGCTGCGGGTCGCGCGCAGAGCCGAGGCTAAAGAATGCTGCGACGGCGTACACCGCCGTCAGCGCCGCGATGCCAAGCCCGCCGCGGCGGCCCGTGCGCCGGGGGATAGGGCCGCGTGCGGGCAAAACCAGATGCGCCAGCAGCGTGAGCGTGAGCGTGATGGCGGCTGCGAGCAGAATGTACCGGAGCGCTGCCATACGCTGCCCCTCCCTTCGCCGGAATGCCGGATGGTCTATATTATAGTACAGCGCGGCGGCCCTGTCCAGAAAAGAATCCGCCGGAGGGGCGGCAGCACTTGACAACTGTCCGGAATAAAGTTAGAATAATGTGATTATATTTTTGGCGGCGGATGGAGCGCCGACACGAATATCGTTATGTTCCCGGCGGGTGCGCTTGATGGCCCGCCTTTTCCAACTTGAAAAAATATCGTAGAAAAAATCTGAAGAAACGGAGGATCACAATTTCATATGTCGTTACCAATAGCACTCGGTTGTATCATCGCAGCGCTTGTGGTTGGTTGTATCCTTGGCGGACTTTACCGCAAAAAGGTCTCGGAGCGCGAGATCGGCAGTGCGGAAGAGAAGGCCAAGCAGATCATAAATGATGCCTATAAGAGTGCCGAGAGCAAGCGGCGCGAGACCCTGCTCGAGGCCAAGGAAGAGATCCACAAGAGCCGGACGGAGTACGAACGCGAGGTCAAGGAACGCCGCGCGGAGCTGCAGAAGCAGGAGCGCCGCCTCCAGCAGAAGGAGGAGACCCTCGACCGCAAAACGGACACGCTCGACAAAAAGACGGACGCCCTCAACCAGAAGATCGCCGCGATCGACACCAAGCAGAATGAGATCAATCAGCTCAAAAAGACCCAGATGGAGCTGCTCGAGAAGATCTCCGGCTATACGGTCGAGGAGGCCAAGGCCTTCCTCATCAACAGCCTGAAGGACGACGTCGTGCATGAGCAGGCGCTCATGGTCAAGGAGGTCGAGGCCCAGTACAAGGATGAGGCCGATACCCGCGCCCGCGAGATCATCGCCACCGCCATCCAGCGCTGCGCCGCCGACCATGCCAGCGAAGTGACCGTGTCGGTCGTGCCGCTGCCGAACGACGAGATGAAGGGCCGCATCATCGGCCGCGAGGGCCGCAACATCCGCGCCATCGAGACGCTCACCGGCTGCGACCTCATCATCGACGACACGCCCGAGGCCATCACGCTCTCGAGCTTCGACCCCGTGCGGCGCGAAGTCGCGCGCATCGCGCTCGAAAAGCTCATTCAGGACGGCCGCATTCACCCCGCCCGCATCGAGGAAATGGTCGCCAAGGCCCAGAAGGAGGTCAACGCCACCATCAAGGCCGAGGGCGAGCGCGCCGTTTTCGAGACGAACATCCACGGCCTGCATCCCGAGCTCATCAAGCTGCTCGGCCGCATGAAGTACCGCACCAGTTACGGCCAGAATGTGCTCAACCACTCCATCGAGGTTTCGCACATTGCCGGCCTGCTCGCTGCCGAGCTCGGCGTCGACGTGGCCACCGCCAAGCGCGCCGGCCTCCTGCACGATATCGGCAAGGCCATCGACCACGAGGTCGAGGGCAGCCACGTGACCATCGGCGTCAACATCGCCCGCAAGTACAAGGAGTCGGAGGAAGTCATCCACGCCATCGAGGCCCACCACGGCGACGTGGAGGCCCACACCGTCGTCGCCTGCCTCGTTCAGGCGGCCGACGCCATCTCCGCCGCGCGCCCTGGCGCCCGGCGCGAGAACATTGAGAACTATGTCAAGCGTCTCGAAAAGCTCGAGGAAGTCACCAAGAGCTTCCCCGGCATCGCCAACTGCTTTGCCATTCAGGCCGGCCGCGAGATCCGCATCATGGTCAAGCCCGAGGAGGTCTCGGAGGATCAGATGGTGCTGCTCGCGCGCGACATCGCCAAGAAGATCGAGGACGAGCTGACCTACCCCGGTCAGATCAAGGTCAATCTCCTGCGCGAGACCAAGGCCATCGACTACGCGAAGTAAACCAAAGCACAAATAAAACGCCCGCCGGATATCCGGC
>HF985728.1:5255-5933 GCA_000432375.1 Firmicutes bacterium CAG:103
GCCCTCCGGATCTCCGGCGGGCGTTTGTGCATCTGGTACATTTTGGGAACAGTGGACGCAAGTGCCGGTTTTGCGACAGATGCATGAAAAAATGCATGAAAAACGAATCTGTTACAAAAAGGAAAGAAATACTTGACAAAAACGGTAGATATATGGTAACATTTTTTTGGAACTGATAGAAATTGTTCCAAAACACGAAAGGAGAGTAAAATTCATGAATTGGGATTGCCCGTTTTGCTTCCTCGGATGGCTGCATGATCAGTGGGGCTGGGACCACGAAATGGCCGAGAAGTTCAGATCCATGTGCCCGAACAAGTAATGGATTTTTTGTGTGCTGTTAACCGGTAGCACGCTGTCAGCCCGTCCGGGGCTGAGCCAACCTTACGAGGCCTGACGCTTTGCGTCAGGCTTTGTTTTTTTGCCCGGTTTGACAGTCCGCGCTGGGGGCGCTTTACGCTTCGGTGGGATGAAATTCGTACATATGGCTTTGGCGTGAATTCATTTTCGTACATGTCTGCATCATTTTTGTATTTCTCACGGAACGAGGAGGAGTATGTCCCGAAAAACGGTATGGAGCTGCTGCGGATCGGCCGCGACCGGATCATTTTTCAGTATCGGCCGTCCATCTGGGCGGCGCTGACAGAGTATATGCCGCGGGACATGGTCAAGCGGCTGGAC
>HF985729.1:0-8008 GCA_000432375.1 Firmicutes bacterium CAG:103
GCAGCAGCTCCGGCCAGCGGGCATCGAGCGGCTCCGGGGACGCGAACGCCGCCGCCAGCGCCGCCGGCGGCATGGGCTCCGGCGCTGCATCGGCCGTCACCCCCGGTACATCCCCGACGGCCAGCGCCGCGATGCGATGCCGGTCGAGCAGGCGCTGCGCTGCGCACGCGAAAGCGCGCGCGGCCGCGAGATTTTCATACGCCGTGTGCCCCGGCCGCGCCAGCAGCGCAAGCACCCGGTCGCGTACCGCCGTGACGGCGGCCGTCAGCCGCCGCTCACGCACGCCGGGCACATACCCGTCGTCCGGCAGCGGCGCGGAGACAAAGCGCAGGGGCGCGGAGCGCTCCAGCAGCCGCCGCGCGGCCTCCGGGCACGCGGGTGATAGCCCCTGCTCCACCCGGTCGCACAGCAGCACCTCCCAGCGCGGAAAATCCCGGCACGTGCGGCACAGGCTCTGCTCGCCGAGCGTGCGCTGCAGCTCGCACAGGCCGTCGGCACACAGAAACGGGCAGCGCCCGTCCGTCTGCGCAAAGTACGTATCGCCCTCGCTGTCTACGCGCAGCACGCGCCGCAGCTTTGCCGCCAGCGGATGCTGCAGGCGCAGGTAAGCGTCCTGCGCGTCCGGATCGACAACGATCTCCCACGCGGCGCAGCACGTCTGCGGACATGCCCCGGCCAGGCACCGGAACGCAGCGTAGTCATCGGGTCGGATCTGGTACATGGCGGCCTCCTTGCGCGTATTTTTTCTATTGTAACACATCGCGCGCCGCAGGAAAAGGGACGTTCGGCACTCCCGTGCGCAAAAAAACAGACGGGCACCGAAATGTCCGTCTGTCTGTTGGTTTTTTGACCGGCCGGCAGCTTACTGCTTGACCAGATCCATAAGGTTAATGATGCCGCGCGGGCAGATATCGGCGCAGTGGCCGCAGCCGACGCACTTGTCATAGTCGATCGTGGACACGAAGTTCTCGATCTTGATGGCTTCTGCCGGGCACTCGCGCTGGCACTTCATGCAGCCGATGCAGCCGACGTCGCAGATCTTGCGCGTGACGGCGCCCTTGTCCTGATTGCGGCAGCCGACGAGCACAGCCTGCTTATACGGCACCTTCTCGATGATTTTCTTCGGGCAGGCATCAGCGCAGGCCATGCAGCCGACGCACTTGTCGCGGTCGACCTTGGCAACGCCGTTGACGATGTGCATCGCGCCGAACTTGCAGGCTCTGGCGCAGTTGCCGAGACCGATGCAGGCGAAGCGGCACTCCTTGTTGCTCTTGCCGCCGAACAGCATGGCAGCCTGGCAATCCTGGGGCCCTTTGTAGTTGAAGCGCTTGACGGCGACGCCCTCCGCGCCGGAGCACGGCACGAACGCGACCATCTTCTCCTCCGCACCGGCGGAGACGCCCATGATCGCAGCGATCTTGTCGGCAGCTTCCTGGCCGCCGGCGACGCAGCAGTTGACCGGAGCCTTGCCCGCCGCGACCGCAGCGGCATAACCGTCGCAGCCGGGGTAGCCGCAGCCGCCGCAGTTGGCGCCGGCGAGGCACTCACGCACGGCCTCCTGCTTTGGGTCGACTTCCACATGGAAGATCTTGGCGGCGAACGCCAGCAGCGCACCAAAGATGGCACCCATGATGCCGAGGACGGCAATTCCTTCGAGAATCAAAGTAAAGTTCATATTCACGCCCTCCTTAGCCGATCTTCATGCCGGAGAAGCCCATGAAAGCCAGGGCCAGCAGACCGGCGGAGACGAGGCAGATCGGGAAGCCCTCGAAGCACTCCGGATAGTCGGCAAACTCGAGCTTCTCGCGCACGCTTGCGAACAGGCAGATGGCGAGCATGAAGCCGAGGCCGCCGAACACACCGTAGACCACGCTCTGCACAAAGCCGAAGCTGTACTGCGTGTTGAGCAGCACGACGCCGAGCACGGCGCAGTTGGTGGTGATCAGGGGCAGGTAGATGCCGAGCGCGGAGTACAGGGACGGGATGGACTTTTTGAGGAACATCTCGATGAACTGCACGAGCGCGGCGATGACGAGGATGTAAGCGATCGTCTGCAGGAAGCCCAGGCCGAGCTTGACGAGCAGGCAGTTGACGAGCCAGCAGATGGCGGACGCCAGGCCCATAACGAACGTGACGGCGAGGCCCATGCCGGCGGCGGTGTCGATCTTGCTCGAGCAGCCGAGGAACGGGCAGCAGCCGAGGAACTGCGAGAAGATGAAGTTATTCGTCAGCACGGCGCTGAGGATGATGGCAAAAATACTGGTCGTAGAACTCATGTTATGCCGCCTCCTTTTCCTGCGCTGCGAGCGCTTTTTCCTTGGCTTCCTTCTTCTCGGCAGACTTGCGCAGCGCGTACTGCATGAGCGCAATCAGGCAGCCGAGGGTGATAAAGCCACCGATCGGGAGCGTGAGCACGAGCGCGCCGTACTCGGCCGGGAAGATCTGAATGCCGTTGCCGGTGCCGATGACACCGCCGATGGTGTTGAAGATGCCGGTGCCGAACGAGCCCTTGCCGAGCAGCTCACGGATGACGCACATGGCGATGAGCACGAGCGTGTAGCCGAGGCCCTGGAAGATGCCGTCGAAGAACGACGGGCCGACGGGGTTCTTCTGGCAGAACGCCTCGGCGCGGCCGATGATGATGCAGTTAACAACGATCAGCGGGATGAACACGCCCAGGGACGCGCTCAGCGCGGGAACGTAGGCCTGCAGCAGCAGGTCAACGATGGTGACGAAGCCCGCGATGACCAGCACGAAGATGGCCAGACGGATATCGTTCGGAATGACTTTGCGGATGAGGGAAATGACCACATTGCAGCAGGTCAGAATGACGAGCACGGACAGGCCCATGCCGATGCCGTTGAAGAGGCTGGTCGTGATGGCCATGGTGGCGCACATGCCGATGAGCTGCACGAGGACCGGGTTATTGGTAATGAGGCCTTCCTTGAACTGTTGTTTGATATTCATGTTTCAGCCCTCCTTAACCCAGCGACTTGGCCGCGTTGATGACGGTCTGCACTTCGGTAACGACGGCGCGGGACGTGATCGTCGCGCCGGAGATGGCGGTGATGTCGCCGCCGTCTTTGGCAAGCTTCATACCGTCGCCCTGGCCGACGAGGTTGTCGCGCCAGGCGCCTTCGTTCGTGTCCGCCGCCTTGGCGCCGAGGCCGGAGGTCTCGGAGTGCTTCGTGACGTACACGCCGGTGCAGTTATAATCATCGTCCAGGCCGACGACCATGGTGATCATACCCTGCGCGCCGGAGAACGTGGTCTCGGCGACATAGCCGGCCTGCTGGCCGCCGGTGGTGGCGGTGCTGAGCTTGGTGATGGTGCCGTCGTTCTCAAAATCGGCCTGCTCGGTGTATTCGTCGGCCGCGAGGACGTTGGCATATGCTTTCTTGGTCGTCTCGGCCGCGCGCATGGCGATGGTGTCCTTCGTCAGCTCATTGACGAGACCGAGGGCCAGCGCCATGATGGCGGACACGGCAAAGAGCACGAGCGCGAGTTTGATAATCTGGCCGCCGCCGGATTTCTTTTCAGTCTTTTCAGCCATTTGCAGCAGCCTCCTTTGCTTCTTTCTTCGCAGCCTTTGCAGCAGCCTTCTTGGCCTTGACGTCCTCACGGCTGACGCCGAACTGGCGGCGCTGGGTGTGCTTGTCGAACATCCACGCGCAGCAGTTCATGATGAGGATGGCAAAGGAAACGCCCTCCGGGAAGCCGCCGAACACGCGGATGAGCACGGTCAGCGCGCCGCAGCCGACGCCGTAGATGATGCGGCCGGGAGCGGTGACGGGGCTGGTGCTGTAGTCGGTCGCCATGAAGAACGCGCCGAGCAGCAGGCCGCCGGACAGGAGGTTGTCGAGCATCCACTCGACGTGGGTGTAGCCGCCGCCATTTTTGCTTCCGAAGATGAGCGTCAGCAGCGCGACGGTGCCGATGAACGACACGGGGATGTGCCAGGTGATGACCTTGCGGCACAGCAGGTACACGCCGCCGATGAGCAGCGCGAGCGCGCTGACTTCGCCGAGGCAGCCGGGCATGGTGCCGAGGAACATGGACTTATAAGTGAAGTACTGCGGCAGCGCCTCGCCGGCCTTCATGTAGCTGAGCGGGGTGGCCATGGTGGTCGCGTCCGCGCCGATGACGGACGTCAGGCTGCCGGGCACGACCCAGGTGGTCATGAACAGCGCGTAGGAGGCGAGCAAGAACGCACGGCCGGCGAGCGCCGGGTTGAGGAAGTTCTTGCCGATGCCGCCGTAGAGCTGCTTGACGACCACGATGGCGAAGAACGCGCCGATGATCGGCAGCCACCACTTGCAGTTGGCCGGCAGGGTGTACGCGAGCAGGATGCCCGTGACCACGGCGGACAGGTCGCCGATGGAGTCGGGCTTTTTCATGAGCTTGCGGTAAGCCCACTCAAAGAACACGCACGACACGATGGACACGGCCAGCGGGATGAGCGCCTGCGCGCCGAACTGCCACACGCCGACGCACAGCGCCGGGAGCAGGGCGATGATCACGTCGAGCATGATCTCGCGCGTGCCGCGCTTGGCGCGAACCTGAGGCTGATAGGCAGCGTCAAAGGTATATTCTTTCGGTGTCATTTCGTTTCAGCCTCCTTTGCAGCGGCTTCCGCGCGGGCCTTTTCTTCGGCCGCGCGGGCGGCGAAGAGGAGCTTCGCGGTCTTGAAGGTATGGGTCAGGGGCAGACGGCCCGGGCAATTGTACGAGCAGCTGCCGCACTCGAAGCAGTCAAGAATGTGGTACTTCTGCATATTCTCAAAGTCGCGCTTCTGGTAGTACTTATACATGTACAGCGGCTCGAGCTTCATCGGGCAGACGGTCAGGCACTTGCCGCAGTGGATGCACGTCGGGTTCTCGACGGAGCGGTCTTCCTTGTCGGTGAAGAACAGGATGCCCGCGGTGCCCTTGATGTTGGGCGCCTCGAGATTCGTGGCGATCAGGCCCATCATGGGGCCGCCGAGGACGATCTTCTTCGGCTCGACGACGAAGCCGCCGCACTGCTCGACGATGTAGCTGAACGGCGTGCCGAAGCGGCACTGCAGGTTGTAGGACTTATCGCCCATGGCGCTGCCGGCAACGGTGAGGACACGCTCGATGCTGGGCATGCCTTCGTAGCAGGCGCGGTAGATGGCGTAAGCCGTCTGGGTGCTGATGACGTTGCAGCCGACGCCGGACGGCAGGCCGCCGGGCTTGACCTCACGGTTCGTGATGGCCTTGATCTGCATCTTCTCAGCGCCCTGCGGGTACTTGACGTTCTCCGGCACGATCTCCACGCCGTACTGCGCGGGGTTTTTGGACAGGAGCAGGTCGATGGCGTCCTGCTTGTTCTTCTCGATGCCGTAGTAAGCCTTGTCGAGGCCGGACGCGATGCGCGCCAGCTCGATGCCCTTGAGCAGCTCCTCGGGGTGGTTCTTCATGGTCAGGTGGTCGCCGTTGAGGTACGGCTCGCACTCTGCGCCGTTGATGATGAGGGTATCGACTTTGCCAAGGCCGCCGCGGATCTTGAACGCGGTCGGGAACATGGCGCCGCCGTGACCGACGATACCGGCCTCGCGGATGCGGTCAAGGATGGCTTCGGGATCCTTCATCTGCTCGGGCGTCAGGGGCGCGAGATCCGTGCAGGGGGTGTCCTGGAAGTCATTTTCGATCACGATCGCGGGGATCATATCGCCCAGGGGGTGGGGTCTCGGCTCGATGGCGATCACCTTGCCGGAGACCGTCGCGTGGATGGGAGCGGAGACGGGTGCCGGATTGTCAGCGATCTTCTGACCCATCTTCACATAATCGCCCACCGCGACCAGCGGTTTGCAGGGTGCGCCGATATGCTGCATCATCGGGAGCACGACCTGCGGCGGAGGAGCAATGACGGTCACCGGGACATCCGGCGCCTTCATGTAGTTGGGATGAACTCCGCCATGAAACTTAAAGGGCATTTGCATCACCTCTCTATTTTTTGACCCACATATATTAGCACGCCAACCTAATTTCGTCCACCAAAAATGGCGGAAAAACATCAAATTGTACTAATTTAAATATTAACGAACCTGCAAAAAAGCTGACAAATCCAACATTTCCGGAAACTTTGCAACATTTTGTGCATATTGGTTGGATTTTTCGCCGCCGCGGTCCGCGGCGCGGAAAAAAATCCGTGTCCGGGGCTTAACAAGCGCGGAAAAATCCTGTAAAATAGATAGCAAATGCGCTGCCGGCGCGCCGCCGGCAGAAAGGAGGCCACGTTATGCTGACACCCTGGGCGGATACGCTCGACCGCGCGCAGCCCCTGCCGGAGTATCCCCGGCCGCAGATGGTGCGCGACAGCTACCTGAATCTCAACGGCCCGTGGAGCTACGCGATCACGACGAGCGCGAACAAGCCCGCGCAGGCCGACGGCACGATCCTTGTGCCCTTCTCACCCGAGAGCGAGCTGTCCGGCGTGGGGCACGTCCTGCAGCCGGAGGAATACCTGTGGTACATCCGCACGGTCACGCTGCCGGACGGATTCAACGTCGGCCGCGTGCTGCTGCACTTCGGCGCGGTCGACCAGACCGCGACCGTGTGGTGCAACGGCGTGGAGCTGGCCACGCACACGGGCGGCTACCTGCCGTTCACGGTGGACATCACCGAGGTGCTGGCCAAGGAAAACACGATCCTTGTGTGCGTGCGCGACGCGACGAACAAGTCCCAGCTCCCGCGCGGCAAGCAGACGCTGCACCCGCACGGCATCTGGTACACGCCGCAGAGCGGCATCTGGCAGACGGTCTGGCTCGAGAGCGTGCCGCAGAACTACATCCGCTCCCTGCACGTGACGCCGCTGTTTGACGCGCATCAGGTGGAGATCACCGTCGAGGGCGAAGGTCAGTGCATGATCGACCTCGAGGGCAAGCGCTTCACGTTCCCCGCGGGCGTGCCGGCACACGTGCCGGTGCAGTCGTTTCGCCCCTGGTCGCCGGAGCACCCGACGCTCTACCCCTTCAGCGTGACGCTCGGGGATGACACGGTCTACAGCTACTTTGCCATGCGCAAGTGCAGCGTCGAGACGGACAAGGACGGCGTGCGTCGCCTGTTTCTCAACGGCAAACCGTATTTTCACAATGGCCTGCTCGACCAGGGCTACTGGCCGGACGGACTCTACACCGCGCCGAGCGACGACGCGCTCGTCTACGACATCCAGCTGGCCAAGGACATGGGCTTCAACATGCTGCGCAAGCACATCAAGGTCGAGTGCGACCGATGGTACTATCACTGCGACCGGCTGGGCATGCTCGTCTGGCAGGACATGCCCTGCGGCGGCAGGCGCTACGACCCGCTCATCGTCTCGACCCCGCTCGTGACGGGCTGGCATCTCGACGACAGCTGGTATCCCCTCTTCGGCCGCACGAACGTGACGGCGCGCAAGGCGTTTTTGAACGAGCTGCGCGACATGGTCACCACGCTCTACAACCACCCGTGCATCGCCGTGTGGGTGCCGTTCAACGAGGGCTGGGGTCAGTTTGACAGCCAGACGGCCGTGCAGGTCATCCGGTCCGTGGACAAGACGCGCACGATCGATCCGGCCAGCGGCTGGCACGATCAGGGCTTCGGCGATGTGCGCAGCCTGCACGTATATTTCCAGAAGTACAGGTTCCAGCCCGATAAGCTCGGCCGCGCCACGCTGCTGTCGGAGTTCGGCGGCTATGTCCACCGCGTCGAGGGCCACGCCATCGGCGGCAAGAGCGTGGGCTACANNNNAAGAGCGTCGGCTACAAGACGTGCGACGCCCCGCTCTCGCTCGAGTACGCGCTCCAGGCGCTCTATGACGAGCAGATCCGCCCCGCCATCGCGCAGGGCCTCAGCGCCGCGGTGTACACGCAGCTGAGCGACGTGGAGCACGAGCTCAACGGTCTCGTGACCTATGACCGCAGCATCGTGAAGCTCCCGGTAAAAACGCTGCACAAGATCTTTTATATCGAAAACGAGTGAACAAAACCGCCCGCTGCGATCGCAGC
>HF985729.1:8058-9151 GCA_000432375.1 Firmicutes bacterium CAG:103
CGGCTCAGTACGCCACGCCCCAGTAGATCATGCACTTGGCGGGCTTGCCGCACACGGGGCACACATCGTCGAGGTGCTCCTGCTCAAACGGGATGCAGCGGCTGGACATGCCGGCCTTGTCCTTCATCTCGAGCTCGCAGGCGAGGTCGCCGCACCACATGGTCTTGATGAAGCCGCCGTTTTTCTCCTGCAGTTCCTTGGCCTCGGCCAGCGAGTGCGCGGCATAGGTGTGCTCGTCGAGGTTGCGCTTGGCCTTGTCGAACAGGCCCTGCTGCACGGTCTCGAGCAGCTCGGGGATGCGCGCCTCCAGCTCATCGAGCGCGACGGTGATCTTCTCGCCGTTGTCGCGGCGGACGGCGACGCAGTGGCCGGCTTCGATGTCCTTCGGGCCGATCTCGACGCGCAGCGGCACGCCCTTCATCTCCCAGTTGGCGAACTTCCAGCCGGGGCTGTTGTCGCTGAAGTCGCCCTGCGCGCGCAGGCCGGCGGCCTTCAGGCGCGCGACGAGCTCCTCGGCCTTCTCGGTCACGCCGGGCTTGTGCGCCGCGATGGGCAGCACGATGACCTGGATCGGCGCGATGTGCGGCGGCAGGACGAGGCCGCTGTTGTCGCCGTGGGTCATGATCAGGCCGCCGATGACGCGCGTGGACAGGCCCCACGAGGTCTGGTGCGGGTAGACCTGCTGGTTGTTCTTGTCGGTGTAGGTGATGTCGAACGCGCGGGCGAACCCGTCGCCGAAGTAGTGGCTCGTGCCGGACTGGAGCGCCTTGTGGTCGTGCATCATGCACTCGATGGTGTAGGTGTTCTCGGCGCCGGCGAACTTCTCCTTGTCGGTCTTGTTGCCGCGGATGACGGGCATGGCCAGCTCCTGCTCGCAGGTCTCGGCATAAATTTCGAGCATCTGCAGCGTCTCCTTGCGGGCCTCGGCCTCGGTGGCGTGCAGGGTGTGGCCCTCCTGCCAGAGGAACTCACGCCCGCGCAGGAACGGGCGGGTGGTCTTTTCCCAGCGCATGACGCTGCACCACTGGTTATACAGGCACGGCAGGTCGCGCCAGCTGTGCACGATGTGGCTCCAGTGCTGGCAGAAGAGCGG
>HF985729.1:9174-10669 GCA_000432375.1 Firmicutes bacterium CAG:103
GGACGTCGGGCGCACGCACAGGCGCTCCGGCAGCTCCTCGCTGCCGCCCATCGTGACCCACGCGCACTCGGGCGCGAAGCCCTCGACGTGATCCTTCTCCTTCTGCAGCAGGCTCTCGGGGATCAGCATCGGCATGGCCACGTTCTGGTGGCCGGTCGCCTTGAACTTGCCGTCGAGTATCTTCTGGATGTTCTCCCAGATGGCGTAGCCATACGGGCGCATGATGAACAGGCCCTTGACATCGGAATAGTCCACGAGCTCCGCCTTGATGCACACGTCGGTGAACCACTGGGCGAAGTCGACTTCCATATCGGTGATCTGCTCGACCTTCTTTTCTTTGGCCATAAGCGCAACACTCCTCTGTATGCCGCGCAGAGATCCCGCGCGGGCGTATTCATAATGTATGGGGTAACTTATATAGTGTATAGAATCCGCCGCCGCTTGTCAAGCGCCAAGCAGCTCCTGCACCGCGAAAATTCCGATCATGACGGCGATGAGAAAGTACATCACGACCGCGGCGACGGAGTGCCGCGCCGGCCGGCGGTCAAACAGCTGGCCCACGCACCAGAACACGAGCAGGCCGGTGCCGATCCAGTAGACCGGGTTGAGCGCGACGGCCATGACCGTCACCTCCACGATCAGCAGTGCGAACACCGCGATCTGCCACGTGCGGATGCGCCGCGCGCGGCTGTTGCAGTAGATCTCGCGCCAGGCATCTGAAAGCTCGCGGCGCTGGCGGCGGAAAAACGACTCGCGCGGCTGTTTCGGCGCGGGCTCGCCCGTTTCGGCCGGCGTTTCGGCCGTCTCGGGCACAGTTTCGACGGTCTCGGCCGCCGTTTCGGCCGCAGTCTCGGACTCTGCTTCGGTGTAGGGGCGCTCTTGTTCCATACCTTCCACTCCTTCCCGGTTTTTCGGAAAACCGGTCCTTTTTCCACAGGATACCCCGCCGCAGGCCGCCTGTCAAGCACCCGAATCCGGTCGAAAAGTGCATTTCGGGCTTGACCGCACACCATTCGTGCAATATAATATGTAAACTAGTGATGCTATTTCAAGATGCAATCGAACCCCCTGGAGGTGACCATCTATTAACAGACAGAGTTACATGGCGGAGATCAGCAGCCTGCTCGGCCTGATCACCGACGACAATACCCGTCAGGCGCTCATTGCGCAGATGGAGAACATGTTTGATAACGCCCCCGATGAGGAGCGCCTCATTCAAGAGATCGGCAACCCGACGAAAGTGGCCGTTGCCCTCATCCGGTATGCCGACAGCGGCAAGGTCACGCCGGCCGCCGCGCCCGTCGTTGCGTCCGAGCAGGCGCAGCCGAAGCGCACGCCGCAGCCGCGCCCGCGCGCCGAGCAGTACCGCCCCATCGCGCCGCAGCCCGCCCCCCAGCCGGCCTACGCCGACCAGGCCGCGGAGGATGCCTATGACGAGCAGCCCGTCGCGCCCGTGCTCGACGGCCAGCTCTCGTTCGATGAACAGCCCGCGGAC
>HF985730.1 GCA_000432375.1 Firmicutes bacterium CAG:103
GCGGCCTGAAGCGCCAGAAAGTCGTCATAAACGCGCTGACATTCGGGGCAGGTGCGCAGATGTGCGCGCAATGTCTGCACCTGCTCCGGCGGCAGTTCGCCGTCGAGCAGCTGGCTGATCTGCTGCTGGTAATGTTCACAGGCGCTCATCCGTCTGCACCTCCCTTCGTCTGCTTTGACGCATATCGGTCGGGAAGGTTCCCGTCGGCGAGCAGGAAATCGCAGAGCCGCCGCCGCGCGCGGAACAGGCGCGATTTCACCGTGCCGGCCTCGAGGTGCAGCACCTTGCCGATCTCGGCATAGGACAGGCCGTCGAGCTCGCGCAGGATGAGGATCTTGCGGGCATCGTCCGGCAGGCTGTCGAGCCCGTGCGCGACGGAGCGGCGCATTTCGCTGCGGGTCAGCTGCTGCTCCGGGCCGACGCTCTCGTCGGCGGGGAGGTCGAACTGCAGCTGCTCGTCGTCGTCCTCGGAGGCGGTGAGCGACACGGTCGGGTGCCGCCGGCGGCTGCGCAGGAAGTCGATGCACACGTTCGTCGTCAGCCGGTAGAGCCAGACGGAGAACTTGCTCTCGCCGCGGAACGTGCCCAGCGCCCGATAGGCGCGCAGGAACACCTCCTGCGTCATGTCAGCGGCGTCCTCCTCGTTGCCGACGGTGCGCAGGGCGAGGTTATACACTTGTTTCTGGTAGGCGACGACCAGCGCCTCAAAGGCGTTGGTGTCCCCGGCGCACACCTGAGTGATGATGCGCCGTTCCTCGTCCCGGTCCATGGTTTCCTTGCCTTTCTGCGGTCAGTCCCGCAAGTCGCGCTGGATGGCGCGCGTGATGCGCCGCAGGTCGTCGAGCGTCTCGACGTGCACGACCTCCTGCTTGTAGACATTGGCGTGCGGCACACCGCGCAGATACCAGCAAAACTGGCTGCGCGCCTCGAGGCACGCCAGCCGTTCGCCCTTGATCTCGGCGGCAAATTCGATCTGATGCAGTGCCGCCTCGATCCGCTCGCGCAGCGGCGGCAGCGGCGGCTCCGGCTCGCCGGCGATGGCGGCGTTGCCGCGTGCGAACAGCCACGGGTCGCCGAAGCTGCCGCGGCCGACCATTGCCAGATCGGCGCCGGTGTAGCGCAGGATGTGCGCCGCGTCTGCGCCGGAAAAAATGTCGCCGTTGGCGATGACGGGGATCGTCACGGCGCGCTTGACGTCACGGATGATATCCCAGTCGGCGCGGCCGGCATACATCTGCACGCGCGTGCGCCCGTGCACGGCGATGGCGGCCGCGCCCGCCTGCTGGCACATCTGCGCAAAGGCCACGGCGTTGACGTTTCCGCCGTCCCAGCCCTTGCGAAATTTCACGGTCACGGGCACATCGACGGCCTTGACGACCGCCTCGATGATGCGCCCGGCGAGCTCGGGATCGCGCATGAGCGCCGAACCGTCGCCGCTGCGGATGACCTTGCCCACCGGGCAGCCCATATTGATGTCCAGAATGTCCGCACCGGAGTATGCCAGCGCCATGGGCGCGGCCTCGGCCATGACCTCCGGCTCGTGGCCGAAGATCTGCACGGCGGCGGGGTGCTCGTCCGGCGGCGACCAGAGCAGCTGCTTCGTTTTTTCATCGTGATAGACCAGCGCCTTGGCGCTCACCATTTCCGTGCAGGTGAGGGCGGCACCCTGCGCGCGGCACAGTGCGCGAAACGGCGCATCGGTCACGCCCGCCATGGGCGCGAGCGTGAGCGGGCCGTGAATTTCGACGTTTCCGATCTTCACCATGCGATCTCAAGCTCCACGGGGCAGTGGTCGCTGCCGTAAATGTCGGAAAGGATGCTGGCCGTTTCGATCTTTTCCGCTGCGCGGTCCGAGCACAGGAAATAGTCGATGCGCCAGCCGGCGTTGTTTTCCCGCGCGTGGAAGCGGTAGCTCCACCACGAGTAGGCATCCGTCTCGTCCGGATGCAGGGCGCGGAACGTGTCCGTGAAGCCGGCGTGCAGCAGCTCCTGAAACTTCGCGCGCTCCTCGGGGCTGAAGCCGGGGTTGCCGACGTTGCGCTTCGGGTTTTTCAGGTCGATCTCCGCTGCGGCGACGTTCATGTCCCCGCAGATGACGACCGGCTTGTGCCGGTCGAGCGAGCAGACGAATTCGCGGAACGCATCGTCCCAGCTCATCCGGTATTCCAGCCGGCGCAGACCGTCCTGGGCGTTTGGCGTGTAGACGCACACGAGGTAGAATTCCGGGTATTCGGCCGTGATCACGCGGCCCTCCAGATCGTGCTGCGGCAGGCCGAGATTATACTGCACGTCGAGCGGCTCGGCCTTCGTGAACACGGCGGTGCCAGAGTAGCCCTTTTTCTCGGCGCTGCACCAGTACTGATGGTAGCCCGGCAGGTCGAGCGCGATCTGCCCGGGCTGGAGCTTTGTCTCCTGCAGGCAGAAAATATCCGCGTCCAGTGCGCGGAACGTGTCCGCAAAGCCCTTGGTCACACAGGCACGCAGCCCGTTGACGTTCCAGGATACAAGTCGCATTTCGTGTCCTCCGTTTTCACCGCTACGCAGCGGTTGATCGTGATGCCCTGATCGTAGAATTTCGCCTCATAGTCGGTCATGACGCCGACAGGGCCGTCGGCGTGCAGATCGTGTGTGACCTCGCGCAGCTCCCAGCCCTCCTGCTCGAACTGCTCGAGTGAGAAGGCGAACAGTGGGTCGTTGTCGGTCTTGAACCAGATCTCGCCGCCGAGCGGCAGCACGTTTGCATACAGCGCCAGAAAGCCCGCATAGGTCAGGCGCCGCTTATGCTGGCGGGATTTTTTCCATGGGTCGGGGAAGTTGATGTAGATGCGTGAGACCTCGCCGGGGGCGAACATGTCGAGCAGGTTTATAGCGTCCCTGTCAAGAAAACGCACGTTTTTAAGCCCGCGCTCGGTCACGCGCTCCATGCCGACGACCATGGCGTCCGGAACTTTTTCAATCGCGGCGAGGAAGATGTCCGGATTTTGTGCCGCGGTGTCCGCCGTGAAGCGGCCCTTGCCGCAGCCGAGCTCCAGCTGCAGCGCCTGATAACCGGGGAACTGTTCCAGCCAGTGACCGCGCAGCGCTTCGGGGTCGGTGATCAATGTAGCCGCGCAGCGCTCCATGCGCGGGACGAGGTTGGGCTTTTTTCGCATTCTCATAGGTTGATGCTCCTGTCATAACAAGTCCTGATTTGATGTTTAGAGCATACCACACGCGCCCGAAAACTGCAACGCAGAAAACCATTGCGCATTTCTAAAGAATATGTTAAACTTTATTTTACGCAAATTGCGAAATTTCATATCCGGGTGTAGCGCAGTTGGTAGCGCG
>HF985731.1:0-19356 GCA_000432375.1 Firmicutes bacterium CAG:103
GCCCGCCGGAGCACCGGCGGGCGATTCTTTATCATTTGTTTACAATTCCGGCCCTCCGGACGGCCCGGACACATTGACCATTGCGGCACTTGATGCTATAATACACTGTCTAAGTATCACCATTCCGGCGCACACTGGAACTGCACGGTTCTCTCCGCCGGACAAGAGGAGCAGCTATGTGGATTTCGGATTCTTGGCAGGACTTTGCGGTGCTCGACTGTTCACGCGGTGAAAAGCTCGAGCGCTGGGGCAAATATACCCTCGTGCGCCCGGACCCCCAGGCCATCTGGGACACGCCGCGCACCGACCCCCGCTGGCGCACGGCCGACGGGCGCTACAGCCGCAGCCACACCGGCGGCGGCAGCTGGGACAAGCGCACCCTCCCGCCGAGCTGGGACATCCGCTACCGGGACCTGACGTTCCGCGTCAAGCCCATGAACTTCAAGCACACGGGTATCTTCCCCGAGCAGGCCGCCAACTGGGACTACGCCATGGCGAAGATCCGCGCGGCCGGCCGCCCGGTCTCGGTGCTCAACCTCTTCGGCTACACGGGCGCGGCCACGGTCGCGTGCGCGTCCGCCGGGGCGAGCGTGTGCCATGTGGACGCGGCGAAGGGCATGGTCGCCTGGGGCAAGGAAAACGCCGCCGCCTCCGGCGTGGCCGACCGGCCCATCCGCTGGATCGTGGACGACTGCGGCAAGTTCGTCGAGCGGGAAATCCGCCGCGGCCACCGCTATGACGCCGTCATCATGGACCCGCCGAGCTACGGCCGCGGCCCGGGCGGCGAGGTCTGGAAGCTCGAGACGAACCTCTGGCCGTTTGTGGAGCTGGTGTCCGGCGTGCTGTCGGACGATCCGCTCTTTGTCATCATCAATTCCTACACCACGGGTCTGAGCCCGTCGGTGCTCACGTATCTCTCGGAGAGCATTTTCGCCCGGCGCTTCGGCGGCCGCAGTGAATCGCAGGAGCTGGGCCTGCCGGTCACGGCGTCCGGTCTCGTGCTGCCGTGCGGGGCGGCCTGCCGCTGGGAGCGCTGAGCGGAAAGGAACACCATGGAACCGATCTTACGAACCGAACATCTGACCTTTACCTACCCCGGCGAGGAGCGGCCCACGCTCGGCGACCTCTCGCTCGAGATCGCGCGCGGCTCGTTCGTGGCCGTGCTGGGGCACAACGGCTCCGGCAAGAGCACGCTCGCCAAGCACTTCAACGCCATCCTGCTGCCGACCGGCGGCAAGGTGTACGTCGACGGCATGGACACGTCCGACGAGAACAATCTCCTGTCCGTGCGCGCCACGGTGGGCATGGTCTTTCAGAATCCCGATAACCAGATCGTCGCCAACGTCGTCGAGGACGACGTGGCCTTCGCGCCCGAGAACCTCGGCGTCCCGCCGCAGGAAATACGCGCGCGGGTGGATGCCGCGCTCAAGCAGGTCGGCATGTATGATTTTCGCCTGCACGCGCCGCACCTGCTCTCCGGCGGGCAAAAGCAGCGCGTGGCCATCGCGGGCGTCATCGCCATGCAGCCCAAGTGCATCGTGCTCGACGAGCCGACGGCCATGCTCGATCCGGCCGGCCGGCGCGAGGTCATCGACACGGCCACGAAGCTCTGCCGCGAGCAGGGCATCACGGTCGTGCTCATCACGCACCATATGGAAGAGTGCATCGGCGCGGACCGCGTCATCGTGCTCTCGAACGGCGCCGTCGTTGCCGACGGTGCGCCGAAGCAGGTCTTCTCGCAGGTCGATCTGCTGAAACGGGAGGGCCTGACCGCGCCCGTCACCGTCCGGCTGCTGCACGCGCTGCGCGCGCACGGCATGGACGTGCCGCTCGACGCGCTCACGGTGTCCGACTGTGCGGACGCCGTCGCTGCCGCTCTGAAACCGTAACCACCGATCTTCACCGATAGATAAAGGAAACGAAATTATGACGCCAATCATCCGGGCGGATCATCTCCGGCACGTCTACAGCGCCGGAACGCCTTTTGAAAAAGTCGCCATCGACGATATTGATCTCGCCATCCCCGCCGGGCAGTTCGTGGGCATCATCGGCCACACGGGCTCCGGCAAGAGCACGTTCATCCAGCACCTCAACGGCCTGCTCGCGCCCACGTCCGGCACCGTGCTCTTCGACGGGGAGGACATCCACCGCAGCAAGGTCGCCACGCGCGACGTGCGCTTTCAGGTCGGCCTCGTCTTTCAGTATCCCGAGCACCAGCTCTTTGAGGAGACGGTGTATCAGGACATCGCCTTCGGCCCGAAAAATGCCAGGCTCTCCACGGAGGAGGTCGATGCGCGCGTGCGCGAGGCCGCGCGCTTTGCCGGCGTGGACGAGTCGCTCTTCGAGCGCTCGCCGCTCGAGCTCTCCGGCGGGCAGAAGCGCCGCATCGCCATCGCCGGCGTGATCGCCATGCGCCCCCAGGTGCTCATCCTCGATGAGCCCACGGCCGGCCTTGACCCCGCGGGCTGCCGCGGCGTGCTCGAAAACATCGCCGCCTACCGGCGCGAGACCGGCTCGGCCGTCCTGCTCGTCACGCACAGCATGGACGATGCCGCGCGCATCGCCGACCGGCTCATCGTTTTTCACGCCGGGCACGTCGCCTTTGACGGCGCACCGGCGGAGGTCTTTGCCCACACGCAGGAGCTGCTGGATATCGGCCTTGACGTGCCGCAGAGTGCGCGCATCGCGCAGGCGCTGCGCGACCGGGGCGTTGCGCTCCCGCCGTCGATCTATACGCTCGAGCAGCTTACGGACGCGCTGCTCGCCGTCGGGAAGGAGGCGGGCGTATGCTGAAGGACGTCACCCTCGGCCAGTTTTTCCCCGGCAGCAGCATCGTGCACCGGCTCGACCCGCGCTGCAAGCTCCTGCTGACCATCGTCTATATCGCGGCGCTGTTCACGGCCCAAAGCTACGTGTCCTACGCCGTCATGCTCATCGTCACGGGCGTGTGCATCGCGCTCTCGCGCATCCCGCTGAAAGTCATCCTCCGCGGGCTCAAGCCGCTGTGGATCATCATCGCGCTCACGGCCGTGCTCAATATCTTCTTCACGCCCGGGCGCGAGCTCGTGTCCGTCTGGAAGATCACCATCACCTATGAGGGCCTCGTGCGCGCCGTGTTCATGGTCCTGCGCATCACGATGCTCATCGCCGGCACGTTCCTGCTGACGTATACCACGTCGCCCATCGCGCTCACCGACGCGATGGAGATCCTCTTCGGCCCGCTCAAGAAGCTCAAAGCGCCCGTGCACGAGATGAGCATGATGATGTCCATGGCCCTGCGCTTCATCCCCACGCTCATCGAGGAGACCGACAAGATCATGTCCGCGCAGAAAGCGCGCGGCGCCGATTTTGAGACCGGCAACCTCTTTCAGCGCGCCCGGGCGCTGCTGCCGCTGCTCGTGCCGCTGTTCGTGTCGGCATTCCGCCGCGCGGACGAGCTGGCCGTGGCCATGGAGTGCCGCTGCTATCACGGCGACGAGGGCCGCACGCGCATGAAGCAGCTCACCTGGTGCACGCGCGACACGCTTGCCATGGTCTGGAGTGCGCTCGTGCTTGCCGGCGTGATCGTGCTGGCGAGGTTCGGCCTGTGAGACGCAACATCGCCCTGCGCCTGCAGTATGACGGCACGGCCTATCACGGCTGGCAGGTGCAGAAGACGGACGTCACCGTCGCCGAGACCCTCGAGCGCGCGCTCACGAAGGTCTGCGGCGAGCCGATCAAGGTCGTCGGCTGCGGCCGCACGGACGCGGGCGTGCACGCTAAGCGCTACTGCGCCAATTTCCGCACCGACTGCACGATCCCGATCGACCGCGTGCCCCTCGCGGTCAATGCCCGCCTCCCGGCGGACATTGCCGTGGTCGACGCCGTTGCCGCGCCGGAGGACTTCAACGCCATCGGCTCGTGCATCCAGAAAGAATACGTCTATCAGATCTACAATTCCCGCATCCGCGATGCGTTTTTGGAGCACCGCGTCTGCTTTTATCCGCAGCCGCTGGATTTTGCGCGCCTCGCGCGCGCCGGCCGCGCCTTTGAGGGCACGCACGACTTTGCCGCCGTGCGCTCCGTCGGCACCGAGACGCGCACGACCGTGCGCACGGTGCACTGGTGCCGCGCCGAGCGCGACGGCCCGCTCATCTCCATCGCCGTCTGCGCCGACGGCTTCCTGTATAATATGGTGCGCGCCATCGTCGGCACCATGGTCTATGCGTCCTACGGCAAGATCGAGCCGGAGGCCATCCCGGCGCTGCTGGCCACGCGCGACCGGCGGCTCACAGGACCGACCATGCCCCCGCAGGGGCTGTATCTCAACCGCGTGTGGTACGACGGCGCCGTCGGCGATATGATGAATCAGGCCTGACGCCGCGTCCGCCCGGCGGATAGGGGAGGAATGTCCATGAACGACCACCCAAAACACAATCCCAGGCTGCGGCAGACCGTCATCGTGGCGGTGTGCGTTGTNNNTCGTGGCGGTGTGCGTGCTGGCCGTGCTGCTGTTTTTGTATCTGCTGCTGCGCGACCGGCCCGGTTCGGCGAGCGACTATCTGGACGACAGCGCGCCCTACACGTTCGACTCCAGCGCCAGCCGCACCTTCCGCACGGTGGACAGCCGCCTCGCGGTCGTGTCCTCGAGCGGCCTGCAGCTGCTCGATGAAAACGGCAAGACCGTCCTGCACGAGATCTTCACGCTCTCGCAGCCGGGCATCTCCGTCGGCGGCGAGCGCGTGTGCGCCTATGACATCGGCGGCACGACGCTGTGCGTGGCGGATTTCAAGGGCAATAAGACCGATATCGAGCCCGCCGGCGAGATCATCAGCGCCGACCTGAGCGACAGCGGCTATCTCGCCGTCTGCTCGGACGCCGCGGGCTATAAGGGCGCCGTCACGGTGTATGACACCTCCGGCAAGGCCGTCTATGTCTGGTATTCCGGCACGGGCTACCTCGTGCGCGCCGCCGTGAGCCCGGACGGGAAGTATCTCGCCGCGCTCTGCCTGCAGGATTCCGGCAGTGTCGTGCACACGTTCGCGCTCACGAGCGAAGACGAGCGCGGCAGCGCCGCGTGCGCCGACGAGCTCTTTGCCGACCTCTTCTGGCGCGGCGGCAAGGTCTGCTGCGTGTCGCAGACGCGCCTGGCCTTTTTTGACGATAACGCAAAGCTCACCGCCGAGTACCCCTTTGGCGACCTGTACCTGTATGACTACGCCGCTGAGGGCGACGGCTTTGTCACCCTCGCGCTCAGCCGCTACCGCTCCGGCAGCGCCGAGCAGCTCGTCACGGTCAATGCCTCCGGCAGCGAACTCGGTAAGTGCGAGACCACCGGCGCCGTCACGAGCCTGTCGGTTAACGGCAAGCAGGTGCTCGTGCAGTACAGCGACCGGCTCACGCTCTATAACCAGCAGCTCGATGAGATCAAGTCCGTCGAGCAGAACCTGCTCGGCGTCCGCCGCTCGGTGCTGCTGCGCCGGGGCGCGGCGCTGCTCCTGAGCGGCTCGAGCGCCGAGGTGCTCGCCTTCTGACCCCCGCAGTCTAGAGAGAAAGAACAGGGATACACCCATGAAGATCGTATTGACAGTGGTGCTTGCCGCCATTTTTCTGGCCGCCGTTTGGAGCGGCTACCGCCGCGGGCTGATCCTCAGTGCCGCGCAGCTGGCCGCCATCGTCGTCGCGCTCTACGGCGCGGCGCTGCTCGCGGGCCTGTTTTCCGACCGGCTCCTGCCGGTGGCGGAGCCGTTTGCCGGCGGGTACTTTGAGGGCCAGCTCGACGTGGTCGCCACGGAGCTGCCGGATAACGACGCCGGCCTCTCGGGCGAGGACTGGGTCGCCGCGCACCCCGACACCGCGCAGGAATACGCCGAGCAGTGCTTTGCCGCCGCCGGCGTCACCGGCCGGCCGGCGCGGCGCATGGCCAGCGCCGCGCTCGCCATGCGCGACGAGCAGGACATCACGCTGCGCGCCGCCATGACGCAGGTCTACTGCGCGCGGCTGTGCTATGTGCTCGTCACGTCCGTCGGCTTTTTGCTCATTTTGCTCATTCTGGCCGCGATCGGCAACCTGCCGAACCTGGCCTTTCAGCTCCCGAACCGGGAGAAACTCAACGACATTGGCGGCGCCGCCTTCGGCGCGGTCAACGGCGTGTGCTTCGGCATCCTGCTGTGCTGGGCATTGCAGTTTGCCGGGCCCGTCATCGGCCGCGACACGCTCGCGCACACCGCCCTGGCAAAAGCGCTGCAGGCCATCGACGTGCTCACGCTCGGCGTGGGCGTGTGACCGGCGCGTACGGAATCTATCGAACAGGAGAACCAGTCTATGCAGCCTACACTCTGCTCCCGCTGCAAGAAAAACGTAGCGGTGATCTTTATCACACGAATCGAAAACGGAGAGTCCCACAATGAGGGCCTGTGCCTGCGCTGCGCGCGCGAGCTGCACATCAAGCCCGTCGATGAGATGATGGAAAAGCTCGGCATCTCGGACGCCGATCTCGACAATCTCACCGGCGACGTGGCGGAAATGCTCGGCAGCATGGGCATGCTCGGCGGCGACGGTGCGGCCGATGCGGATGCCGACGCTTCCGATGCCGACACCGACGAGGACGACGGCAAGACCGCGACCTTCCCGTTTCTCAACCGCCTCTTCAACCAGCCCCGCCTCTTCAACCAGAACCCGCCCCCGGCGCAGGACGCTGCCGCCGCCGCGTCCGAGCCGCCGCACGCCGACGGCAGCGCGGCCGATAAGCGCGGCGCTGCCCCGCGCAAGCTCAAGTTCCTGAATAATTACTGCATCGACCTCACGCAGCGCGCGCGCGACGGCAAGCTCGACGCCATGGTCGGCCGCGCCGAGGAGCTCGAGCGCGTCATCCAGATCCTCAACCGCCGCCAGAAGAATAACCCCTGCCTCATCGGTGAGCCCGGCGTCGGCAAGACGGCCATCGCCGAGGGCCTCGCCCAGCGCATCGCGGAGGGCAACGTGCCCTATAAGCTGCGCGACAAGCAGGTCTACCTGCTCGACCTCACGGCGCTCGTGGCGGGCACGCAGTTTCGCGGCCAGTTCGAGAGCCGCATGAAGGGCCTCATCGAGGAGATCCGCCGCGTCGGCAACATCATCCTCGTCATCGACGAGGTGCACAACATCGTCGGCGCGGGCGACGCCGAGGGCAGCATGAACGCTGCCAACATCCTCAAGCCGGCGCTCTCGCGCGGCGAGATCCAGGTCATCGGCGCGACGACGTTCGCCGAGTACCGCAAGCACATTGAAAAAGACGCGGCCCTCGAGCGCCGTTTCCAGCCCGTCACGGTGGCCGAGCCGAGCATCGACGACAGCGTCGAGATCCTCAAGGGCGTGCGCCGCTATTACGAGGACTTCCACGGCGTCGTCATCCCGGACGACATGTGCCGCCTCGCCGTCGTGCTCAGCGAGCGCTATATCACCGACCGCTTCCTGCCCGACAAGGCCATCGACCTCATCGACGAGGCCTGCTCGGACGTGAACCTGAAAAACCCCGACCTCATCCGCGCGGACGAGGTCGAAAAGGAGATCGGCGACTACGCGCGCGAGCGCGAGCTGCTGGCCTCCGCGCCGCCGAAGACCGGCGACGAGTATGACGAGCAGGAGCTCGACCGCCGCTACGAGCGCATCGCCGAGCTGCGCAGCCGCGAGATGCAGCTGCAGACCGAGCTCGACGCCCTGCGCGCCAAGGGCCGCCCGGAGCTCACGGCGGATAACCTCGCGCGCATCATCGAGCTCTGGACGAAGATCCCGGCCGCGAGCATCCGCGCCGATGAGTTCGAGCAGCTCGCCGGTCTCGGCGACCGGCTGCGCGCGCACATCGTCGGCCAGGATCAGGCCATCGACACCGTCTGCGCCGCCATCCGGCGCAATCGCGTCGGCCTGCAGGCCAAGCGCAAGCCTGTGAGCTTTCTGTTCGTCGGCGGCACCGGCGTCGGCAAGACGGAGCTGGTCAAGCGCCTCGCCGACGAGCTCTTCCACGCGCCCGAGTCGCTCATCCGGCTGGATATGTCGGAGTATATGGAGAAGTTTTCCGTCTCGCGCATGATCGGCTCGCCCCCGGGCTACGTCGGCTATGACGAGGCCGGCCAGCTCACGGAGAAGATCCGCCGCCGCCCGTACTCCGTCGTCCTCTTCGACGAGATCGAAAAGGCGCACCCGGACGTCATGAACCTGCTGCTGCAGATCCTCGACGACGGCCGCATCACGGACGCGCAGGGCCGCACCGTGAATTTTGAAAACACGGTCATCATCATGACCACGAACGCCGGCAGCAACACGCGCACCGGCGCGCTCGGCTTCGGCCTGAGCACGGACGATCAGAGCCGCGAGCGCGCGCAGCGCGCCCTCAATGAGTTCCTGCGTCCGGAGTTTCTCAACCGCATCGACGAGATCGTCTACTTCAACCACCTCACGGAGGAAAACTTCCGCGCCATCGCCGCCCTCATGCTCGACGAAGTGCGCGCCGCCATGGCCGAGCGCGGCATGACCCTGCACTGGACGCCCGCCGTCATCGACTACCTCGTCCGTAAGGGCTACAGCGAGACCTACGGCGCGCGCAACCTGCGCCGCACCATCCAGCGCGACGTGGAGGACGCCATCGCTTCCGCCATCGTCGCCCGGCGCAAGGCCGCCGGAGACATCGGCATCGACGCGCAGGACGATCACATCACCGTCACCATCAACGACAGGGAGGTCAACGCATGAACCGTTTGGAAATTATTCAGGGCGACATCACGAAGTCGGATGTCGACGCCATCGTCAACGCCGCCAACTGCTCGCTGCTCGGCGGCGGCGGGGTGGATGGCGCCATCCACATGGCCGCCGGCACCGGCCTGCTCAACGAGTGCCGCGGCCTCAACGGCTGCCGCACCGGCGAGGCGAAGATCACCCGCGGCTACCGCCTGCCGGCGCGCCACGTTATCCACACGCCCGGCCCGCGCTGGCGCGACGGGCAGCACGGCGAGCCCGAGCTGCTGGCCAGCTGCTACCGCAACTGCCTGCGCCTTGCGAGCGAGAACGGCTGCCATACGGTCGATTTCCCGTCCATCAGCACGGGTATCTACCATTTCCCGCTGGATCAGGCGGCGCAGATCGCCGTGCGCGAGATCACGGCCTACCTTGCCGACCATCCCGAGATCACGCGTGTGCGCATGGTCTGCTTTGACAGCCGCACCCGCGCCGCATACGCCGCCGCGCTGGCCGCGCAGGAATGCGACGGCTGACGCTCACCGTCACGCCGGAGCAGGCAGGCCGCACGGTCAAAAGCCTGCTCCGGCGTGAACTGCGCATGGCCGACGGGGCGATCGCCCGCGTCAAGACCGTGCCGGACGGCATCTGCCTCAACGGCGCGCACGCCCGCACCGTCGACCGCGTCGCGGCGGGGGACACCCTCACCGTGCGCATCGACGACAAGCGCTCCGGCGGCCGCTTCACGCCCGTGGCCGTGCCGCTGGACATTTTGTATGAAGACGCCGACCTGCTCGCGCTCAATAAGCCCGCCGGCATGGCCGTGCACGGCGGGTACGACCGCGGCGACCCCACGGTCGCCAACGCGCTGGCCGCCTATCTCGGCCCGGACGCCGTTTTTCACCCCGTCAACCGGCTCGACCGCGGCACGTCCGGCGTCATGCTCGTCGCCCGCAGCGGCTATGTGCACGACCGGCTGCGCCGCGTGCTGCACACCGACGGCTTCCAGCGCACGTATCTCGCCGTCGCCTGCGGTGTTGGCCTGCCGGTAAGCGGCACGATCGACCTGCCCATCGCCCGCGCGGACGACGGCACGACCCGCCGCACCATATCACCGGACGGCCAGCCGTCCGTCACGGACTACACCGTGCTCGCCGAGCGGGACGGGTACACGCTCCTGCGTGTCACGCCGCGCACCGGCCGCACGCACCAGATCCGCGTCCACTTCGCCGCGCTCGGCCATCCGCTGCTCGGCGATGCGCGCTACGGCGGCGATGCGTCGCTGCTCGCGCGCCCCGCGCTGCATTCGGCCGCGGCCGATCTCACGCAGCCCGTCACCGGGCAGCTCCTGCACATCACCGCGCCGGTCCCGGACGACCTGCGCGTGTTTGGTTTTGAGAGGTACTTATGAAGAAACGCTCCATCACGATCCTGTATAATTCGCCCGTCATCCTCACGTTCGCGCTGCTGAGCCTGCTCGCGCTCGGCCTCGGCAAGCTCACCGACGGCTGGACGACGCAGAACCTCTTTTGCGTCTACCGCTCGCCGCTGACGGACTGGCTGACCTATCCGCGCTTTTTCCTGCACGTGCTCGGCCACCCGGATTTTGCCGCCTACTGCAGCAACATCGTCATGCTGCTCGTCGTCGGCCCGACGGCGGAGGAGCGCTTCGGCGGCAAGCGCATCCTGCTCGCCATCGCGCTCACGGCGCTCGTCACGGGGCTGGTGCTGTGGTTCTTCTTCCCGAACAGCGCGCTCATGGGCGCGTCCGGCGTCGTGTTCATGCTCATCGTGCTCGCGTCCTTTGCCGGGATGCGCACCGGCACGATCCCGCTCACGCTCATCCTCGTGCTCATCTTCTACCTCGGCGGCGAGATCTTTCTGGCCGTCACCGGTTCTGCCGGTCTCGCGCAGCTCACGCACATCGCCGGCGGCGTGCTCGGCATGATCTTCGGCTTCACGTGGAGCCGCGGAAAGCGGGGCGCGCGATGACCGTTCTCGTCAGCGCCTGCCTGCTCGGCGTCGCCTGCCGGTATGACGGCGCGTCCAAGGGCCTTCCTGACAGCGTTTTGCGCGAACTGATGGCCCGGCACGTTCTCGTGCCCGCCTGCCCGGAGCAGCGTGCCCGCCTGCCCGGAGCAGCTCGGCGGCCTGCCGACGCCGCGCGCCCCGTCCGAGCGGCTGGGCAGCCGCGTCGTTGCGCGCACCGGTGTCGACGTCACGGACGCCTACACCCGCGGCGCGCAGCAGACGCTCGCCCTCGCGCAGCGCTTCGGCTGCACGGCCGCCCTGCTCAAGCAGCGCAGCCCCTCGTGCGGCAAAGGGGAGATCTACGACGGCACGTTCACCGGCACACGTGTGCCCGGCGACGGCGTCACCGCGGCGCTTTTGTCCGCGCACGGCATCCGCGTCTACGGGGAGGACGACGTGGCGGAACTGCTAAACTTGTAATTATGTAAACCGAATTATGTCAACTTGCAGCGTGCCGCCCGGCGCGCTGCTTTTTGTATGTCATAAAAACTTAAAAAAGTTGAAATCGCCGGGAAATATGTTGAAAAATCACCGCCGTCCGGTATAATGAGATTATCGCACACCCAACAGGAAAACAGGGAGGAGAAAACCATGCGCAAACGCCTTTTGTCTCTGCTGCTCGTGCTTGCGTGCGTGCTGACGCTGGCCGTCGTGCCGGTCGTCGCCGCAGAGCCTGACCCCGTGCAGCCCACCGCCTCCGTAACGGAGCCGACGCCCACGACCGATCCCGAACCCAGCCCGGAACCCAGCTCTGAGCCTTTGCCCGAGCCGACGTCCGCGCCTTCGCCCGAGCCTTCGCCCGTACCGACGCCGTCCGGCCCGTGGTATCAGGCGGCGCTGGATTTTGCCCGCGATCACCGTATCCTGTTCGGCGATCCCAGCGGCAACATGATGCCGAATGACAACGCCACGCGCGCCCAGATGGCCGCCATGCTCGTGCGCGTCTTTGGCTGCACGGCGGGCAAGGACATTGCACATCTTACCGATGTCAGCACCACCGCCTGGTACTATTCGGAGCTGAGCACCGCCGCGCAGATGAACATCTTCAACGGCTACGGTGACGGCACGATGGGGCCGAACCGCAGCATCACGCGCCAGGAGGCGATGATCGTCATCGCCCGCGCCTTCGCCGTGCCCGACGGTACGGCCGCCGACATTCAGGCGTTTCGGGACGCTTCATCCGTCGGCAGCTGGGCGGTCGCCAAGGTGGGCGGCCTGGTCAAGGCCGGCATCGTCAACGGCGATAACGGCAGCCTGCACCCCACGGCCAGCATCACCCGTGCCGAGATCGCGCAGATGCTCTATAATCTCGGCTTGCAGTTTTGCTCCGATGCCGCTGCGCTCCCGGCCTCCGGCCGCGTCATTTATACCGGCGCCGCGCCCCTGACGGCGGACGCCTTCACCGGCACGCTCTATCTCGGCGGCTCTGCCGGGCGTGACCTCGGCGGCATGAACATCACCGGCACGCTCGTCGTGCGCACCGACCCGAACGGCACCGTTACCGTCGGCGGCACGGTCGACACGCTCGCCGTCGCGGCTGAGGATACGACCGTCGCGGGCGCGGGCCGCGCTGCGCTCGTGCGCCTGCTTGCGCGCGGCTGCACCGTCACGCTTGCGGCCGACCGCACCAGCGCGGAGTATGACCCCATGCTCCGTGGCGTTGACATACTCACGACCGACCCCGTGCCTGCGCTCTCTCCGGAGTGCCGAGCCGTCGACCTGTACGTGACCTACCGTTATTTCCCGTCGGAATATCAGACCACACCGGGCGGGGCGACCCTCATCTGGTATGTGGACGGCGTGCAGCAGCGCACGCGCCACTACACGCTCGACGGCAAGTCCATCACGCCGGGTTTCCACGTGGAAGAGTCCGTCTGGAAGCGCAATATGCCCGCGCAGCACACCGTGGAGATCCTGCTTATGTGCGGCACGGACGTGATCCGCACCACGTTCATCGTCCCGGTCAACAACTATACGGACGCGGAGTATGCGCAGCTCCAGCGCGCGCAGTATCCGTACAAGCTCGAGGTCGTGCGCAACCAGTGCACGGTGCTCGTGTACGGTCTGGACATGAGCGGCGATTACTCCATCCTCCACCACGCCTTCGTCTGCGGCCCCGGCCGGACCACGCCGATCGGCACGTTCCGCACGCCGTTCAAGGCAGCCTGGCATCCGCTGCAGGGCTGCTGGGGGCAGTACTGCACGCAGATCACCGGAAACTATCTCTTCCACTCCTCACCGTACAACAGCCCGAATAAAAACGACCTGTCCTACCGGCTGTATAACCAGCTCGGCACAGTCTGCTCGCACGGCTGCGTGCGCCTGACGGTGGCGGACGCGAAGTGGATCTATGACAACTGCCCGCTCGGTACGACGGTGTCGATCTACAACGCCTCGTCTCTCCCCGTGCCGAAGCCGTCCGCTCCGTGGCTGGACATCTCCAGCCCGAACCGCGGCTGGGACCCGACGGACCCCGACCCGGCCAACCCCTGGAACAAGTAAGCACAGACAGGCGCGCAGCAGACTGCGAGCCTGTCGCCGAAAAACATCCCCCGGAGCATCGCTCCGGGGGATGTTTTCATGCTTTCGGCGGCCTATTCCGGCATCTTTCAGGCCACCGGCCTGCTCGACACGGCCAGGGCGGGCATCGCGCGCATGAGCCGGCGCATCACCCCCTTCGGCGCCATGCTCTGCACGGGCGTCGCCGCGTCCATGATCGCCTGCAACCAGACGCTTTCCATCCTGCTCACGCACCAACTGTGCGCGGACGTGCCCGGCGGCGCGCCATCGCCTGACTTGAAAACTGCGCCGAATGTGGTACAATAGATGCATTCTGTACGAAATTCGGGAAGGAGGGCGTACCATGGAGCGGACGGAGCTTCCGATCGCGGTGTTTGATTCCGGCCTCGGCGGCATCAGTGTCCTGCGCGCGCTCGTGCAGCGCCTGCCGGGGGAGGACTTTCTCTATTTCGGCGATTCGGCCAACGCCCCCTACGGCGTGCGCCCGGTCGCGGAGGTCCGCCGCCTGACGCAGGATGTCATCGGCCGGCTGTATGACCGCGGCATCAAGGCCGCCGTCATCGCCTGCAACACGGCCACGAGCGCGGCCATCGGCCCGCTGCGCGCCGCCTTTCCGGACATCCCCGTCATCGGCATCGAGCCGGCGCTCAAGCCCGCCGTGGCGCACCACCGGCGCGTGCTCGTGCTGGCCACGCCGCTGACGCTGCGGGAGGAGAAGTTCGTCGCGCTCATGCACCAGTGCGCCGGCTGCGCCGAGATCGTGCCGCTGCCGTGCCCGGAGCTGGTGGAGTTCGTCGAGCGGGGCGAGCTCGATTCCCCCGCGCTCACGGCCTACCTCGCGCGGCAGCTCGGCCCGTATGCCGGCCGCGTGGATGCGGCCGTGCTCGGCTGCACGCACTTCCCGTTCGCCCGCCGGGCCATCCGCGCCGCCCTCGGCGGCAATGTTACGCTCTACGACGGCAGCGACGGCACCGCCCGCGAAACGCTGCGCCAGCTCGTGCGCCGCGGCTGGGTCCGCGGCGGCAGCCACGGCGCCGTCACGCTGGAAAACAGCCTTCCGTCCGAGCTGCCGCTCAGCCGCCGGCTGCTCGCCCTGCCCCGGGAGGACTGACGGCCTATGCAGATCGAACGCATTCCCTTTCCGCCCATCGGTTCCAATATGTACGTCGTCACGCAGGGGCGCGACGCGATCGTCCTCGACCCCTGGCCGGACGAGGCGACCATGCAGCGCCTGCAGGGGTATCACGCGCTGATCGTGCTCACGCATGAGCACATCGACCACATCTCCGGCCTCGGCCGGATGCAGCGCGCGCTCTCGGCGCGCACCCTCTGGCAGGAAAACTGCACCCCCTGGCTGCGCAACCCCGGCAACACGACGCCTGTGCTGCTCGCGGCGCTGAGCGTGTCGCGCGGGGCGGAGGCACGTGACTTTCTGCGCGGCCTGCACCTCAAGACCGAGACGTATGCCCCGGACATGACCTTCGGCGATCACATCGCGCTCGACTGGGGCGCGCTGCACCTCGAGGGCTACGCCACGCCCGGCCATTCGCGCGGCAGCGCGTGCTACCGCATCGGGCCGGACGCCTTTTTCAGCGGCGACTCGCTCGTGCCGGGCTTTGCCGTCATTACGCGCCTGCGCGGGGGCGACGCCGCCGTGCTCATGGACAGGACCGTGCCGTTTCTGCGCGCGCTGCCGCCGGAGCTCACGCTCTATCCCGGCCACGGCCGCTGCGGCATGTCGCTCGGCGAGGGGCTCGGGAGCATGGACTGGTGAGCGGCGCGACGGCCGCCTCCGCCGGGGCGCGGATCGCCGCAAAAAGGCTTGACACACGTGTAAAATTATGCTAGACTGATTACAGCAGTTTAGGGTAAAAGTTTTTTGTGGGATTTTTTTGCGATGGCCTCCGGTACTCCTCCGGGGGCCATCTCCTTTTAAAAAAACCGCGCCGCCGCGAGAAAAATGCTTGACACGCGCGGGCGCATCTGGTATTCTATTGTAGCGCTCCAAAGACAGCAGGTGGCTTGACCGCGGAAATCCTGCCGAGGATGCATCCATTATGATGTTTCTTTTTCTGTTTCCGGGGCTTTGGCCGCGGAAATTTTTTTGGGCGTGTATCTTTCACACGGAGGTGAAATCACACTATGCCGAACGCAAAAGTTCTCAGCGAGAAGCAGGCGATCGTCGCCGCTCTGACCGAGCGGCTCAAGGACGCCAGCGCCGGCGTGTTCGTCGATTACAAGGGCATCACCGTCGATGAAGACACCAAGCTGCGTACCGAGCTGCGTCAGAATGACGTGGAGTATTCCGTCGTCAAAAACACCCTGACCCGCTTTGCGCTCAAGGACGTCGGTCTCGAGGCAATGAGTGATCTGCTCAATGGTACGACTTCGCTCGCAACCAGCACGGCCGATCCGATCGTCCCGATCCGCATGATCCACGACATGAGCGAAAAGATGGCGAAGGACGAGAAGTTCATCGTCAAGGGCGCGTTCCTCGAGGGCAAGGTCCTCAGTGACGCTGAGATCGCGGAGATCGCGCAGCTCCAGAACAAGGATGCGCTGTACTCCAAGGTCCTGGGCACGATGCTGGCCCCCATCACGGGTCTGGCCGTCTGCCTGAACCAGGTCGTCGAGCAGATGGGCGGCGCCGCCGCACCTGCCGAGGCCGAAGCTCCCGCCGCCGAATAAGGCGACCACTTCACTTAACTATTTAGGAGGAAAATTACCATGGCTAGCGAAAAAGTCACTGCTATGATCGAAGAGATCAAGGCTATGTCCGTCCTCGAGCTGTCCGAGCTCGTGCACGAGATCGAAGATGTGTTCGGCGTTTCCGCCGCTGCCGCTGTTGCCGCCGCTCCGGTGGCCGGCGCTGCTGCTGCCGCCGAGGAGAAGACCGAGTTTGACGTCGTTCTGACCGGCTTCGGCGATCAGAAGATCAAGGTCATCAAGGCCGTCCGTGAGATCACCAACCTGGGCCTGGCGGAAGCCAAGGCGAAGGTCGAGGGTGTCCCCTGCGCCATCAAGGAGCAGGTCTCCAAGGACGAGGCCGAGGAGCTCAAGAAGAAGCTCGAGGAAGTCGGCGCTTCTGTCGAACTCAAGTAATCGACCCTTACACAGACAAAAACCTCCGTGCCATTCGGCGCGGAGGTTTTTTGCGTATGGCGGAAACCCATAAAGGTTTTCCGCCAAAAGGCTTGCAGTCTGCTGCGCACAGACTTTGTACGCCGATGGCGCACAAAGTCCACACTTGCAGCCTGAAAAGTATTTTCTCTCACGCACATGTCGCGAGAGAAAATGATTTCACTTTTTTGCCGCCTGCGGAAGGCCACCTCTGCGAGGCTTTTTTGACTCGCTGAAACGCCTCCGTTCCACCCGGTGCGGAGGGCCTTGCGCTTTCATTCGCACTGCCACTGGTATCGCCGCAGATCCACGTGCTGCGCGTCGCGCAGGGTCACGCCCTCGTGCGCGAGCAGCGCCGCCTGCGCGTCCCAGCCGGGCACGAGCCGCCCGCTGTGATCCACCACGCGGTGGCACGGATAGTCGCCGTAGCGCTCGGCCTGGCTGAGCACGCGGCCGACCAGCCGTGTGTTTTTCGGCCGGCCGATCAGCCGCGCGATCTGCCCGTAGGTCGCAACGTTTCCCTCCGGGATCTCGCCCACGGCGGAGAGGATCTCATAGATCAGCCGTTCGTCCGTCGCCGCTGCCATCGCGCAGCCTCCTTTCCATATGGGCATCCGCCCAAAAAACCGGACCGGCCGGCAGCAAACACGCTGCCGGCCGGTTTGTGCCTGATCCGCTGCGCTTATGCGCCGAAGCTGACGCTCTTGGCAGCCTCCACGAAGCTCGGCTCGTAGGTGTCAAAATCGTCCTTCGCGCTCGCAAACTGCACGAGCCAGAAGCCGTCGTCCGCCTGATACATCACGGCGAGGTAGCGGTACTCGACGTCCTTATCCTCGTTGTAGAAGTCATAGAGGATCGTCGGGCAGCCGTTGATGTCGTCGCCCGCGACGGGGTTGCGGCTGCTGTTGTTCTGCATGACGAGCGCGGCGTACTGCTCGAGCGTCACGTCGTTGAGTCCGGCGGCGGCGAACTGATCGTTCGTCTCGTGCAGGGCGAACACGGCGGCCGTTTTGGCGGCGTAGCACACGGTGTAGCCGTCCATGGACTGCTTGCTGAAGTCGCTCGTGAGCGTGATCGTCATGCCCTCGTCGGAGAAGGTCTTGGCCGCGGCGTCAAACGGGTTGGTGCTGCCGCAGCCGGCGAGCACGGCCACGAGCAGCAGCGTGCAGACAATGGCGGTAAAGGTACGTTTCATGTTGGTGGGTCTCCTTTTCTTTCTCTTGAAATATGACAGCGGCTCATTCGGCCGGTGTGTCCGTTTTCGGCTGGTACTGGTACGGCTTCGGATCGGGCTCGGCATAGCCGGTAGCGATGTCGAACTGCTTGGTCAGCTGCGTGAGACCGAGCTTCGTCACCATGAGCTCGTCATAGGCCAGCTCGTCCGTGAAGCCGTTCTCGCGGCACTCCTCGAGTCCTTCCTCCACGTCCTCAAGCTCGGACACGCACTGCTCGTACAGATCCTCGAGCTTGCCGAGCGCCGTGGCGGTGTTGTCGCCGCTGCCCTCGACGGGGCACACGCTCTCGAACCGGCGGCCGATGCGCACGATCGCGGCGTAGCCCGCCTGCAGCATCATGAGCGTGAGCGCGCCGGCCTGTCCGGCGGCCTCGCTCTGCTTCATGCCGGTCATCATATCCGACACGTCCTGCAGCCACTGTTTGTGCACGCCCTTGAGCTGGTCAAGGCGCTCGGTGAGCTGGGCCTCGGAGTGCCGGTTGGCGGAGTAGCCGCCCTTTTTCAGTTTGCGGGTCAGACGTTCCATAGTATTTGCATCCTCCAAATGTGAATTTCGGTCAATCGTCCACGTCGAGCGCCTCAAGGCCCTTGGCGGGTATGGGGCGGCTGTCGCCGTGGCGCACAAAGAGCATCGTCACGAACGCGCCGGCCACGAAGATAGTGGCGTAGGGGAAGAGCACGGTCATGCCGAGCTTATCCATCAGGAAACCGGAGAACATCGGCGTGACGACCTGCGCGGCCATGCTGGCCGTGTAGTAAAAGCCGGTGTAGCGGCCGACGTCGCTGCCGGAGCACATCTCCACGACCATCGGGAACGAGTTGACGTTGATGGTGGCCCAGCCGATGCCGGCGAGGCAGAACATGGCGTTCATGAGCATCGTGGGGCTCTCGGCGTTGAGAAAAGCGGCCACGCCGAACGCGACGGCCAGCATCACGACGCCGCCGAGGATGGTCTTCTTGCGGCCGATCTTGGACGCGACGATGCCGACGGGCAGGTAGGCCACGATGGCGGCGGCCTGCGCGAGCATGAGCGTGAGGTTGTAGTCCTTGTGCAGGATGTTGCTCGCGTAGACGGAGTATTTCGACGTCACGGCGTTGTAGCCGAAGAACCACAGCACGATCGACAGCAGCAGGAAGATGAGCGACCGGCGCTCGGCCTTGCCGAGCTTGCCGGAGCCTGCGGGCGCGTCGTCATTGTCGCCGTTATCGATGCCGAAACGCTTGCTGTCGGCCTGCATTTCGGCCACGAACTTCGGCTCGTTGACCGTCAGGCGGAAGATCAGCAGCGCCACCAGCATGATGCCCGCGATCACGGCGAAGTACGCCGTGTAGCTCATGAGCGAGTTGCGCACGGAGCTCGTGGCGAAGGCCATGCCGATGGCCAGCACGAGGATACCGCCGGCAGTGCCCATGAGGTTGATGACGGCATTCGCCTTGCTGCGCAGCGGTTTGATGGTAACATCGGGCATGAGCGCGACGGCGGGGGAGCGGAACGTGGCCATGGACACGAGCACGACGAGCAGCAGCACGATAAAGCCGATGAGCGCGCCGGGGTGCTGCACGGTCGTCTGGTGGGCATAGGCCTGGCGCGCGGGCACGACATAGTTCGTGTAGTCGTGGTTCGTCACGGTCTTGCCCTCGGCGTTTGTGACCTGACTCGTGATGGCGGCAAACTCGTCCTCGGTGAACGTGTCCTCGAGCACGAACGTCTCGCCGTCGGGGGTCTTGAGCGTGCGGTCGGCCTCCTGCTGGTACACGACGCG
>HF985731.1:19367-25438 GCA_000432375.1 Firmicutes bacterium CAG:103
ACACGACGCGCAGCGCGGCGGGATCGTCGATGGCGGCGGCCGCGTCGATGTTTTTCAACTGCGCATCGTCGACGAGCGACAGGCTGATGAACGCGATGGCCGCGACGATCGTGCCGAAGACGATGAACGGCGTGCGGCGGCCGCGCCTGCCGGTGTGCTTGTCGGAGATCGCGCCGAACAGCGGCAGCAGAAACAGCGCCAGAATGTTGTCGAGCGCCATGATGACGCCGGACCACGCCTGCGACATGCCGAACTTGTTCGTCAGGATCAGCGGGATGGTGTTGTCATACGCCTGCCAGAAGGCGCAGATCAGGAAAAAGGCAAAGCCAACGCAGATGGTGCGCTTGTAGTTGAGCTTCACTGGATTACCTCCATCAGTCTCTATCGGATTTGTCTCATTCTACAATACCTTGCCCGGCAATTCAACAGGCATTTGACGAAAAGCAGAAATTGTTGTTTAATAAGGACAAAGCAAACCGGCGGTCCGCACCGCCGAAAGGAGGACTCGTTATGAATTGGAAAACTGCCTGCAAGATCGCCGCACCGGCCGCCGCCTGCGCGGGTGCGTTTGCGTTTCTCGTCGCGCCGGGCCGCGCCACGCGCGCGCAGAAAGCCCCGTTTTTGTACCGCAATTATGCGCACCGCGGCCTGCACACCGAGGACGGCACCGTGCCGGAAAACTCGCTCCCGGCCTTCCGCGCCGCGGCCGAGGCGGGCTACGCCGTCGAGATGGACGTGCACCTGACGGCGGACGACCAGCTCGTCGTGTTCCACGACGATACGCTCGAGCGCATGTGCGGCGTGCCGGGCGTCATTGATGATTTCACGCTCGCCGAGCTGCGCGCGCTGCGCCTCGGCGATACCGACTGCGTCATCCCGACCTTTGCCGAGGCGCTCGAAGCGCTCGGCGGCCGCGTGCCGCTGCTGCTCGAGGTCAAGCGCGGGCACAATAACCGCCGCCTGTGCGCGCTGACGCTCGCCGCCCTGCGTACTTACGGCGGGCCGTACTGCGTCGAGAGCTTTGACCCCACGATCGTCGCGTGGTTCCGGCGCAACGCGCCCGATATCCTGCGCGGCCAGCTCAGCCAGCCGCCGAAGGACTACGGCAAGGCGCTCAATAAGCCCGCGGCCGCCATCGTCGGAAACGTGCTCACGAACGTGATCGCCCGCCCGCAGTTCATCGCCTACAAGATCGGGCCGAAGCCGCTGAGCGTGCGCCTGTGTGAGGCCATGGGCGCCGCGCGCGCCGGCTGGACGAGCCGCGCCTGGACGCACGAGCGCGATTATGACATCGTCATCTTCGAGCACTACCGCCCCGGCGCATGGTTCCGCGCCGATATCTGAGCCGTGGGGGAGCCCGAGGGGGCAAGGCCCGCCTCGGATGAGATCTTTGCATCGCCGTCAGGCGGATGAGGTGGAAGCGTTTTGGTTTCCGCCAGTACCTTATGTATCACGTTTACACAGGATGAAAAAGCAACAGCAGCCACACCGGCGTTCGCCGGCGTGGCTGCTGTTGTTTGCTTGTGCTTGCACGTCCGCGGCGGATGCAGACCCGGACGCTACAAAGTGGAAGAGAGAACACAAACGAGGGATTCGCAACATCATTTGCAAAAACGATGTTTACTGAACACATCCTAACATTTATGTCCGGATATGTCAAGCGATTTTCAAACGTTTTTTGAATTTTTTTACGCCGTTGCGCCGCCGCGCAGGATCTGCGCCAGCTCTGCCACGTCGCGCAGGACGTATTTCGGCTGCACGTCGGACGCTTTGAGGATCGCCTCGTCCGTCTCGCCGGACATGACGAGCACGCTCTGCGCGCCCGCATTCACGGCCACGGCGATGTCGGTGTAGATCCGGTCGCCCACGCAGCAGATCTGCGCGTTCGGCACGCCGGTCTGCGCCGAGATGACGTCGACCATGTTGCGGTTCGGCTTGCCGATGTAGGTCGGCTGCACGCCGGAGGCAGCGGTCAGCAGCGCGCAGATGCTCCCGCAGTCGGGCAGCACCTCGCCGGCCGGCATGGGGCAGACCCAGTCGGGGTTGGCGGCGATGAAGGTCGCACCGCGGCGCAGGAAGTGCACGGCCTTGTCGAGCTTTTCGTACACGAGCTCGGTGTCGAACCCGGCCACGACGATCTCCGCGCCGTCGTCCACGAGCGGGATGCCGTAGCTGAGCAGCTCGCGGCGGAACGCCTGCGTGCCGACGAGGTACACGGGTTTGCCCGCATAGTGCTGGTTGAGGTACAGCGCCGTCGCCATGCCGGAGGTGAACACGTTCTCAGCCTCGCACGGGAAGCCCAGACGCCGCAGGCGCGTGATGTAGTCCGTGCCCGCGCGCGAGGAGTTGTTGGTCAGGTAAATGTACTGCCGTCCGGTATCGGCCAGCGTGTGGATGAAGTCGACCGCGCCGGGGAACACATCGTCCCCGAGGTAGAGCGTGCCGTCCATGTCCAGCAGGAACAGGCGCGCATCGAGCAGGTCTTTCAGATCGTTCATGGGAGCCACCTCACAGAATCTTATTTTTTTCTTAACACCCTATTATACCATGAAAAACGGGCTGCACAATCCCAATTATTCTGGCGGCAGGTGTTGAAAAAAACGGCCGATGTGCTATAATATTAAAATCTGTACCGTGGGCCGCTGTTGCATGCAGGCCGGTGCGGATCTGAAGGTGTAATAAAATTTTTGGAGGCATAGATATGGCAAAGAAACAATTCAAGGCCGAGTCGAAAAAACTGCTCGACATGATGATCAACTCGATCTACACGCACAAGGAGATCTTCCTGCGCGAGATCATCTCGAACGCCTCGGACGCGATCGACAAGCTCTGCTACCAGTCGCTCACGGATGAAAACGTGGGCATGGCGCGCAGCGATTTCAAGATCCGCGTCACCCCGGATAAGGACGCGCGCACGATCACGGTGTCGGATAACGGCATCGGCATGACGAAGGAGGAGCTCGACAGCAACCTCGGCGTCATCGCGCGCAGCGGCTCGCTGAAGTTCAAGGACGGCCTCGGCGAGAACGCGCAGGAGGACGCCGCCATCGACATCATCGGTCAGTTCGGCGTCGGCTTCTATTCCGCGTTCATGGTCGCCGACAAGGTCACGGTCGTCACCCGCGCCTACGGCAGCGACACGGCCTACCAGTGGGTCAGCACCGGCGCGGACGGCTACACCATCACCGAGACCGAGAAGGACACCGTCGGCACGGACGTCATCATGCACATCAAAGAAGACGAGTCCGGCGAGAAGTACTCCACCTATCTCGAAAACTGGAAGCTCATGATGCTCATCCGCAAGTACTCCGACTATGTCCGCTGGCCGATCGTCATGGACGTCGAGCAGAGCGACTGGGTCGACACCGGCGAGAAGGACGAAAAGGGCGAGCCGAAGATGGAGATGGTCACGAAGACCGAGGAGCAGACCATCAACAGCATGGTCCCCATCTGGCAGCGCAGCCGCAAGGAAGCGACGGATGAGGAGTGCATCGCGTTTTATAAGGACAAGTTCCACGACAAGGACGACCCGCTGGCCGTCATCCGCGTCAACGCCGAGGGCCTGATCTCCTACCGCGCGCTGCTGTTCATCCCGGCCAAGGCCCCGGCGAATATGTTCACCCGCGAATCCGACCCCGGTCTCGAGCTCTACAGCTCCGGCGTCATGATCATGGACAAGTGCACCGACCTCCTGCCGCCGTGCTATGCGTTTGCCCGCGGCGTGGTCGATTCGCCCGACCTGTCGCTGAACATCTCGCGTGAGATGCTCCAGCACGACCGCCAGCTCAAGCTCATCGCCACGAACCTCGGCAAGAAGATCAAGTCCGAGCTGACGAAGCTCATGACCAACGACCGCGAGAAGTACGAGCAGTTCCACGCCGCCTTCGGCATGATGCTGCGTGCCGGCGCCGTCACCGAGACGGGCGACAAGGTCGATGAGATCAAGGACCTGCTGCTCTACCACACGAGCGAGACGAAGCTCGTCTCTCTCAAGGAATATGTCGACGCCATGCCCGCCGAGCAGACGAAGATCTACTTCGCCTGCGGCGAGAACGTCAAGCGTCTGCTCAGCCTGCCGCAGGCAGAGCAGCTGCATGAAAAGGGCTACGATGTCCTGTGCATGACCTCGCAGATCGACGAGTACTTCGTCGACACCATGAAGACCTACGCCGACAAGCCGTTTTGCAACATTGCGACCGACGACCTCGGCCTCGAGACCGAGGAAGAGAAGAAGGAGACCGAGGCCAAGCAGGCCGAGGACAAGGATCTGCTCGACTTCGTCAAGGAGACGCTCGGCGACCAGGTCGCGTCCGTGCGCCTGTCGAATAAGCTCGTGTCCAGCGCCGTGTGCCTGAGCACGGAGGGCGGCGTCACGCTCGAGATGGAGCGTTATTTCAAGAGCATGCCCGGCGCGCCGACCGATATCCGCGCCATCCGCGTGCTCGAGCTCAACGCCAACCACCACGCCTATCAGGCCATGAAGGAAGCGTTCGACGCCGGCGACAAGGACAAAGCCGCCCGCATCGCCAAGATCCTGCACGCGCAGGCGCTGCTCATCGCGGGCGAGCCGCTTGAGGATCCGGCCGCGTATTCCGAGCTCGTCTGCACGCTCATCTGATCCGATCTATCCCCCTGGCCGCCGCACTCCGGCGGCCGGGGCATCCCCATGTAAGGAGCTGTCTATGGAACCGCGTCTCGGTATCTATATCCACATCCCGTTTTGCGCGAGCAAGTGCGGCTACTGCGATTTTTATTCCTGCGCCGGCGCGGCCGACCGCATGGCGGACTATCAGCACGCCCTGCTCGAGCACATCGAAGAGAGCGCCGGGCGCATCGCCCCGGCGTACATCGACACGGTGTATTTTGGCGGCGGCACGCCGAGCTTTTACGGCGCGGCGCGCCTCATCGAGCTGCTCGACGCCGTCAAGGCCACCGGCCGCCTGCTCAAGCGCGCGGAGGTGACGGTCGAGGTCAATCCGGACAGCGTCCGCCTGCACGACCTGCGCGCCCTGCACAAGGCGGGCTTCAACCGCCTGAGCATCGGCATGCAGTCGGCCAACAATGATATCCTGAAAATGATCGGCCGCCGCCACAGCTTCCACCAGGTGGAGATGGCCGTGAAAAATGCCCGCATTGCCGGGTTTGACAACGTCAGCCTCGATCTCATCTACGGCCTGCCCAGCCAGACCCGCAGCGACTGGGCGGACACGCTCGCCAAGGCGATCGCCCTGCGCCCGGAGCACATCTCCGGCTACGGGCTCAAGCTCGAGGAGGGCACGCCCATGTACGAGCTGAAGGATTCGCCCCTCATCCCGTCGGACGACGAGCAGGCGGACATGTACCTGTGCATGGTCGATGAGCTGCGGCGCTACGGCTATGAACAGTATGAGATCTCGAATTTCAGCATACCGGGCTATGAATCCAGGCATAATCTGAAGTACTGGCAGCTCGACGACTATATGGGCTTCGGCCCGGGCGCGCACTCGTGCATCGGCCGCACGCGCTACAGCTATGTGCGCGACCTCGACCGCTACATCGCGGGCGTCCTCCACGGCGAGGACATGATCGACGAGTACGAGACCATCGGCGATTTCGAGCGCGCGGCGGAGTATCTCATGCTCGGCATGCGCACCGTGCACGGCGTGTCGCGCGCGGAGTATGCGCGGCTGTACCGCAGTGATTTTTCCGGCATCGCGCAGCAGTTGGAAACGTTCGTCCGTTCCGGCTGGGCCGTCGCGGACGGGGAGCGCTGGCACTTCACGCCGGCGGGCTTTCTCATCTCGAACGTGCTCATCGGCAAACTCCTCGAGGCGCAGACCGAGCGCAAGGCCGAGCACAACCCGTGGATGAAGCCGCAGATCGAACGGCAGCCCCGCGCCAAGCTCCCGCCCAGCGAGGCGGAAGCGTTCCGCAATACATATCTGAATAATCCGATTTTGACATGGAAAGACAGGGATTCGAGTAAATGAAACTCAACGGCAACACTTCCAAGCGCAGCGCGGCCGCCCGCCGCGAGGCGGCGGATTTCGCAGCGCAGGAGCGCTCGGCACACCGCAGCACCGCCAACCGTT
>HF985732.1:0-15153 GCA_000432375.1 Firmicutes bacterium CAG:103
ATGATTGGACTTTCTTTGCGCCTGCGGGCGCAAACTCTACGAGGTCCTTGACAAGCTGTCGGCGGCGCGCCCGTTTGGGCGCGCCGCCGTGTGCTTCAGAGCAGTTTCAGGATTTCGTCGCCGTAGTCGGCGCAGGTCGCGCCGTCCGGCCGGCCGGTGATGACGGCCGGGCAGGCATCGAGCGCCGCCTCGAGCCGGTCCGCCGCGGCAGCGCGGCCAATGTGCCGCAGGAGCATGACCTCCGCGCGCAGGATGCTCTGGGGATTGGCATAGTCGCCCATGCCGCGCTCGATCATGCGCGGCGCCGAGCCGTGGATGGCCTCGAACATGGCGTAGCGGTCGCCGATGTTGGCGCTGCCCGCCGTGCCGACGCCGCCCTGGAGCTGCGCGGCCTCGTCGGTGATGATGTCGCCGTAGAGGTTCGGCAGCAGCAGCACCTGAAACTGCCCGCGCACCCGCTCGTTGACGAGATTCGCCGCCATGATATCAATATAGTAGTCATCGACGGTGATCTCGGGGTAATCGGCGGCCACCTCGTGGCAGAGGGCGGTGAACTTGCCGTCTGTCTTTTTGAGGATGTTCGCCTTCGTGACGACGGTCACGCGCGTCTTGCCGCTGCGCCGGGCATAGTCAAACGCCGCGCGGGCGATGCGGCGCGTGCCGGGGTCGGTCGTGACCTTGAAGTCCACGGCCATGCCGGGCAGCTCCACGCCGCGGCTGCCGAGGGCGTACTCGCCCTCCGTGTTCTCGCGGAAGAACGTCCAGTCGATGCCCTGCTCGGGGATGGTCACGGGGCGGACGTTCGCGTAGAGGTCGAGCGCGCGGCGCAGCTTCACGTTCGCGCTCTCGAGCCCGCCGCCCATGGGCGTCGTCGTCGGGCCTTTGAGCAGCACGTCGCAGGCCAGAATCTCATCGAGCACGTCGTCCGGCACGGCCTGATTGCAGGCCAGCCGATTTTCGATCGTGAGGCCGCGGATGCGCCGCAGGGCGATGCTGCCGCGCGCGATCTCATCGGCGAGCAGCGCCTCGAGCACGCGCACCGCCTGCTCCATGATGATCGGGCCAATGCCGTCGCCGTCGACAAGGCCGATGGTCACGGTCGCTTTTTTCGTATAGTCCACCCGCTCGGCGGTCATGCCCGCGACGCGGGCCTGCTGCTCGGTCAGCAGCGTGCGAAACGCCGCACAGGCGCGGTCAATATCGTTCATAGTGCATGCTCCTTTGTGTAGTTGAGCAGTCCGCCGGCGAGCAGGATGGCCTGCTGCCGCTCGGTGAGGCTGCACACGACGGGGTAGGATTTGCCCGCCGCCGTGTCCGTGAGCGTCAGTTTCCCCGCTGCCATGCCGGTGCGGATATCGTCGATGCGCAGCCGCGCGCCGGGCTGCAGCGCGTCGTAATCCGCCGGATCAGCAAACGTCAGCGGCAGGATGCCGGCGTTGATGAGGTTGGCCGCATGGATGCGTGCGAAGCTCTTGGCCACGACGCAGCGGATGCCGAGATACATCGGCACGAGCGCCGCGTGCTCGCGCGACGAGCCCTGCCCGTAGTTGCTGCCGCCGACGATGATGCCGTCCCCGGCCGCTCTGGCGCGCGCCGGGAAGGTCGGGTCGCAGACCGTGAAGCAAAACTCCGCCAGCTTCGGGATGTTCGAGCGATACGGCAGGATCTTCGCCCCCGCCGGCATGATGTGGTCGGTCGTGATGTTGTCGCCCACCTTGAGCACGAGCTCCGCCGTGAGCGTGTCGGCAAAGGGCCTGCTCTGCGGGAAGGGCTGGATGTTCGGCCCGCGCAGCACCTCCACCGCGTCCGCCTCGTCCGCCGGGGCGGGCGGCAGCACGGCACTGTCGTCGATGCGGAAGCGCTCCGGCAGCGTGACGGCCGGCATGGGGCCGAGCGTCTGCGGGTCGGTGATACAGCCTGTGAGCGCGGCGGCGACGGCCGTCTCCGGGGACACGAGGTAGACCTGCGCGTCCTTCGTGCCGCTGCGGCCGAGGAAGTTGCGGTTGAACGTGCGCAGGCTCACGCCGCCGGAGTTGGGCGAGAAGCCCATGCCGATGCACGGGCCGCACGCGCACTCGAGCAGGCGCGCGCCGCTGGCGAGGATGTCCGTGAGCGCGCCGCAGTCAGAGAGCATGGTCAGCACCTGCTTCGACCCCGGCGAGATGGACAGGCTCACGCCCGGGGCGATGGTCCTGCCCTTGAGCAGGGCTGCGACCTTGAGCATATCGAACAGAGACGAATTCGTGCACGAGCCGATGCAGACCTGATCGACCTTCGTGCCCGCGAGCGTTTCCACGGGGACGACGTTGTCCGGGCTGTGCGGGCAGGCGATCATGGGCTGCAGTGTGTTGAGGTCGATGTCAATGATGCGGTCATAGCGCGCGTCCGGGTCGCTCGCAAGGGGGATAAAGTCCGCCTCGCGCCCCTCGGCGGCGAGGAAGGCGCGCGTCACGTCGTCCGACGGGAAGATGGACGTCGTCGCGCCGAGCTCGGTGCCCATGTTCGTGATCGTGGCGCGCTCGGGCACGGACAGCGCCGCGATACCCGGCCCGCCCCACTCGATGATCGCGCCGACGCCGCCCTTGACCGACAGGATGCGCAGCAGCTCGAGGCTGATATCTTTGGCTGTGACGTAGGGCCGCAGCGTGCCGGTGAGGTTGACCTTGAACATTTTCGGCATCGTGATGTAGTACGCGCCGCCGCCCATGGCGACCGCGACGTCCATGCCCCCCGCGCCGAAGGCCAGCATGCCGATGCCGCCGCCGGTGGGCGTGTGGCTGTCCGAGCCGATGAGCGTCTTGCCCGGCTTGCCGAAGCGCTCGAGCTGCACCTGGTGGCAGATACCGTTGCCCGGGCGGGAGAACCAGACGCCGTGCTTTTTGGCCACGGTCTGGAGATACCGGTGGTCGTCCGCGTTTTCAAAGCCGGACTGCAGCGTGTTGTGGTCCACATAGGCCACGCTCAACTCGGTCCTGACGCGCGGGATGCCCATCGTCTCAAACTCCAGATAGGCCATCGTGCCGGTCGCGTCCTGCGTGAGTGTCTGGTCAATGCGCAGGGCGATCTCGCTGCCGGGCGTCATGTCGCCGTGCAGCAGGTGGGCGCGGATGATTTTCTGAGCAAGGGTCTCACCCATGGTTTTTCAGCCTCCCCATCATACTTTCTTTTGCGTGAATGGTGTGCTCGGTCGTGAGCGCGGCGGCGCGGTCGGCGTCTCCGGCGGCGATGGCGTCGAAGATGGCGCGGTGCTCCCTGACGACCTGCGCCGTGCGCTTGGCGTCGGCGATGGACGCCTTGCGGTAGCGGCGGGTCTTGCGGTGCAGCGGGACGAGTGTGTCGCTGATGACGGCGTGGCCGCTCATGTCGCAGATGACGTCGTGGAACTGGTCGTCCATCTCGCGCAGGTGCTCGGCGTCGCGCTTTTCAAAGTAAAATTCCTGCAGGTCCAGAATGTGCCGCAGGCGCGCAAGCCCCTCGGGCGAGACGTTTTTCGCCGCGTAATAGGACGCAAGCCCCTCGATCCGGCAGCGGATGTCCATGATGTCCACCAGATCCTCGGCCGTGATGCCGAGCACGACGGAGCCCTTGCCGGTGTCGGCGATGAGGTGCTCCTGCTCGAGGCGGCGCAGCGCCTCGCGGATGGGCGTGCGGCTGACGTTGAGCTGCTCGACGAGCCGCAGCTCCGTGAGCACCTCGCCGCGCGGGTACACGCCCTGAATGATATCGGATTCCAGCCGCTCAAACACCTGATCGGCCAGCGTAACGGTACGGAAATCTTTCATTCTGCGCCTCCTGTCAAACCTGCGCGAAGCGGCCGGGCGCCAGCTCCGCGATCTTGGCTTTGAGTTCCTTGACGGACAGGACGGTCTGGCGGCCGTCCTCGTATTCCGCATCCACCCAGCCCTTGAGCGCGAGCACGAGCGGGTCGTGCTTGTCGATCTGTTTTTCACCGGTCAAGTGGTAGTTCTGGTTGATCCAGTAGGCGATGCCCGCGAGGCCGGACGTCTTGCCGACCTGCACGGACGCCGGGCGGTTGAGCAGCTTCTCGGTGTCGAAGATCGTGTAGATCTCCGCGTCCTTGAGCAGGCCGTCGGCGTGGATGCCGGCGCGCGTGGCGTTGAAGTCGCGCCCGACGAACGGCGTCATCGGCGGGATGTCGTAGCCGATCTCGTGCTGGAAGTAGTCGGCGATCTCGGTGATGACCGTCGGGTCCATGCCGTCGAGCGAACCGCGCAGCGACGCATACTCGAACACCATCGCCTCGAGCGGGATGTTGCCCGTGCGCTCGCCGATGCCCAGCAGCGAGCAGTTGACCGCGCACGCGCCGTAGAGCCACGCGGTCGAGGCGTTGACGACGGCCTTGTAAAAGTCGTTGTGCCCGTGCCACTCGAGGCACTCGCTCGGCACGTCGGAGTACTGCTGCAGGCCGTAGATGATGCCGGCCACGCTGCGCGGCAGCGCCGCCTCCGTGTAGGGGATGCCGTAGCCCATGGTGTCGCACGCGCGGATCTTGACCGGGATGCCCGCCTGACGCGAGAGCTTTTGCAGCTCGTTGACAAACGGCACGACAAAGCCGTAAAAGTCGGCGCGCGTGATGTCCTCGAGGTGGCAGCGCGGGACGACCCCGGCCTCAAACGCATCGGCCACGGTGGCAAGGTAGTAGTCCATGGCCTGCTTTCTGGTCATTTTCATCTTCTTGAAGATGTGGTAGTCGCTGCAGCTGACGAGGATGCCCGTCTCGCGGATGCCGAGGTCGCGCACGAGGCGAAAGTCCTCCTTTGTCGCGCGGATCCACGTCGTGATCTCCGGGAACTTCAGCCCCAGCTCCATGCACTTTTCGAGTGCCTCGCGGTCTTTTTTGCTGTAAATGAAAAACTCCGTCTGCCGGATGATGCCATACGGCCCGCCGAGCCGGGACAGGTACTTATAAATGTTGACGATCTGGTCGACCGTGTACGGCTCCACGGACTGCTGCCCGTCGCGCAGGGATGTGTCCGTGATCCAGATCTCCTCGGGCATGTTCATCGGCACGCGCCGGTGGTTGAACGGCACCTTCGGCACCATTCCCTGCGTGTAGATGTCGCGCTGGAGGTTCGGCTCCGCCACGTCCTGGAGCGAATATTTATACGCATTCTGCTCCAGTAAATTCGTCTTTCCGGATATTTCAAGCATGGCAGTGGGGCTCCTTTCTGTTGCTTTGTATTATTGTATACAATTATACACATGATCGCGCCGTTGTCAACGCACAAATGTTCACAATTTTCCGCTTGCTTTCTGGGCGGAAGCTGGTATAATACAAAATCGTTCAAAATTGAACTATTTTGGGAGGCGACCATCGTGCTCAACGCATCTCAGGTCTATACCTACACGCGCCGCATCCTCGACGCTTACGCCGCCGTCATGCAGCCGCTGAGCGCGGAGCTGGACATGGCGCAAAATGCCGTGGACATTCTGCTCTTTCTGGCCAACAATCCGGGGCTAGACACCGCGCGCGACATCTGCACGTACCGGAAGCTCAAGCCGGGCATCGTGTCGTTCCACGTGGACAATCTCGTGCGCGGGGGTTACCTGCTGCGCACGCGCGACCCCGGCGACCGCCGCCGCTGCCGGCTCGTGTGCACGGACAAGGCAGCGCCGATCATCGCGCGCGGCCAGGCGCTGCAGGAGCAGTTCGCCGCGCAGATGTCCGCGGGCCTCGCGCCCGACGCGCTCGAAACGTTTCAGCAGTGTCTGACGGCGTTCGCGCAGAATCTCGACCGCATGGCCAACAGGGAGGAAAGTTAAATGCAGCAGGACAAAACATTTCTCGGCACGGAGCCGGTCGGACAGCTTCTGCGCCGGCTCGCGATCCCGACGGTGATCGCGCAGCTCGTGAACATGCTCTACAACATCGTCGACCGCATCTACATCGGCCACATTCCCGAGGTCGGCAGCAGCGCGCTGACCGGCGTGGGCGTGTGCCTGCCGATCATTCTGATCGTGTCGGCCTTCGCGTGCTTCACGGCCTCGGGCGGCGCGCCGCGCGCGTCGATCTACATGGGGCGCGACGATATGGACAGCGCGGAAAAGACGCTCGGCGGCTGCTTCACGCTGCAGATCGGCATCTCCGTCGTGCTCACGGCGGTGCTGCTGCTCTGGGGGCGCGACGCGCTGCTGGCCTTCGGCGCGAGTGAAAACACCATTGACTACGCTGCTGACTACCTGCATATTTATGCATTCGGCACGCTCTTTGTCGAGCTCACGCTGGGCATGAACGCGTTCATCACGGCGCAGGGCTTTGCCAAGGTGGGTATGTACACGGTGCTCATCGGCGCGGCGGCGAACATCGTCCTCGACCCGATCTTCATCTTCGCGCTGGGCATGGGCGTGCGCGGCGCGGCGCTGGCGACCGTGCTCTCGCAGGGGCTCTCGTGCGCGTGGGTGCTGGTGTTCCTGTGCGGGAAGAAGGCGTTTTTGCGCCTGCGGCGGGAAAACCTCTTCGTCTCGCCGAAGCTCATCCTGCCGTGCGTGGCGCTCGGCCTGGCCACGTTCACGATGCAGGCGAGCGAGAGCGTCATCTCCGTGTGCTTCAACGCTTCCCTGCTCAAGTACGGCGGCGACATCGCCGTCGGCGCCATGACGATCCTCACGAGCGTGATGCAGTTTGCCATGCTGCCGCTGCAGGGCATCGGTCAGGGCGCACAACCGATCACGAGCTACAACTTCGGCGCAAAGAACACCGACCGCGTGCGTGAAACGTTCCACCTGCTGCTGAAGGTGTGCCTGATCTACTCCATCTCGCTCTGGCTGCTCATCGAGCTCTTCCCCGGCCTGTTCGCGCGCATCTTCACGCCGGACGCGGAGCTCATCGCCTTCACGGCGCGCGTGCTGCGCATCTACTGCGCGGGCCTGTTCCTGTTCGGCATCCAGATCGCCTGCCAGATGACGTTCGTGTCCATCGGCAGCGCGGTGTGCTCGATCATCGTGGCCGTGCTGCGCAAGTTCGTGCTGCTCCTGCCGCTGATCTATCTGCTGCCGGCGCTGCTGCCCGACCAGACGACGGCCGTGTATCTGGCCGAGCCGGTCGCGGACGTCATTGCCGTCACGTGCACGGCCATCCTGTTTGCGACGCAGTTTCGCAAAGCCCTGCACAAGCTCGGAGCGAACGCCTGACCTGCTTTTTCGCTCCCCCGGCGCGCGGTGAACACCGTGCGCCGGGTTTTTTGCAGAATGATTCAAAAATTTGAAACGCCCTTATCAAAAACGCAAAATCATCCCGCCGTTGACAACCGCCGCCCCGGCGCGTACAATGACAGCCACATCCATTCGAGAGGAGCTGCAAGCCATGCGCAATTCGTTTTTCAGCCGCAAAAACGACAGCACCGCGACCACGTGCGCGGCCGGCTTCGCATGCTCTGACGCGAATACCAACAACAATAGCGTCCTCCTGCTTACCATCGACACTGTGCTTGCAGTGTCGATTTTTGTTATACTCGGCATTCTGGGCATTACGCCGCCAACAGGACACGCCAAACCGGTATTCGCGGGATAACACGACAGCACTTGGTATACCAAGAGTCGGCCCCGACCGTTTTGGTCGGGGNNNNCCCCGACCGTTTTGGTCGGGGCCGATTTTTTTGTATAAAAAACGAAATGGTCGGAAAGGAAACCTGTCATGGAAAAGAAAAAAGTTGGATTTGCCAGCGGTATCGGCTTCATCCTCGCCGCCGCCGGCAGCGCCGTGGGCCTCGGCAACCTCTGGGGCTTCCCGTACAAGACGTCGCAAAACGGCGGTGCCGCCTTCGTGCTCATCTACATCGCGTGCGTGCTGCTCATCGGCTTTGTCACGATGCTCAGCGAGATCTATCTCGGCCGCCGCTCGCAGGCAAACCCCATGACCGCCTACAAGATGGTCAACAAAAACCTCGGCTGGTGCGGCCTCGTGGCGATCATGATCCCCGCGTTCATCATCTGCTACTACTCCGTGCTCGGCGGCTGGACGACGAAGTACGCGCTCAACTCCTTCAGCGGCAACGCGGGCATCGTCAGCACGTTCTCCGTCAACACGGGTGAGGTCATTCTCTACACGGCGCTGTTTCTCGTGCTGAGCGTGACGATCATCATGGGCGGCGTCAAGGACGGCATCGAGAAAGCCTCCAAGGTGCTCATGCCGGTGCTGTTTCTGATTCTCGTCGCCATCGCGGTCTACGCGCTGACGCTCGGCAGCGGCGTGCGCGAGGGCCTGGCGTTCTACCTCAAGCCCGATTTCTCCGGCATCACGTTCAAGTCCGTGCTCGTGGCCATGGGCCAGGCGTTTTACTCCCTGTCGCTCGGCATGGGCATCATGATCACCTACGGTTCCTACACCGGCAAGGAGATCAACCTCGTGCGCTCCACCGCCATGGTCTGCGTGTTCGACACGGTCGTGGCGCTGCTGGCCGGTCTGGCCATCTTCCCGTCCGTCGCGCACTTTGACCCCTCCCTGCTCGGCAGCAGCAAGGGCGTCGCGCTCATGTTCATCATCCTGCCGCAGGTGTTCGAGTCCATGGGCAGCGTGGGTCAGGTCGTGTCGTTCGCGTTCTTCGTCATGGTCGACATCGCGGCCATCACGTCCGTCGTGTCCCTGATCGAGGTCGTGACACAGTTCGTCATCCAGAAGTTCCACGTCCACCGCAAGCGGGCCGCGCTCGTCGTCGCGTGCGTGTGCTTCGTCGTGTCGATCCCGATCGGCATCTCGCTCGGCCATGTCGCCATCCTCGAGGAGTCCAGCCCCGCGCTGTTCGGGCTCGACTGGCTGACGTTCTTTGACGAAGTGACCAACACCGTGCTCATGCCCGTGTGCGCACTGTTCTCGTGCATCGTCGTCGGCTGGTTCATCACGCCCAAGCGCGCCGTGGCCGAGATCGAGGCCGAGGGCACGCACATGGCCGGCTGGCTCAAGAAGGTCTACGCCGTCATGATCCGCTTCGTGACACCGGCGCTCATCCTCATCGTCGAGATCGGCGGCCTGCAGAGCGAGATCGAGGCCGGCAACACCGCCGTCATCGTCTTTGCCTACGCGCTCGTGGCGCTGTGCGTGGTGGCGTACTTCGCCTTCTTCCGCAATCGAGACACCGGCACGAACGCCGACGAAAAGCTCTCCGGCGACTACCCTGTGTAACATTCCCTACGCACACCGGTACGGTTTTTCACCGTACCGGTGTTTTTTTCATGTCAAATCCGTTAAAAATCGCGCAAATTGCGGTTGAAATGTTGGAAAGAAGCAGGTATAATGAAAATGTCAGTCAGTATGACAGTTATAATGAACAAATTGGAGGCACGCCCATGTCGCTGCAGGAGGTGCGGGAACAGAATATTGCTCTCGTGACGCAGACGGCACTAGCGTGCTTTGTGGAAAACGGCATCGACAAGACGACCATCCGCGACATTGCGCACCGCGCGGGGCTGACCGAGCGCTCGGTCTACCGCTACTTTGCCACGAAGGACGAACTTGTGGTCGCGGCGGCCTTCCTCTACTGGGATCGGGCCAAGGCGCAGGCAGCGCAGGCGCTCGTCTCGGCGCGGCAGCCGGGCATGACCGGCATCGAGGAGATCCGCGTGCTGCTGCGCAGCTACGCGGGGCTGATCTTCACCGACCCCGCGGGCATCCGCTTCTCGCTCGACGCGGAGGTCGCGCTGTGCAACGCCGGCCGGCAGCACGCGGTCGTCAACCGCCCGCCGGAGCGCTTTGAGGTCGCCCCCGGCCCAATCGCGGCGGCCATCCGCCGCGGCCTCGCCGACGGGACGGTCGATCCCGACGCCGATGTCAAGATGCTCTATTACAACGCCTACGACGCGATCCTCGGCGTCATCCAGCGTATGTCCGTCGGCGTGCCGAGCGTGCACGAGCTCGACGGGCACGCGCGCATCGACGCGCTGTGCGAGCAGTTCACGCGCGCATTCGCAGCGCCGCTACCGGGAGAAAAAGGGACAGGGAATACCTTTTAAATAGTACCCGTCATTGAAGGAGGAAAAGGCATGGCAAAACGACCGAATATTCTCAAGCTGGCCACGAAGATCAGTCTTGAGAGCATGACGTACACCGGCATCACGTACAACGATCCTGAGTACAAGATCCTCGAGCCGATCATCGACGATGAGATGTGTGCGATCATGATGCACCTGCGCCTGGAGGCCAACCGCACCGTGGAGGACGTGGCCAAGCGCGCAAAGCAGAGCGTGGAATACACGCAGACGCAGCTCGACAAGCTCGCCAAGACCGGCGCGGTGCGCTACCGCTACGTCGACGGCAAGCGCTGCTACTTCTACCCCATCTGGGTGCCGGGCATCATGGAGGGCATCCTTGCCAACCGTGAGCAGTGCGACAAGTATCCCGTGCTCGGCGAGAGCTTTGAGGCATACACCCGCCGCCGTCCGGAGATGCTCGCGCCGATGCTCGACTCCGGCAAGACCGGCATGTTCTTCATGCGCGTCATGCCCGTCATGAGCGCGATCGAGAACGACACGCGCACGGCGTCCTATGACGAGCTCAAGACGCTCATCGAAAACGCGACGGCCATCAGCGTCGGTCCGTGCTCGTGCCGCCGGGCCCGCCGCCTCATGGGCGAGGGCTGCGGCCACCTTGAAGAGGACATGTGCATGTACCTCAACGACAACGCCGTCTGCTATTCCGAGCAGGGCTATCACCGGCTCGTCACGAAGGAAGAAGCGTATGAGATCCTCCGCCGCGCCGAGGACAACGGTCTCGTGCACGAGATCAACCAGACCCCCGGCTTTGAGGACGCGACCGCCATCTGCAACTGCTGCGGCTGCTCGTGCTTCGCGCTGCGCATCGAGGAGCTGTTCCGCACGCCGCGCGCCATCCGCTCGAACTACATCGCCCGCGTGGACAAGGAAAAGTGCGTCGCCTGCGGCCAGTGCGTCGAAAACTGCCAGACCAACGCCCTCAAGCTCGGCCAGAAGCGCTGCACGACCGATCCGCACATCTCCGATACCTATGACACCGACGCCAGCGTGCCCTACGACCGCCGGAGCTATGACCCGGAATTCCGCACGAACCGCTCGGACGTCATGCCCAGCGGCACCGCGCCGTGCAAGGCCGTTTGCCCGCTGAACATCCCGGTGCAGGGCTGCCTGCAGCTGCTGTCCGCCGGCAGATACGACGACGCCGCGGCGCTCATCCGGCAGGCCACACCGTTCCCGGAGCTGTGCGGCAGCGTGTGCGGCCGCCAGTGCGAAAAGGTCTGCACCCGCAACCAGATCGACACCGCCGTCGCCATTGCCGACGTGTGCAGAACGCTCGTCCGGCGCGAGCTGGACGCCGGCAAGGTCATTTTGCCGCCGTTGAAAAACCCGTCCGGCATCCCCCATACGGAAAAGATCGCCGTCATCGGCGCCGGCCCCGCCGGACTGAGCTGCGCCTATTTCCTCCGGCAGCAGGGCTACCCCGTGACCGTGCTGGAAAAGGACACGGTGCTCGGCGGCGCACCGGCAACGCTCATCCCGTCGTTCCGGCTCGACCGCAAGGCCTATGACGCCGAGATCGACGTGCTCGCGCGCATGGGCGTGGAGTTCCGCACCGGCGTGGAAGTCGGCAAGGACACGACGCTCGACGCGCTGCGCGCAGAAGGCTACAAGGCGTTCTTCCTCGGCATCGGCGCCGGAAAGCAGAGCAAGGATGCGCCGGCCGGCGCCGTGGACGCACGCAGATACCTGCACCGGAAAAGGCACACCGTCAAGGGCAGCGTGGTCGTGCTCGGCGGCGGGAAAGAGGCCGTTGACTGTGCGCGCGCCGCGCGCAAGGGCGGCGCTGCAAGCGTGACCGTCGTCGCCGGAGCGATCCAGGCGGACATCTCCGCGGCCAAGAAGGAAGGCATCGCGTTCCGCGCACCGTTCGCGGTGCAGGAGATCCGCGACGGCGCGGTGTCCATCCGCAGCCTGCACGGCGATAAGACCGAGACGCTCGCCGCGGACACGGTCTTTGCTGCCGAGGGCTACGTCCCGGCGGCGGACGCCTTCACCGCCGCATCCGGCGTGTGCCTGAATGCCGACGGCTTTGTCGGTGCCGACGCCGTGACCCGCCAGACCGGCGAGGCCGACGTCTTTGCCGGCGGCGCTGCGACCGGCGCGCATGACGTTGCGCGCGCGATCGCCGAGGGCCGCGAGGCCGCGATCTCGATCCACCGCTTCGTGCACAGCAACCAGAGCTTCGTGATCGGCCGCGACAAGCGGGACTATAAGCCGCTGGCGCGCAGCAGCGTCGGCGTTGCGATCGACGAACTGGAGTCCGCGCCCCGGCAGGCAGCGGAAAACGGCCTGCTCAGCGACGCGCAGCTGCACTGCGAGGCCGGGCGCTGCCTCGGCTGCGGCACCGTGGTGCTCAACGAGGATCAGTGCATCGGCTGCGGCATCTGCACGACCAAGTGCAAGTTTGACGCCATCCATCTCGAGAAGGTCAACGACACGCACGGCCGCGGCTATTTCCGCACCCTGCTGACGGTTGCGAGCAATGCGCCCGCCGCCGGCCGCCGCTTCGTGCGCAAGAAGCTGCAGCACTGAGGACGCCGCCATGCATGAGATCGGCGTCGTGCGCGCAATGCTCCGGACCGTTTCCGATTACGCGGCGGCAAAGGGCGTCAGCCGCGTCTCGGAGATCGTGGCCGACTGCGGCGAGCTCTCGCTCGTCATCCCGCAGTATGTCGAGCAGATCTATCCGACGGTCGTCAAGGGCACGCCGTTTGCAGACACGAAGCTCATCGTCAACATCGTGCCCGGCATGGCCGAGTGCGACGACTGCGACGAGATCTTCAATGTCATCGCGTGCAACGGGCATTGCCCAAACTGCAACAGCTTCAACAAAACGGTGCTGTCCGGCAGGGACTTCACCGTCCGGGAGATCCATGTCCCGGAAGAACGTAACCCCGGGTCTGTGGAGACCTAAAACATAGAAGGAGCGTATTACATGAACGAAAAGTACAACGCATTGTTCACCCCCTGGAAGATCGGCAATGTGGAGATCAAAAACCGCATTGTGCAGTGCTCCATGGGCGGCACGTCCCTGTTCGGCTGGATGGAGCCGAACCACTTTGACAAGGAAGCAGCCTACTTCCTGCTCAACCGCGCACAGGATGGCGTGGGCCTGATCCTGCCCGGTATGCAGTGCATCCGCGACCCGCTGGGCATCCCCGGCCGCAAGTGGCTGTACCAGAACGACCAGATGTTCAAGCAGCTCAAAGAGTACATGGTCGAGTTCCATAAGACGGGTGCGAAGCTGTTCATCCAGCTCGCCGCCGGCATGGGCCGCTCCATGGCCATCAACGGCTGGATGACGAAGCTGGCCAAGAACAACGTCCTCAACAAGATCGCCAGCCCCATCGTGGACGTGCAGTACATCTGCGCCTCCGCGTCCGAGGTGCCGAACCGCTGGAAGGAGGACGTCATGTCCCGCCCGCTGACGGTCAAGGAGATCGAGGACATGGTCTACGCCTTTGGCCAGACCGCCAAGAAGCTGCGCGCCGCCGGCGTCGACGGTGTGGAGATCCACGCCGTGCACGAGGGCTACCTGCTTGACCAGTTCACCATGGCCAACTGGAACCACCGCACCGACAAATACGGCGGCTCGTTCGAGAACCGCTTCCGCTTCCCGGTCGAGATCGTGCAGGAGATCAAGCGTCAGGCCGGCTCCGACTTCCCGGTGTCGCTGCGCTACTCCGTCGTGTCCAAGACCAAGGCGTGGGGCAAGGGCGCCATGCCGTACGAGACCGACTTCGTCGAGTTCGGCCGCGATATGCCGGAGTCCGAGAAGGCCGTCAAGTACCTCGAAGACGCGGGCTACGATATGTTCAACTGCGACAACGGCACCTACGACGCCTGGTACTGGGCACATCCGCCGCAGTACATGCCCGATAACTGCAACCTCGAGTATGTCGAGCACATCAAGAAGTTCACGAGCCGCCCGGTCGTCTGCGCCGGCCGCATGGACCCCGTGAAGGCCGCCGAAGAGATCGCCGCCGGCCGTCTCGACGCCGTGGCCATCGCGCGCCAGAACCTCGTCGACCACGAGTGGGTCCACAAGATTCTCAGCGGCCACGAGGATGAGATCAAGCCCTGCATCCGCTGCCACAACGGCTGCTTCAACATGTCGAAGTTCAAAGGCACCGCGAACCTCCAGAGCATGGACGACTCCCTGCACCTGGCCCGCTGCGCCCTGAACCCGACGACCATGCAGCACAACAAGTATAAGATCGTTCCGACCCGCCATCCGAAGAAGGTCGCCATCATCGGCGGCGGCATCGGCGGCATGGAGTGCGCGCTCGTGCTCAAGCAGCGCGGCCACACCCCGGTCATCTTTGAAAAGACCGGCGAGCTCGGCGGCCTGTTCCTCACCGCGTCCGCGATGAGCTTCAAGGAGAACGACAAGGAGCTCATCCGCTGGTACCTCAACGAGGTCGCCAAGGAGGGCATCGACGTGCGCCTGAACACCGAGGTCACGGACGTGAACACCCTGCGCGGCTTTGACGAGATCATCGTCGCCAGCGGCTCCATCCCGCGCACCATGCCGTCCATCCCCGGCTTTGAGAAGACGCTCACGTTCACCGAGCTGCTCAAGGACAAGAAGGAAGTCGGCGACAAGGTCCTGTTCTTCGGCGGCGGCCAGTCGTCCTGCGAAGCGGCGTATGACCTTGTCCTTCAGGGCAAGCACCCCATCATCGTCGAGTACGCGAACGACCTCGTCGCGGCACAGGCCACCTGCCTTGCCAACACGTCCTTCCTGCGTGACGCGATGGAATACCACAAGGTCCCGACCTATCTCGAGTCCACCGTCACCGAGATCACGGACACCGGCTGCACCGTCAAGAACGTCAAGACCGGCGAGAGCACCTTCGTCGCGTGCGACAACGTGGTCAACGGCGTCGGCTTCATCCCGACTCCGGTCGGCGGCAAGGACAACAAGCAGGTCCACCGCGTGGGCGACTGCGTTGCCATCGGCAACCTGCGCACCGTCATCTGGCGTGCATGGGACGTCTGCATGAAGATCTGATCCCGTAAACGAGAATCCCTCCGGCTATGCGGTTGCCGGAGGGATTTTTTCATGCCGCCGCGCGCGGACTCGCGCAAATGGCCCGTGCGGCCTGCGGGAACAGGCAAAGCGCCCCCGGAGCAGATGCTCCGGGG
>HF985732.1:15163-23004 GCA_000432375.1 Firmicutes bacterium CAG:103
TGCTCCGGGGGCGCCGCCTCTTTTATCGGCTCTGTCTTTTCCGTTTCCGCCGCGTCCGGCTCACTCACCCTGCGCGCGCAGCCAGCCGCTGGCCACGCCGGGGAAGTTCGTGATGATGCCCTCGCAGCCCCAGCGGTGGAGCTGCTCCAGACCCGCCATGTCGTTGACGGTCCAGACGTTCATCTTCACGCCGTGCTCCTTGCAGTCGCGCACGTTCTCGTCCGTGAGCAGCTCGATCGGCGGGTGGTAGCAGGCAAAGCCCGCCTGCTGGCAGTAGTAGCCGGGGAAGCCGCCGATGCTGTCCTCGAGCACGAGCGCGCCGACTTCGACGGCGTTGCCGCTGATCTCGAGGATCTTGCGCAGCGAAATGTGGTTGAACGACGAGAACATGACCTTCTTCTCCAGACCGTAGCGCTCGATGGTCGCCCAGATCTTGCGCTCGATGTCATGGTAGTAGATCTTGTCGGTCTTGATCTCGATGTTGTGGCCGACGGACTCGCCGGAGGCCCACTCGCAGTACTCGTCGAACGACGGGATGTGCTCGGGGGCGTACTTGCCCTTGTAGCAGGCGGCGGCGTTGACCTGCTGCAGCTCGGCGAACGAGTGGTCGCAGACGCGGCCGGAGCCGTCGGTCGTGCGGTCGAGCCGCTCGTCGTGGATGACGACGAGGCGCCCGTCGCGCGTTTCATGCACGTCCATCTCGATCGCGTCGCAGCCGACCTTGACCGCCTCGCGGAACGAGAGCATCGTGTTTTCCGGATATACACCGCTGTAGCCGCGGTGTGCCATTACTTTCATGCAATTATCTCCCTTAATAAATGAGATTCGGTATCAGCATCGAGATGCCCGGAATGTACGTCAGCAGCAGCAGCGCAATGAGCAGCGCGATGATAAACGGCACACACTCCTTGATAAACTCCTGCATCTTACACCCTGTGATCGACACGCACGTGAACATCATGGAGCCGAACGGCGGGGTCAGGCCGCCGATCATGATGTTGACGTTGCACACGATGCCGAAGTGCACCAGGTCGATGCCGGCCGCCTTCACGATCGGCACCATGAGCGGGGCGAGGATAATGAGCGCCGCACCGCCCTCGAGGAACATGCCGACGATGAGCAGCACAACGTTCATGACCAGCAGCACGAGGAACTTGTTGCTGGCAAAGCTCGTCACGGCGTTGAGCAGCATGGTGGGGATGTTCTCCCAGTTGAGGTAGTAGCCGAACACGGTCGCCGACACGATGATGAGCATGACGGTGGCGGTGCCGGAGATGGTCTCGCGCAGGATGGGGATGAAGTGCTCCTTTTTCAGGCCCTTGTAGACGAACTTGCCCACGATCAGGCAGTAGAGCACGCCCACGCCGCCGGCTTCCGTCGGCGTGAAGATGCCGAAGCGCATGCCCATGATGATGCCCAGCGGGAAAAACAGCGCCCAGAAAGACTTGAGCGCCTGCCGGCCGATCTCGCCGAGCGTTGCGCGGCGGGGGCGGGACGGCGCGTAGCCGCGCTTTTTGGAGATGAGCGCCACGGCGATCATCAGCGCCACAGCCATAAGCAGACCGGGGACGTAGCCGGCAGCAAAGAGCTGACCGACGGATGCGCCGGCGATCAGACCGTAGACGATGAGGTTGATCCCGGGCGGGATGATGGGCGTGACGCACGAGGACGCCGCCGTGATCGCGGCGGAAAAGCCCTTGCCGTAGCCGCGCTTTTCCATCTCGGGCACGAGCAGCTTGCACTCCATGGCGGCGTCGGCGTTGGCCGAGCCGGAGCAGCCGCCCATGAGCATGCTCAGCAGGACGTTGATCTGCGCCAGACCGCCGCGCATATGACCGGTGAGCGCGTCGGCAAAGTCCATGAGCCGCGCGCTGATGCCGCCGTAGTTCATGATCGACCCGCACATGATGAAAAACGGGATCGCAAGGAACGGGAACGACTGCGTGGCCGTGACGAATTTCTGCATCAGCAGGTACGGCATCGTCGTCGTGTCAATGAAGCCGAAATAGGTCAGCGCCGCAGCAAAGAGCGCGTACGCGATCGGGATGCCCGTGAAGTACAGCACGAGCGCGATGATGATTGGCAGGATGGAGAGGAACGTGCTCATGCGTCCACCTCCCCGCCGTGGCTGCTGCTGTGCCTGAGGTCTTTGACGAAAAAGACGAGCGAGTAGATCGTCATCAGGCCGAAGCCGATGACCAGCGCCGTGCTGACCGCGGAGGACGGCAGCTTTGTGATCGGCATGCGCTTGATCCAGGACGACTGGATAAACTGCACGCTGAGCACCGTAATGTAGCCGTTGATGATCACGAGCAGGGCGTTGGTGATCAGATGCACGACCCTGCGCGCGCCGGCCGGCAGCCGCTCCACGAGCAGATCGACGCCGACATGCTGGTGCTTGCGGTAGGCATAGGCCGCGCCGATGAACACCGAGTACACGAAGCAGGAGGTGGCGATCTCCTCGCTCCAGATGATGATATAGTTAAACAGTTTTCGCGTGATCACGTTGACGATGACGAGCAGGATCGTTACGATCATCATCGCGCCCGCGATGACCCCGTCAAAATTTTTCAGTAGATTTTTCAAATTTGCTTTCCTCTGCTTTCTGTGGCTTTGCTCAGCAATGCCGGGTGTCCGGCAGCATGTGCGGGACACCCGGCATAAAAGCCGGTATGGGGCTTCCGACCGACCGTCAGCGCGCAGCGCTCACTTGTTGGCCTGGCGGTACTGGGCGAGGATGGCCTGCGCCTGCTCATAGAAGGTGGGCGTCACGCCGTCCTCTTTGACCATGCGGTCAAACTCCGGCTGCACGGCAGCGCGGAACGCATCGACGTCGACCTCATTGAACGAGCAGCCCTGCTCCTTCTCGAGCTTGGCCTTCGTCTCGTCGAAGGAGGCGTTGGTGAAGTCGGTGAGTTCCTTAGCGCCCTTGGTGAACTCTTCCTGGATGATGGTGCGGTACTCTTCCGGGATGCTGTTCCAGACCTTGGTGCTGATGTAGGCGCCGCAGGTGCCGACGAGGTGGTTGGTCAGGGACATGTTCTTGCACACCTCAGCGCTGCCGTTGGTGGAGTAAGCGTTCATGTTGCCCTCCAGACCGTCAATGACGCCCTGCTGCACGGCAGAGATCGTCTCGGAGAACGGCATGCCGGTGGGCGTGGCGCCCATGGCCGTGAGGCAGTTGATGTACATGGAGCTGTTGGGCACGCGGATCTTCATGCCCTTGAGGTCAGCGGGGGTCTTGATGACCTTGTTGGTCTGCAAGCAGCGCATGCCGACGTTGAAGTCGAGCGCGAGCACGTGGATGCCGTAGTTATCTTCGAGCTTCTGGCACATACCCTTTACCAGATCGGACTGGCAGACGTAGGAGTACTCGTCGATGCTGTTGTACATCATGGGGCCGATGAGTGCTTCAAAGTCGATGTCGTAGTCGGCGAGGTAGGAGGGGTCTTCGCAGGCGATCCAGTCGGCGCCGTTGACGACCTGCTCGACGTTGTCCTTATAGGTGGCGAGCTGGCCGGAGTCGTAGCACTGGATCTCGATCGCGCCGTTGGTGCGCTCCTTGATGCGCTGGGCGACCTGCTGCATCTCGATCGTGAGCTGCTCGTTCGGCTGAAAGACGTGGCTGAGCTTGAGCACGAGATGATAATCTCCGTTGTTGTCGTCAGCGGCCTTATCGCCGTTGCTGCCGCAGGCACACAGTGCGAACACCATGACCAGCGCAAGAAGCATAGCAACAAATTTCTTCAAGGTAGTTCCTTTCTGCTTAAAAAAAGCGTTGAATTTTTCTCCGTCATTTTAACGGCTCTCTACGAAAAATGTTAACATTTTTGTGCGATGCCGTCAACATGAACGGAAATTTTCCTTGCCATTTTTCTGTTTTCGCTATATACTCCTCTTGGAAATTGGTGAAACTGCAAAGGCAAAAGCGCGATTTTTCACCGAAAAATGCTTAATTTTTCAACACCGAGGTCTCCCTTCTCGTGTTGTCACCGGAGGTGCCTATGAGCAGCAAACCCACCCTGCGCGACATCGCGGAGGCGACCGGCGTCTCGACGGCGAGCGTCTCGATGATCCTCAACGGCAAGTCGCTCGAGCGCTTTTCCTCGCAGCGCGTGGCCAGCGTCCTCGCCGAGGCGGAGCGCATCGGCTACCGCACGCCGTCGGCCCGCTGCGCCGGCAAACAGATCGCGATCCTTTCCCCGTCGGTCTCGAATCCCTATCACACGATGATGATCTCCGGCATCGACGCTGCGGCCAGCGCCGCCGGCTACCAGACCGCGATCTACAACACCTATTGGAATCCCCGCACGGAGAGCCACCTGCTCGACACGCTGGACTTCTCGCGCGTGGCCGGCATCATCTTCGCCATGACGCCGACGCAGCCGGCCAAGGTGCGCGAACTGAGCCACCGTGTACCCATCGTCGCCATCGGCGACCGTGTCGCGGACTGCGGCATCGACACCGTGGACGTGGACAACTTCGGCGCGGCGCAGCTCGTGGCCAAGCACCTCATCGGCCTCGGCCACAAGCGCATCGCCTACCTGTCCACGGCGCTCAACGAGCACCACATCTCCCGGATGCGCCGCGCACAGGGCCTGCAGGAGGCCTACCGCATGTGGTGTCCGGAGGGCAGCGTGACCATCTGCTCGCACGTCAACTCGCTCGAGGCGGAGATCTCCACGCCCGACCTGGAGTACCGCTCGGGCATGGAGCTGGCCTATAAATGCCTGCGCAACGACAAGATCACCGGCATCGTCGCCATCAACGACATGGTGGCCTACGGCGTGCTCGACGCGCTCGAGCGCGAGGGCTACCGCGTGCCGGAGGATTTCAGTCTCTGCGGCTTTGATAACGTCACGAGCTCGGGCTATCAGCGCATCCAGCTCACAAGTGTGGAAAACTACACATTCAACCACGGCAAGAGCGCCTTCAACCTGCTGCTCGAGCGCATTGAGGGCGGGCTGAACAATCGGGAGGATCAGCCGATCAACCGCGTGGAATACCGCAGCCGCCTGATCGTGCGCGGCAGCACCGGCAAGCCGCGCAGCACCGGCCTGTGACAAAAACGAAAAAAGGAGCGCACTCATGGCGTCTGTACTCTCCTACCTGCGTGAACTGAATATCGTCACGATGATGCTGCGCATCCTCCTCGCCGTGCTCTGCGGCGGGCTGATCGGGCTTGAGCGCGAGCGCAAAAACCGCCCCGCCGGCTTTCGCACCTATATGCTCACGGCGCTCGGCGCGACGCTCACCGTGCTGCTGAGCCTGCAGCTCGACCAGATGCTCCACGGACCGTGGCGCGCGCTCGCCGAGAGCATCGGCGCGACGCAGGACGTGTCGCGCTTCGGCGCCGAGGCCGCAAAGGGCATCGGCTTTCTCGGCGCGGGTACGATCATCATCACCGCCCGCCAGCAGGTCAAGGGCCTGACCACCGCCGCCGGACTCTGGGCGAGCGCGTGTCTCGGCCTTGCCATCGGCGCGGGGTTTTATTCCTGCGCGTTCATCAGCATGCTCTTCATGATCGTGTGTATGTACGCGCTGCCGCCGCTCGAGCGGCGCATGACCCGCCGCGCACACCATATGAACATCAGCCTCGAGATCGAGAGCATGGAAAAGCTCGGCTCCGTCGTCGGACATCTGCACGCGCAGGGCGCGCGCATTTTCGACTTCGAGGTCAACCGCAGCGGCTCGGCCGCGCTGCCGAACTTCCTGTGCCAGTTCAGCGCCGTGCTGCCTGACCGGCGCGACCACCCCGAGCTGCTGGCGGAGCTGTCGGCGCTCGACGGCGTGATCCTCATCGAAGAGATCTGAGAAAGGAGGCTGTGCCATGCTGCATTGTTTTGACCCCATCCGCACCCTGACCTTCTGGGCCATTCTCGTCCGGCTGTCGCTGGCCGTCGTCTGCGGCGGCGTGATCGGCGCCGAGCGCGAGACGAAGCGCCGCCCCGCGGGCTTCCGCACACACATCCTCATCTGCCTCGGTGCCGCCATCACCACGCTCACGAGCCAGTACCTGCTGCTCTCCCTGCATTTGTTTACCGACGTTGCGCGCCTCGGCGCGCAGGTCATCTCCGGCATCGGCTTCATCGGCGCTGGCACGATCATCGTCACGCGCGACAAGCGCGTCAAGGGCCTGACCACGGCCGCCGGGCTCTGGGCCGCGGCCATCATCGGCCTCGCCTGCGGCGCGGGCTATGTCGAGTGCGCGGCCTTTGCCACGCTCGTCGTGCTCGTGGTCGAGCTGGTGCTCATCCGGCTGGAGTTCAAGCTCACGAGCAAGAACACCGACCTCACGCTCTACATCGAGTACGCGCACGCCGTGTGCATGGAGTCCGTGCTCGCCCTGCTGCGCGAGCGCCGCGTCCAGATCGAAAGTCTCGAGATCAGCCGCATCGCGGACACCGACGCGCCCGACGCGCCGCACCACTACTGCGCGCTCATCCCCATCCACAGCCGCGCCCCGCTGCGGCCCGGCGACCTGCGCAACGATCTGACCGCGCTGACGGACATTCTGGCTGTCGAGGAAATGTGAACCGAACAGAAAGCAAGGGCGGACGCCATATGGCGTCCGCCCTTGTTACATTTTCAATAGCCGCTGCTGACCACGTGCCAGCCGCTGCCGCGCCGCTCGAGCACGATGGGCCAGTCGGTATAGGTCTCGCCGGCGGTCAGGCCGCTGCGCCGCCCCGGGTCGCGCGCATACACGCTCGCAAGCAGCACGATCGTGTTGCCGTCGTCCTGCGCGCCCGCGCCAGCCAGCCAGCACGTCCGGTACGCCTCGTTGTACGCCAGACGCACCATGGCGCAGCCGCTGTGCCCGCGGTGAAACGCGCGCATGGCAACGTCCATCGCGCCGCGGATGTCCTCGTCGGAAAACTGCTCCGACGCACCCACGACGATCTCAACGCCCGACGTGTCGCCCCGCCGCGCGCAGCCGGTCAGGCCCGCGAGCAGCAGCACCGTGAGCAGCAGCACCGCAATGTTTCTCTTGCGCATCGTCTCGCCTCCCGCCTCAGTGCAGCGTGCCGAGGTAGCCCTCCAGGATCAGGCTCGCCGCCACGGCGTCGACCGTCTGGCGGTGCTTTTTCTCCTTGCGGCCGTTGGCGTGCAGGATGCCGTGCGCCTCGATGGAGCTGCGCCGCTCATCCCAGAGCACGACCTCCAACCCCGTCGCCTCGGTGAGCCGCTGCGCGACCGCGCGGCTCTTTTCCGCACGCGGACCCTCGGTGCCGTCCATGTTTTTCGGCAGGCCGAGCACGATGCGCTCCACGCCCTCGGTGCGCACCACGTCCGCGATCGCGGCGACCGCCCGGTCGAGATTCCACTCCGTGAGCGTCCACGCCCGGCCGCACAGCGTGGCCGAAGCATCCGAGAGCGCGAGCCCGATGCGCGCGTCGCCGTAATCAATGCCCAGAATTCTCATTGTGATCCCTCCGCAGATCCATGCGGATCGCGCCCGCCATGTACAGCGAGCCGACCGCGCAGATAACGTCCTCCGGCGCTGCGTGTGCCAGCGCCAGCTCTGCCGCCTGCGCGGGGTCCGCGCAGACCGTAACCGGTTTCCCGAATCGTTTCAGATAGTCCCCCAGCTCCGCCGCTGGCAGCGCGCGGGGCGAGAGCGGCGTCGCGGCGATGTACGCCGCCGCCTGCGTATCGAGCGCCGCGAGCATGGCGGGATAGTCCTTGTCCGCCAGCACGCCCACGAGCAGCGTGATGCGCCGGCCGGGAAAATAGCGCGCGAGATTGTCCGCGACCGTCTGCGCGCACTGCGGGTTGTGCCCGCCGTCGAGCACGAACCACGGCGCGCGCCGCAGCAGCTCAAACCGCGCCGGCCAGCG
>HF985733.1 GCA_000432375.1 Firmicutes bacterium CAG:103
TTACTTCTTGGCGAGACCCTTCTGGCGAGCGTACTCGGCAGCACCCAGAGCGCCCATCAGCTGCGGGTCGGTCTTCAGCTCAACGACTTTGAACTTCAGCACGTGCTCGATGGCCTGCTTCAGGCCGGCGTTCTTCGCGCAGCCGCCCGTCAGCGTGATGCTGTCGGTGGCGCCGGCCTTCTTGGCCATGACGAAGCAGCGCTTGGCAACGGCCATCTCGATGCCGGCAGCGATCTCGTCGGTCGGCTTGCCTTCGCCCACGAGGGTGATGACTTCGGACTCCGCGAAAACGGTGCACTGCGCCGTGATCGGGATGACGTTCTTCGCCGTCAGGGACAGGTTCGAGAATTCCGGCAGGCTCATCTCGAAGGAGCGGGCCATGGCCTCGAAGAAGCGGCCGGTACCGGCGGAGCACTTATCGTTCATCGCAAAGCTCTTGACCGTGCCGTCGGTGTCGATGCTGATGCCCTTAACGTCCTGGCCGCCGATATCGATGATGGCGCGGACTTCCGGGTTCGTGACGTGCACGCCCATGGCGTGGCAGGAGATCTCGGAGATGTTCTCGTCAGCGAACGGGACCTTGTTGCGGCCGTAGCCGGTGCCGATGAGGTAAGCGAGCTCCTTGGAGTCCTTCAGGCCGACCTTGTCGCAGACTTCCTGCATCGCCGCGATCGCGGACTGCTCCGCGTTGATCTTGCTGCGGATCGTCGTGTCGGCGCACATTTTGCCGTTCTCGTCGAGAATAACTGCCTTCGTGTAGGTGGAACCTACGTCGCATCCGCCAAAGTATTTCATAGTATT
>HF985734.1:0-7988 GCA_000432375.1 Firmicutes bacterium CAG:103
CGGCAACGACATGCGCTTCTATGTCGAGAAGTGCGGCGCCATGCGCAACTTTGCCAACAAGCTCTGGAATGCTTCCCGCTTCGTGATGATGAACCTCACCATCGACAAAAACGAGCTGCCCGAGACGCTGGAGCTCGAGGACAAGTGGGTGCTCTCGAAGCTCAACACGCTCTCGAAGGAAGTGTGCGAGAACCTCGACAAGTACGAGATCGGCATCGCCGCGGCGAAGATCTACGACTTCATCTGGGACACGTACTGCGACTGGTATATCGAGCTCACGAAGCCCCGCCTCAACAGCGGCGACGAGGCCCGCGCCCGCAGCGCGCAGCAGGTGCTGCTGTATGTCCTGACGGACATTCTCAAGCTCCTGCACCCGTTCATGCCGTTCATCACCGAGGAGATCTGGCAGGCCCTGCCGCACGACGGCGAGGCGCTCATGATCGCCCGCTATCCGGAGTATACCGAGTCCCTTGCTTTCCCGGCCGAGGAGCGCGACTTTGAGATGGTCATGAACGCCATCCGCGCCGTGCGCAGCCGCCGCGCCGAGATGAACGTGCCGCCGAGCAGAAAGGCGCACCTGTTCATCACGACCGACCGGCAGGACGCTTTCCGCTCCGGTGAGATCTATATCACGAAGCTCGCCTACGCCGAGCAGATCACCATCAGCAGCGAGCAGCCGGCCGACGCCGAGAAGATGGTCTCTGCCGTCACGGAAGAGGCCAAGCTCTTCATGCCGATGGCCGAGCTGATTGACCTCGACAAAGAGCGCGCCCGTCTGGAAAAGGAGCTCGAAAAGGCCCGCAAGAACTACGAGGGCCAGATGCGCAAGCTCTCGAACGAGAACTTCGTCTCCCGCGCGCCGGAGGCCGTCGTGCAGACGGAGCGCGAGCGTGCCGAGAAGGCCAGGGCGCTCGTGGAAAATCTCGAGGCCAGCCTAAAAAACCTCGGCTGAGCGCCGCCGTCCGACAAATTTGGCCCACGTCTCTGGGCTACAATAGCACCGTGTACGAAGGTTCGTACACGGTGCTTTTTCTTTTGATTTAGGAGGTATGAGCAGATGCGGATCATAACGCATGATGACGGCCGGTGCCTGACGCTGCGCCTGCTCGGCGAGCTGGATCACGCGGCGGCGCAGGAAGTCATGCCTGGCATTGAGGACGCCGTGGAGGAGTACCTGCCGCGCCGCTGCGTGCTCGACCTGTCCGGCCTGAGCTTTATGGACAGCTCTGGGATCGCGGTCATTCTCAAGACCGACCGCCTCCTGCGGCAGACAGGGGGCGCACTGGCGCTGTGCGGCGTGCCGCGGCAGGTGCGCCGGGTGCTGGACGTGGCCGGCCTGACCAATATCGTCCCGGTGCTCGAGGACCGGGCAAAGGAGTGTGAACAGTGTTGACGCAGAAAAATTACATGAAGCTGGAGTTTCCGGCGCGCAGCGTGAACGAGGGATTTGCGCGCGCGGCGGTGGCGGCCTTCGCCGCGCAGCTCGACCCGACGCTTGCCGAGATCGGGGACATCAAGACCGCCGTGTCCGAGGCCGTAACGAATGCGGTCGTGCACGCCTATCCGGACAAGCTCGGCACGGTGCAGGTGCGCGTGCGCATCCTGCCGGACGAGCGGCTGGAGATCGCCGTCAAGGATCACGGCATCGGCATCGCCGACGTGGCGCAGGCGCGCACGCCGCTGTACACCACCGGCGGGGAAGAACGCAGCGGCATGGGCTTTACGATCATGGAGAGCTTCATGGACACGCTGCGGGTCAAGTCTGTGCCCGGCCGCGGCACGACCGTGACGATGTGCCGCCGCATCCGCCGCCGCGCATGATCGCCGAGGAGACGCGCGACCTGCTCCGGCGCGCCCAGGCTGGGGACGCCGCAGCGGCAGAGCAGATGGTCACGGAAAACACCGGCCTGATCTGGAGCGTGGCGCGGCGGTTTTTCGGCCGCGGCGTCGAGCCGGACGACCTGTACCAGCTCGGCTGTGTCGGCTTTCTGAAGGCCATGCAGGGCTTTGACGAGCAGTACGGCACGTGCTTTTCTACATACGCCGTCCCAAAGATCTCGGGCGAGATCCGGCGCTTTCTGCGCGATGACGGCGCGGTCAAGGTCAGCCGCAGCATCAAGGAGCGCGCGCAGGGCATCCGCACGGCGCGCACACGCCTGGAGCAGACGCTCGGCCGCGAGCCGACGCTCTCCGAGCTCGCNGCGCTCTCCGAGCTCGCGGCCGAGACCGGGCTCGAGCCCGAAGAGATCGCCGCCGCCGAGACGGCCACCGGCCCTACGGAGTCCCTGCAGAAGGAGAACGGGGAGACCGGCTTTACGCTCGAGCACACGCTTGGGGACTACGATCAGGAAGAGCGCATGGTCGAATACGCCGCCCTGCGTGAGGCGCTGCGCCAGCTCCCGGAGCGGGAGCGGCAGGTCATCGCCCTGCGGTTTTATCACGGCCTGACGCAGCAGCGCGCCGCCGGCATCCTGCATATCTCTCAGGTGCAGGTGTCGCGCCTGGAGCGACGCGCCGTGGAGCGCCTGCGCGAGTGGCTGGCCACCTAGGCAGCCGGAGATCTGTTCTCCGGCTGCTTTTTCATGTCCCGGGCTTGACGACACAAGATATATGATGTTATGATGATTCTAACCGGATATCTTGCACCGATTTGGAGGGGCTGCCTGTGTACACGCCAAAAGAAGTTGCGGAGAATTATCTTTCTACCTGCCGGGCCAAGGCGGCGCTGCCGCTGGGGCGGATGTTTCTGCTCGCCTGTCTGGCAGGGGCGTTCGTCGCGCTGGCAGGCGTCGCGTCCACGGCGGCCGCGGCCACGGTGGGCGATCCGTCGCTGGCGAAGCTCGTCTCCGGCTGTGTCTTTCCGGCCGGCCTCGCCATGGTCATCGTGGCCGGCAGCGAGCTGTTCACCGGCAACAATCTCATGATCATGGGCGTTTTGTCGCGCGTGATCTCTGCACGGCGGATGCTGCGCAACTGGGGCGTTGTCTATCTGGGCAATTTCGTGGGTGCGGCGCTCGTCGCGGCGCTCTGCGTGCTGGGGCATGTGTTCGCTGCGTTTGACGGCCGGCTGGCGGCGTCTGTGATCTCCATCGCGCAGGCGAAGGCGTCCCTGTCGTTCGGCGATGCGTTTGTGCGCGGGATCCTGTGCAATTTCCTTGTCTGCATCGCTGTCTGGATGGCCAGCGCGGCCAAGTCCGTCCCCGGCAAGATCCTGGCCGTGTTTTTTCCGATCATGACGTTCGTTGTTGCGGGCTTTGAGCACAGCGTGGCCGATATGTATTATCTCACAGCGGGGCTGCTGACCGCGGCGCAGACCAGCGCGGCGGCCGCGGGCCTGACGTGGGGCAGGGCGCTGCTGGGCAATCTCCTGCCGGTCACGCTCGGCAACCTTGTCGGCGGCGTGTTTCTGGTGGGCGTGAGCGGATGGTATCTCTACCTGAAGCAGGGAAAAACTACAGTTATTTCTTAGACGGCATTGTTAATTTGTAGATAACTGGCATCTTGTCCAGAAACGGCGAGCAAAATTGTGTACGTTCCACAAAACAGAACAACATTTGTTGACGAATTCACCCGATTGTGCTACTATGATAACCGTTGAGATTTGGATATTTGAATAGATGCATTTCATTTTTTAATACCCATTTGCACATTTTTAATACCCCTCGAGGGGAGGAGCATCGTTTTGAAAAAGATATATGTCATGATCGGCAACTACGGCAGCGGCAAGAGTGAGCTTGCGCTGAATTTTGCTTTTAAAGCGGCTGAAACCGGAAAGACAGAACTCATTGACCTGGACCTGGTCAATACCTACTTCCGCCTGACGGAGCGCGGCAAGCTCGTGGAGCAGAAAGAGATTCGTCTCATCTCTCCGAACTATGCCTGCTCCGGCGTGGAGACGCTGTCCCTGCCGGCAGAGGTCGCTTCTGCATTTGCCATGAACTGGGACACCGTCGTGTTCGACGTCGGCGGTGACGCCGTCGGTTCCACGGCCCTCGGCCGCTATTATGAGGACTTTCAGGACTTCATGGCCATGGGCCCGGAGCAGCTGGAGGTCCTGAACGTGGTCAATATCCGCCGCCCGCTCGCCGGCACGGTGGAGAAGATCATCGACCTGCAGCAGCAGATGGAGATCCATTCCCACCTGAAGATCACGGGTATGATCAACAACACCAACCTTGCCACCATGACCACGCCGGCGGAGCTGCGCGACGGTTATGAGATGCTGCGCGAGGTCAGCGACCGGACAGGCGTCCCGGTCATGTATACGACCGGCAAGAAGGAGATGCTCGACATTTTCCTTGCCGAGGGTCACGACCCGAAGTATATCGGCAAACCCGTCGCCATAGACATCATCATGAAGCGCGACTGGGAGAGTTATATCCACAGTCTGTCGGAGAAGAAACAGGCGTAACCCGCTCATGCGGTTTACATAGGCAATTTCGCAAAACAGAACAGAAAAGAGGTAGCAAAAATGGTAAAGGTGACCATCAACGAGAATCTTTGCAAGGGTTGCGGTCTCTGTGTCAGAGCTTGCCCGAAGGGCGTTCTGGCGCTGGCGAAAGACAAACTCAACGCAAAGGGTTATCATCCGTCCGTCGTCGCGAATCCGGAGGCCTGCATCGGCTGCGCTTCCTGCGCGCGTACTTGCCCGGACGTGGTAATCAGCATTGTGAGAGATTAAGGAGGTACATCGAAAATGGCATTGACGCTTATGAAGGGTAGCGAAGCTATCGCTGAGGCTGCGATCCGTGCAGGCGCGCGTTACTTCTTCGGCTATCCGATCACTCCGCAGACGGAGATTCCTGAATACATGTCCGCACGTATGCCCGAAGTCGGCGGCTGCTTCCTGCAGGCCGAGAGCGAAGTTGCGGCTATCAACATGATTTACGGCGCAGCCGGTGCTGGTGCACGTGCGCTGACTTCTTCCTCCAGCCCCGGTGTCAGCCTGAAGCAGGAAGGCATTTCCTACTGCGCAGGCGCGCAGCTGCCGGCTGTCATCCTGAACGTCATGCGCGGCGGCCCCGGCCTCGGCAACATTCAGGCTTCTCAGGGCGATTACTTCCAGGCTGTCAAGGGCGGCGGCAACGGTGACTATCACCTGCTGACCTACGCTCCGGCATCCGTGCAGGAAGCGATCGACATCATGATGTACGCCTTCGACAAGGCTGAGAAGTACCGCATACCGGTCCTCTTCCTGGCTGACGGCATCATCGCTCAGATGATGGAGCCCGTGGAGATGCCCGAGATGGTCGACTACAAGATCGATCCCGAGAAGAAGCCTTGGGCTTGCACCGGCTGGAAACCGGGCGACGATCCGGCAAAGCGCGGCGTCATCAACTCCATCTACATCGATACCGAGACCCTGTCCGTCCACAACGACGAGCTGCAGGCCTGCTATCGTGAGATCACTGCCAACGAGCAGCAGTGGGAAGAGTACAACCTCGAGGGTGCTGAGTATGTCATCACCGCTTTCGGCACGGTTGCGCGTATTGCCAAGTCTGCGATCGTTGAGCTCAAGGAGCAGGGCATCAACGTTGGTCTGGTTCGCCCGATCACCGTTTGGCCGTTCCCGTACGACGCCGTCAAGAAGGCTGCGGAGCAGCCGGGCGTGAAGGCTGTGCTCGATGTCGAGCTGAACGAAGGCCAGATGCTCGAGGACGTCAAGCTCGCCATCAACGGCGCAAAGCCGGTCGACTTCTTTGGCCACCTCGGCAGCCAGATGCCGACCACCGAAGAGATCAAGGCGAAGATTATCAGCATGAAGGAGGGCAAGTAAATGTCTGTTGTTTTTGAAAAGACCAAGCTCCTCACGGACAAGCAGTTCCACTACTGCCCGGGCTGCAACCATGGCATTATCCACCGCCTGGTCGCTGAGGTCATTGATGAGATGAATCTGGACGGCAAAGTCATCGGCGTCGCGCCGGTCGGCTGCTCCGTTTTTGCTTATGATTACTTCAACTGCGATATGTACGAAGCCGCGCACGGCCGTGCACCCGCAGTCGCCACCGGCGCCAAGCGCGTCGTCGGCAAGGACACCCTCGTCTTCACCTATCAGGGCGACGGCGACCTGGCCTCCATCGGCACCGCTGAGATCGTTCACGCTGCGCACCGCGGCGAGAAGATCTCCACGATCTTTGTCAACAACGCGATCTACGGCATGACCGGCGGCCAGATGGCCCCGACTACGCTGGTTGGCCAGAAGACCACCACGAGCCCCTATGGCCGTGATGAGGATTGGTGCGGCGCACCTCTGAAGGTCTCCGAGATGCTCGCGGAAGTGCCGTGCTCCTACTACATCGAGCGCGTCGCTGTCAACAACACCCCGAACATCGTCAAGGCGAAGAAGGCCATTTCCAAGGCGTTCCATTATCAGATGGAAGGCAAGGGCTTCACGCTGGTCGAAGTCCTGTCCGCCTGCCCGACGAACTGGGGCCTGAGCCCGATCAAGGCGATGGAGTGGCTGGAAGAGAACATGATTCCGTACTACCCGCTCGGCGTTAAGAAGGACAAGGGGGCTGAATAATATGAAGAAAGAATATATTTTTGCTGGCTTTGGCGGTCAGGGCATGCTCCTGATCGGTAAGTTCCTGGCTATGGCCTGCATGCTCGACGGCAAGCACGTCTCCTGGCTGCCCTCTTACGGCCCCGAGATGCGCGGCGGCACGGCGAACTGCTCCGTCATCGTCTCCGACGATCCGGTCGCATCCCCGCTGGTCGACATGGCTGACTGTGTTGTGGCGATGAACCGTCCGTCTCTGGACAAGTTCGAGAGCCACGTCAAGCCGGGCGGCGTCCTCGTCATCAACAGCTCCATCATCGACCGCAAGGCCGAGCGTGATGACATCCAGGTCGTCTACTGCGACGCCAACGGCATTGCCGAGTCCGTCGGCAACCCGAAGGGCGCGAACGTTGCGATCCTCGGCGCTCTGATGGAGAAGGCTCCGGTCGTCTCCAACGAGATCCTTGGCGAAGCGATCCGCATCGAGCTTGGCGAGAAGAAGGCCAAGTTCCTCGAGGGCAACATGAAGGCACTCGAGGCCGGCGAAGCCGCTGCGAGAGGCTAAACCGTACCGAACATAAAAAAGAACCGATTCATCCGAATCGGTTCTTTTTTTGCGCGTGTGCGCGCGAGATGCGCTTGCCTGTATTATTGCTTGTCTTTGGATTTGAAGCACATGGCCACGAGCAGACCGAAGAAAATGGCTGCGCAGATCCCGGCCGCACCGGCCTCAAAGCCGCCGGTGAACGCGCCGAGCACGCCCTTTTCGGCCACGGCATCGCGCACGCCTTTTGCCAGCAGGTTGCCGAAACCGGTCAACGGTACGGTCGCCCCCGCGCCGGCCCATTTGGCGAACGGCTCATAGATGCCGGCAGCGCCGAGCACCACGCCTGCCACAACATACAGCGTCAGGATACGTGCCGGGGTCAGCTTCGTCTTGTCGATCAGGATCTGACCGATCATGCATAGGACGGCGCCGACCAGAAATGCTTTTACATAGCCAAGGATCATGTGTTCACCTGCGTTTCGATCGCCACGGCGTGGCAGATTCCGGGGATGCTTTCGCCCTGCATGGATGCGGTGGGCGACATGAGCGCGCCGGTCGCCGCAAACAACAGCCGCCGGATCTGGCTGCCCGCCAGCAGCTTCAGCAGATGCCCCGCGAGCACGGCTGCGCTGCATCCGCAGCCGGAGCCGCCGGCGTGTACGTCCTGCCCCTCCAGGTCATAGATCAGCAGGCCGCAGTCCGTGTAGAGCCCCTCGAGCTCGATGCCGTCGTCCTGAAACAGCCGCGTCACGACCGTGTGCCCAATCTTGCCGAGGTCGCCGGTCACGATCAGGTCGTAGTAGTCCGGCGTGCGGCCGGTGTCGGCAAAGTGCGCCCTTAGCGTCTCATAGGCGGCGGGCGCCATGGCGGCGCCCATATTGTTCGCGTCCGTGATGCCCGCGTCGGCGATCTTCCCGGTCGTCACCATCGTCACACGCGGCC
>HF985734.1:7995-20099 GCA_000432375.1 Firmicutes bacterium CAG:103
CCATCGTCACACGCGGCCCGCTGCCGGCCGCGCCTAGGATAAGCGCGCCGGAGCCGGTGACGGTCCACTGCGCAGTCGGTGTGCGCACGCCGCCGTATTCCAGCGGGAACCGGTACTGCCGCTCGGCAGAGCAGAAGTGCGAGCTCGTGAGCGCGGCGGCGTGCTCGGCGTAGCCGCCGTCGATGAGCATGGCGGCCAGACTGAGCGATTCCGCCATCGTCGAGCACGCGCCATACAGGCCCAGATAGGGCACGCCGATGTCGCGCATGGCATAGGCCGAGCCTACGCATTGGTTGAGCAGGTCACCGGAGAGCACATAGTCGAGCTGCTCCGGGAGCAGCCCGGCCTTCTGGCACACAAGGTCGAAGCACTGCCGCAGCATGGCGCTCTCGGCCTGCTCCCAGCTCTTTGTGCCGAAATAGGTGTCCTGACTGACGCTGTCAAAGCAATCGCGCAGCGGGCCCTCGCCCTCCTTTTTGCCTACGACGCTGGCAGAGGCAAGGATCACGGGCGGGGCGACAAACTGCACGGTCTGAGGTCCGATTCGTTTGGATTTCAAGCAATCACCTTCGACGCTAGCGTTTCCGTTTTTGCGGGAAATATGCGCGGCGCGGCCGCCCATCCGGGTGGCCGCGCGCCGGTTTATGTACCTTTGTATTTTCGCCGCGTCGCCATGCCGCCGCGGATGTGCCGCTCCGCCTTGTTGCGGTCCAGCAGCTGCCGGACCTGCTGATAGAGCGCGGGGTTGATCTTTTCCAGCCGCTCCGTCAGATCCTTGTGGACGGTCGATTTTGAAACGCCGAATTGTTTGGCGGCGGCGCGGACGGTGGTATTGTTGGCGAGAAGATATTCCGCAAGATCGCATGCGCGCGCTTCCATGTCCGTGTGCACTTACACCACTCCCCATATTTGCGTAATTCAGTATATGAATTTTTGCGGGGAATATGAGGCGGCGCCGTGCCCGGAAGTTTTACACGTGCTTTACAAAGAGCTTGCATTCTCCCGTAGGGTGTGGTAAGCTGTCGAATGGTTTCCGGAATGCGGCGAAAGGGGGAGCGCCCTGGCGCCGCGCTCAATAGAAAAATGATGACGAAACCAGATTGCGAGGGAGCCCGTGTTCCGGGTTGAGAGGATCCCAGGGAGGATCGACCGGCCAAATCCGTCCGCAGGGGCGGATTCTCAGCGTCTGCCGGTCGTCAGGTATGGTATATGCAGCGCTGCATATGCCAATTTTTTATGCCTGCGGTCGGCGGAAAGAAAAAATCTGGAGGGTATGTACATGAAAAAAGTAGTGGCAATGATGCTGTCTCTGGTCCTGGCGCTCGGCCTGATGGCCGGCTGCGGCCAGAAGGACGCCGGAACGGCCGGCGGCACGAAGACGATCGAGAGCCTGAAGATCGCGTTCTCCCCGTATGCGGACGCCGATCAGATCACGACGGCGACCGAACCGCTCGAGGCGCTGCTCAAGGCGAAGCTGCTGGAAAAGGGCTATGACGTGCAGAACATCGACATGACCGTCGGCACGAGCTACACCGCCGTGGGCGAGGCGCTCAGCGCCGGCAGCGCGGACATCGGCTTCATCTCCGGCGGCAACTATGTCCTGTTTTCCGATGACTGCGACGTGCTGCTGACGGCGCTGCGCTACGGCATCAACAAGGACTCCGACAACCCCGCCGACTGGAACGACGGCACCATCGAGGAAAACACGCAGGACATGACGACCTACTACCGCTCGATCATTCTGGCCGGCCCGAGCGCAAAGGGGCAGGAGCTGCTCAAGAAGGTCAACGCCGGCGAGGAGCTGACGTGGGACGATCTCAACAGCGCGACCTGGTCCGTGCTCGCCCCGACGTCCGCGTCCGGCTACATCTACCCGAGCCTCTGGCTGCAGGAGCACTATGGCAAGACCATTGCCGATCTGGATCACGTGGTGCAGTCCGACTCGCACAGCACGTCGCTCGCGCGTCTGGCCACCGGCCAGGCTGACGTGATGGTCTCCTATGGCCATATCCGTATCAAGAACGCGCCCATCTGGCAGGAGAAGCTCGGCGGCACGGCCCCCATGGTCGAGCAGACGGGCATCATCGGCGTGACCGAGGGCATCTACAATGACATGATCGCCTACAGCAAGAACTCCGACCTCATGGCCGACGAGGATTTCCGCAAGGCGCTCGGCGAGGCGTTCATCGAGATCGCCCAGACCGACGAGGGCAAGGAGATCATCAGCGTCTTCAGCCAGGTCGGCTATACCTGGGGCAAGGATTCGGACTATGACGGCGAGCGTGACGCGCAGGCCATGCTCAAGTCCGCCGGAAAGTAAACCCATGCTGCTGGAAGCTGCACACATCAGCAAGCGCTTCGGCAGTCGGCCGCAAGTGCTGACGGACGTCTCCTTCGGCGTTGAGCCGGGGGAGTTCGTGTCCGTCATCGGCCCGTCCGGCGCCGGGAAGACGACGCTGTTTCGCATCCTCAACGGCACGCTGCCGTGCGACGGCGGGGAAGTGTGCATCGACGGGCAGCCGTTTTCCCGCGCGCGTGGCCGCGCCAAGCGCGCCGTGCAAAAGCGCATCGGCACGATCTATCAGGACTTTGCGCTCGTAGAGCCGGTCTCCTGCCGGCAGAACGTGCTCAATGCCTGCCTGCCGGACATGGCGCTGCCGGCGGCGATGCTGGGCCTGTTTTCGCGCGCACAGATCGCGGAGGCCGAGCGGCTGCTCGCGCGCGTCGGTCTGGCGGACAAGTGCGACGAGCCGGTCTGCGATCTCTCCGGCGGTCAGAAGCAGCGCGTCGCCATCGCGCGCGCGCTCATGCGCAGGCCCGCGCTGCTGCTGGCAGACGAGCCGGTCGCCTCGCTCGATCCGGTCACTGGCCGGCAGATCCTTGCGCTGCTGCAGGATATTCAGCGCACGGAGGGCGTTGCCATCCTCATGAACAGTCATAATCTCGACCAGAGCCGGGCGGTCTCCACCCGACTCCTTGGCCTGCACGCCGGGCGGATCGTGCTCGACAGCGCGCCTGCCGCCGTGACGGATGCCGACCTCGCACGTATCTACGGCGGCGCGGAAAGCGAGGCCGCGCCATGACGCGCGCGCGCGGCAGGCGCTGGGCGCGGGCACTCGGTGTGCTCGCGCTGTTTGTGCTGGCGTTCTGGCTCACGGGGTGCAATCCCGCGGTGTTCTGGGCGCGGCGGGCGCACCTGCGCGACATTGTCTCACAGCTCTTCCCGCCGGACTGGAGCTACCTGTCCGCAATCGTCGCGCCGCTGCTGGCCACGCTGCGCATGTCCGTCACCGGCACGGCGCTGGGTGTGCTGCTGGCGCTCATCCTCGCGCCGCTGTGCGCGGCCAACCTGCCGTGCCCGGCGCCGGTGCGCCGCATCCTGCGGTTTCTGGTGCAGGTGCTGCGCTCGTTCCCGGCGCTGATCCTTGCGCTGCTGGCGACATTCCTGTTCGGCCTCGGCACATTTTCCGGCACGGTCGCCATCACGCTTTTTACGCTGGCCGTCATGACGCGCATGACCTATGAGGACATCGAAACGCTGACGCTCGCGCCCTATCGCGCCCTGTGCGCCATGGGTGCGTCCCCGGCGCGGGCCTATGCGCGCGCCGTCGTGCCGGAGATCGCCTCTGGCTACCTGACCAACGCGCTCTACCTGCTCGAGACGAATGTGCGCCACAGCGCCATCCTCGGCTATGTCGGCGCGGGCGGCATCGGCCTGCTGCTCAATGAGAAGATCTCGTGGCGGGAGTATGGCCGTGTCGGCGCGATCCTTGTGTGCCTGTTCGTGACTGTCTGCTGCATCGAGTGGCTCAGCCACGTGCTTGGGCGCATCATCCGCGGCGAGCGCAGCATCCCGCGCGGGGCAAAGCGCATGATCTGGGCGGCAGTGCTCGTGTGCGTCGTCGTCTGCACGGCGGGCATCGAAGCGCCGGATCTGGCGCACACGAGTAAAAGCGTGCTCGCGGCGATGGGCACGGGGCTGCTGCATCCGGACTGGAGCTTTTTCTTCGGCACCGGCAAGGACGGCCTCGGCTGGCTGCTGCTCGAGACGGTCGGCATCGCGCTGGCCGGTACGGGTCTCGGCGCGCTGCTCGCTTTGCCGCTGGCATTTTTGAGCACGCCGAAGCTGCTGCCGCGCCCGGTCGCGCTGCTGTTTCGGGTGCTGATCGTGGCGATCCGCTCCGTGCCGTTTCTGATCTACGGGCTGATTTTCATCCGTGTCTCCGGCCCGGGTGCGTTCACCGGTGTGCTGACGCTTGCGGTGTGCAGCATCGGCCTACTCAGCAAGCGCTTCACCGAGGCGATCGAGTCGCTGGATTTTCGCGCTTACGACGCGCTGCGCGCCATGGGCGTCTCTCTGCTGCCGCGCATCCGCTATGCGGTGCTGCCGCAGCTCGGCCCGGCGTTTTCCTCGGCTGTGCTCTATCGGTTCGATGTCAACATCCGCGAGGCGTCCGTGCTCGGCCTTGTCGGTGCCGGCGGCATCGGCGCGCCGCTCATTTTCGCCATGAATCAGTACGCATGGAACGATGTCAGCGCTATCTTCATCGGATTTGTTCTGCTCGTCTGGCTTATCGACGTGGGCTCGGCCCGCCTGCGTACCCGGCGCACCGCGGCTGCCGCTCCCGGGAAATGAAGTTCGCGGCGGCCAACTGGTGGTTTGCACTGCGCCCGGCATTTTTTCAAATATTTTCAGTTTTTGTGATGAGAGTCCTGATTATGGGACTCTCTTCCTGCTATGATGGAGAAAACAGGCGGACAGGCGCCTCTGCAGCGCGAAAGGCAGCGGCTGCCGCCGGCGACGCCTGAGCAGCCGGCCAAATGGAAACGCTGTAAAAAATGTACATCATGATGGCTTTTGACTGGCTTACACCGCTGAATTGTGGTAATATTATGCTGATCCTTGCGGGAAACGGAGAATCATTATGCCAAAGTCACCGAATCAGAAACTGAAGTTACTGTACCTGATGGAGATCCTGCTGCAGCAGACGGATGAGCGCCACCCGATGACCGTGCCGGAGATGATCGCGCAGCTGGCCCAGCGCGGCGTGTCGGCCGAACGCAAGAGTATTTACGGCGATCTGGAGGCGCTGCGCACATTCGGCCTGGACATCGTGCAGACCAAGTCCAAGACGACCGGATACTATGTCGGCACGCGCGCATTCGAAACGCCGGAGCTCAAGCTGCTGGTCGACAGCGTGCAGTCGTCGAAATTCATCACGCACAAAAAGACGCTGGCCCTTATCAAAAAGATCGAAGGTCTTGCCAGCATCTATGATGCGCAGCTCCTGCAGCGGCAGGTCTATGTCCACGGCCGCGTCAAGAGCATGAACGAGAGCGTTTATTATAATGTCGACGAGATCTCCGACGCCATTTCCCGGGATCGGCAGATCCGTTTTCACTACTTTGAATACACCATCTCCAAGCAGCGCCGGTATCGGAAAGAGGGCGCGTTTTACGTCGTCAGCCCGCTGGCGCTGATGTGGGACAATGAAAATTACTATTTGCTGGCGTGGGATGCCAAGGCCGCTCTGCGCAAGCATTACCGCGTGGACAAGATGACGGATATCTCCGCGCTGGAGGTGCCGCGCGAGGGCGCGGCGGATGCGGCGCAGCTCGACCTGTCGGCGTATTCTCAAAAAGTGTTCAGCATGTTCAGCGGGGAAGAGCAGACGGTGCGGCTGCGCTTTGCCAACCATCTGGTCGGTGCGGTGCTCGACCGCTTCGGCAAGGACGTGATCGTGGTCGCCGATGGGCCGGAGCATTTCAAGGTCACGCTGAATGTGGTCACGAGCCCCAAGTTTTACGCCTGGCTGTTCGGCTTCGGCACCGAGGTGGAGATCCTCTCGCCGCCGTCGGCCCGGCAGGAGATGCAGCGTATGCTCACCGCCGCCGCGCAGCTGTATGCGGCGGATGCGCAGTCGTGACTTGACAAATCTCACATATGCGTGTATAAATCATCATGTATATTGGGGGGCTGGGTCATTCCCGGCTGAGACGAGTGAATCGAAGCTCGATACCCACAGACCTGATCCGGATAATGCCGGCGTAGGAAACGAAATCTATCATACTTTATCATCGTTTTCTATGGACTGCATTGTTTCGGCAATGCAGTTTTTTCTTTGAGGAGGAACACAACATGACCCAAAACGAATCCCATCTGCGCCTGCGTGCACTGTGCGAGGGCGCGATCTTCATCGCCCTGGCCCAGGTCCTGAGCTATCTCAAGCTTTTCGAGCTCCCGCAGGGCGGGTCTATCACGATCGAGATGCTGCCGATCTTTCTGTACTGCGCCCGCTGGGGCTTCGGCCCCGGTATGCTTGCGAGCTTTGCCTACAGCATTCTGCAGGCGGTGCTCAGCAGCACGTATGCCTGGACGTGGCAGTCGCTCATCGGCGACTATCTGCTCGCGTTCACGGTGCTCGGCTTTGCCGGCGCGTGCTCGAAGCTCAAGGGCGGCTTTTTCATCGGCACGGTCGTCGGCAGCGTGGCGCGCTTTCTCGTGCACTATGTCGTCGGCGCGACGGTCTGGGCCGAGTACATGCCCGAGACCTTCTTCGGCCTGACGATGACGACGCCGTGGTTCTATTCGGCGCTGTATAACGGCAGCTTCATGCTCATCGACATGGTGCTCGTGCTCGTGATCGGCGCACTGCTGTGGAAGCCGCTGAAAAAGTACATCACCGGCGAGGATCTGCGCGGTGCCGCTGCGGCGAAAAAATGAAGGTTGACAGAGAGAATTTTCATAGTGTATAATGTATATCCGGCGTCAGTCGTCTGGCGTCGGATACTTTTTGCCAACTACGGCGGCGCGAGCCGCTGTTGAGTATGATCGAAAGGAGAAAAACACCATGTTCCGTACCTATCAGCCCAAGAAGCTTCAGCGCAAGAAAGAGCACGGCTTCCGCAAGAGAATGGCGACCGCCAACGGCCGCAAGGTGCTGTCCCGCCGCAGAGCGAAGGGCAGAAAGCATCTCAGCTACTGAGTTGCTGCGCGTGAGCAGGCAGACTTCTTCATAATGTTTTTCAGGGCGGGATCTTTCCGCCCTAAAGGCATTTCCGGAGCGTCTGCACAGCAGAGAGGATCGGGGGAGACCTTTGGAATTTACCAGCACGATCAAACAAAACTATGAATTCCGGCGTCTGTACTCGAAGGGCAAAAGCTGCGCCAATGCGTATCTGGTGGTCTACTGCCGGAAAAACCGCGCCGGCCGCAGCCGCATTGGCTACACCGTGTCCAACAAAGTCGGCCATGCCGTCGTGCGCAATCGCATTCGCCGCCGCCTGCGGGAGATCTATCGCCTGCATGAGCGGCAGATCGCGCGCGGGTATGATCTGGTCGTCGTGTCGCGCGTGCGTGCGCGCACAGCGGACTATCACCAGCTGGAGGCAGCATTCTTATCGGCGTGCGCCCAGCTCGGCCTGCTGACGGAAGGGGATGACGGCGTATGAGGCGGCTGCTCATTGCACTGGTGAAGTTTTACCGCAAGTATATCTCACCGCTCAAACCGCCCTGCTGCCGGTTCATTCCGACCTGCTCGGAATATGCGCTCGAGGCTCTGCAGAAATACGGAGCGCTCAAGGGCTCGTGGCTGGCCATCAAGCGCATATGTCGGTGCCACCCGTTCCATACGGGTGAGCATGAATTTTATGACCCGGTGCCATGACCGGGAAATCCTAAGAATTTAAGAATTGGAGTCGTCTTATGTCCTGGATTACTGCACCCTTTGCCTGGCTGCTCAAAGCACTCTATGAGCTGACCGGCAGCTACGGTTGGGCGGTCATCCTCTTCGGCGTCGTCGTGAACCTGATTTTGCTTCCGTTCATGGCCAAGAGCAAGAAGAGCATGATGCGCACCAGCCGCCTTCAGCCGCGGATCGCAGAGCTTCAGCGCCGGCACGAGGGAAACCAGCAAAAGCTCAATGAAGAGATGGCCAAGCTCTATCGGGAAGAGAAGATCAACCCGATGTCCGGCTGCCTCTGGAGCCTGATCCCGTTCCCGATCCTGATCGCGCTCTACAGCGTCATCCGTCAGCCGCTGACGAAGATGATGAGCCTGAGCGCGGAAGCCGTCACGCAGCTGACCGACTGGGTCACGACCAACGCGGGCTATGTCGCGCAGACGAAGTCCGCCTATCAGGAGATCCAGATCGCCGACCTGATCCATCAGAACTGGGACGCCGTGACCGGCGCGCTCGGTGATTTCTCTGGCAAACTGCTGGATATCGACTATTCGTTCATCGGCTTGAACATGGGCCAGCAGCCGTCGTTCAAGATCTGGACCTTCGACTGGAGCAACAAAGCCGTCTGGCTTCCGGCTCTGGGCCTGTTCCTGATCCCGATCGTCTCGGCTGTGCTGTCGTGGCTGTCCATGAAGATCAGCACGGCAATGACGCCGCAGCCCGTTGCCAATCAGCAGCAGGCCGCTACGACCAACAAGACCATGATGATCATGATGCCGCTCGTGTCGCTGTGGATCTGCTACACGATGCCGGCCGCTCTGGGCATTTACTGGATTGTCAACAGCATCCTTGGCATCCTGCGTGATGTCAGCCTGACGAAGGTTTTCAACAAGCAGCTCGATAAGCTCGATGCCGAGCGGATCGCGCGCGAAAAAGAGCGCGACGCGGAGCTTGAGCGCAAGCGTCTCGAGACCGAGCGCCTGAAGGCTGCCGGCGAGACCGTCGTCAACCCCAACACCAGCAAGAAGAAGATCCAGGCCAGCCAGAAGCAGAAGGATGACGAGCGCAAGGCCGCAGCGATGCGCGAGGAGCGTGCTGCCCGCCGCGAGCGTCTCGGCGTCGAGCAGGCGGCTGCGCCGGAGTCCCGCGGCTGCGCCGGAGTCCCAGGTCGGCAACCGCCGCTATGCGCGCGGCCGTGCCTATGCGCGGGACCATTATGCAGAGGGGCAGGCCGCCGCTTCCGAAGCGGAGCAGACGCCGGCCGCCGAAGCCCCCGAAGGAAAACAGGAGAGTACTGAATGATGTTGAAAACACTGGAAAAGTCCGGCAAGACGGAAGAGGCGGCGATCGCCGCCGCGCTCGAGGAGCTTGGCCTTGACCGGGATGATGTTTCCGTTGAGATCATGGAGCGCGCCAAGTCCGGTTTCCTCGGCATCGGCGCCAGCCCCGCGGTCGTCCGCGTGCAGTATGAGGCGCCGGATGAGGAGCCCGAGACCGTTGCGGAAGCTCCGGCTGCGGCTCCGACCGCACAGGAGCAGCCTGCGGCCGCACCTGCCGCTCCCGCAGCGGCAGCGGACGAGCCGGAGAGCTATGCGCGCATCCGCGCATTTGTCAGCGGCCTGCTTGAGCACATGGGCATCCAGGCGGAGATCGAGATCACCGCGCGTGAAAATGGCGGCGTGAACGTGAACCTGTCCGGCAGCAACATGGGCGCGGTCATCGGCCGCCGCGGCGAGACGCTCGACGCGATCCAGCACCTGACCAATTATGCCGTCAACCGCGGCAGCGATAAGCACATGCACATCAGTGTCGACGCCGAGAGCTACCGCGCCAAGCGCGAGGAGTCGCTTGTGCGTCTGGCGGAGAAAATGGCCGCCAAGGCGATCAAGTACAAGCGCAGCATGGCGCTTGAGCCGATGAATTCCTACGAGCGCCACGTCATCCACACGGCGCTGCAGGATTACGAAGGCGTGACGACGAGTTCGACTGGTACCGAGCCGAACCGCCGCGTTGTGGTCTCCTACGAGAAGCCGCAGCGCCCCAGCAACAAACCGGTCAGCCGTGAGTGGAGCTGACGAGAGATTTAGGAGGAAACGGTATTATGTTTGAACAAGTGAGACAGCTGCTCGCCCATCAGTTTGAGGTGGACGAAAACACCATCACCATGGACACGAACATCGCGGACGATCTCGGCGCGGATTCGCTCGACGTCGTGGAGCTGGTCTTGTCGATCGAGGATGCGTTCGGCATCACGATCGAGGACGAGAAAGCGGCCGAGCTGACCACCGTCCGTCAGGTCGTGGATTACCTCGAGAAGAACGCTTGAGATCTTACGTAAGAGAAGCAGGCAGCCGGTGCTGCCTGCTTTTTTTATTTCTGGAAATGCAATAGTGATTGACGAATCCGGCCGCAGCGGGTAAAATAAACAATGTATGCCGGAAAGGAGCGCGCGTATGCTGCAATTTCAACCGCAGGAGCACCTGCTGCATTCGTATATTGTCGCATCCCAGTCGGAGCAGGCGCGCGACCGGCTCTCACTCGATCTGGCGGCGGCCATGCTCTGCCGCAGTGACGGTGTGCGTCCGTGCCGGACGTGCCGGGACTGCCGCAAGGTCTATGACGGTGTGCACCCGGACGTGATCTATGTCGCGCCGGGTCCGGACGCCAAAGTGCCGACGATCAAGGTCGACCAGATCCGCAGCATCGCGGCCACGGCGTACATTCTGCCGAGCGAGGCGGAAAAGAAGGTCTATGTTCTGCGTCAGGCGGACACGATGAACCTCAGCGCGCAGAATGCGTTTTTGAAGCTGCTGGAGGAGCCGCCGCAGAGCGCGGCGTTCATCCTTGCGGCCGCGAGCCCGGAGCTGCTGCTGCCGACGGTGCGCTCGCGCTGCGCACTGCTGCGCGACCCGACGGAGCAGCTGCAGGAATCAGACGAGATCCGCACCCTGGCGGAGGACTATCTGCGCGCGGTCGCGTCGCAGGATCGGCTGACGCTCCTGCGCTGGTGCCTTGCACAGGAGGGCATGGATGCGCAGACGCTCTCGGCATTTCTCCCCGCCGTGCAGCACCGGCTGGTGCACTTGCTGGCGGAACCGGACGAGACGGTGCTGCCGCAGGCGCTGTGCGCGCAGCAGCTTCGCCTGCTGGAGACCTGCGAGCGCTACCGCCGCGCCAATGTCGGCACGAAGCATATCTTTGGCCTGCTGTCCGTTTCGGGCGTACAGGCGAAAGTTCAGAAGTGAGGATATCAAATTGACAGAAGTAATCAGTGTGAAATTCAAAAACCGCGGCAAGGTCTATTTCTTTGACCCGCACGGCATTGCCGTGCGCACGGGCGAGAAAGTGGTCGTTGAGACGTCGCGCGGGCTGGAGCTGGCCGAGTGCGTGCAGGGCAACCATGCAGTGCCGGACGAGACGGTCGTGCAGCCGCTGCGCTCACTGGCGCGCATTGCCACGAAGGACGACCTGCGCATCGAGGAGATCAACCGCCGCCGCGAAAAAGAGGCGTTTACCATCTGCAAGCAGAAGATCGCCGAGCACGGCCTGGACATGAAGCTCGTCGATGTGGAGTGCAGCTTCGAGGGCAACAAGACCATGTTTTTCTTCACGTCCGACGGGCGTGTGGATTTCCGCGAGCTGGTCAAGGATCTGGCCTCCGTGTTCCGCAACCGCATCGAGCTGCGCCAGATCGGCGTGCGCGACGAGGCGAAGATGCTCGGCGGCATCGGCATCTGCGGCCGCCCGTACTGCTGCAGTCAGTTTCTGGACGACTTTCAGCCCGTGTCCACGAAGATGGCGAAGGTGCAGTCCATGTCGCTCAACCCGTCGAAGATCTCCGGCGCGTGCGGCCGTCTGATGTGCTGCCTGCGCTATGAGCAGGCGGCGTATGAGGAGTTGGTCAAGGCCGTGCCGAAGGTCGGCGCCTTTGTCGAGACGCCTGCCGGCTACGGTACGGTGTCGTCGGTCAACATCCTGCGCAGCAGCCTGAAGGTCAAGCTCGACGGTCAGGGTGAGGACGTTTTCAAAAACTATCAGGCTGACGAGATCGCCGTGATCCCCGGCGGCCGCCCGAAGCCGGGCGAACCGCTGCCGTCCCTGCTCAAGGACCGGCCGAAGCCGGTGCGCGACGAGGAGCCGAAAGAGGATCCCTGGGCGCTGCCGCAGCTTTTTGCCGACGAGGTCTACGGCGACAAGAAGCCGGAGCGTGCACGTACGCCCGAATCCGGCGAGAAGAAAAAACGCCCGCGCCGCCGCTCACGCGGCCACGGCGGGAAGAAGCCCGCGGACGCTCAGGCTGCGCCGAAGGCGGCGCAGGAGGGTGCAAAGTCCAAGAGTCAGCCACGGCAGAAGTCTCAGCCCAACCGCAAATCCGGCGCGCGCAAGCCGGGGGACAAGCCAGCGGGCGAGAACGCCGAGCGC
>HF985735.1 GCA_000432375.1 Firmicutes bacterium CAG:103
TCTCGGTCATGGCGGCGTGTCTCGCGCTGATCCTCGGTGCAACGCTCTGGTTCGTGCCGCACAGAAGCCAGCCGAGCGGTGCCGACACCGCGCTCGACAATGCGCAGGCGCCAACCGTGACCCTGTCTCCCTCCGTCAAGGAAGAGGATGCGGATGGTCGGAAGCAGGACAGTCTCCCCGCTCCGGAAAGCGCGCCGGTGCTCGACGACAGCGTCAGCAGTCTGCTCTTCTCCGTCCCGGCGGAAAGCAGCGCGGACAGCACGACACTGCACATCTCCGACCGCAAGACCATCGAGGCGCTGTCTGCGCTTCTGGTGCGGACGCAGCCGGTACAGCCGCTCGATTCCGACCGGACACCGCATGCCGACCGGACACCGCTGTGCGTGCTGGAAGAGACCAGCGCCGACGGCGTGACCACACGTGTGACCGTCTGGTGCGACGGCAAGGACGTGGTCTTCGTCAGCAGCACGGATACACAGTATTACCGCGTGCCCGACGCCGCCGCAGAGTTTTGCCGGCTGACGGGCCTTCCGGAAAACTGAACACCAGGATCGGCTCCTTTGACCCGGCAGGCAAACGCCTGCCGGGTTTTCACTTGCACGCGCTCCCGCTCCCCCCACTCGCCATTTTTCAATCATTTGCTGCAAAACGACGACAAAAAACCACAATTTTTCGAACATCCTTGGCAACCATTTACTTGAAACACGCGAAAACGTGTGTTATAATTTATCTTGCTGCTTGTACCTTGCTATTTTCGTAACAAACAGATGTATTTCTTAACAATATGGTGTCTTTTGCCATCAGGAGGATAATGACTCGTGAAACGTATCAAAGTATCGAACAATGTCATCAGAAGAATGCCCCGCTATCTCCGGAAGCTTGACGATCTGAATGCTGCCGGGATCGAGCGCATCTCTTCCGGCGAGCTGGGCCGTCAGATGGGCCTGACCCCCTCGCAGATCCGTCAGGATTTCAGCTGCTTTGGTGAGTTCGGCCAGCAGGGCTATGGCTACAACGTTGTGGCGCTGCGCGGCGAGGTCGCCAAGATCCTGGGCATGGATCGCAACTACTCGGCCGTTCTGGTCGGCGTCGGCAACATCGGCCGCGCGCTGGTGGAGAACTTCTGCTTCGAGCAGTACGGCTTCACCCTCAAGGCCGCGTTCGACATCAACCCCGACCTCATCGGCAAGGAAATGCACGGCATCGCGGTGCATGACTTCTCCACGCTCGACGACATTCTTGCCGAGCTCCAGCCGGACGTCGCCGTTCTCTGTGTGCCGAAGGCCATGGCCAACGACGTCGCCAATGAGATCTGCTCCGTCGGCGTGAAGGCCATCTGGAACTTCACGAACACGGAACTGCAGATCAAAGATGCCGACCCGATCATCGAAAACATCCACTTCTCCGACAGCCTGCTGGCGCTCGGCTACTACATTGCCGAAAGCCAGGACGAGGCCGAGGCCCGCGCTGCGAAGAACAAGAAGGCCTGACAGCCCGCAAAGGAGGTCTGCCCCTTGAAAATCAAGCGACTGATCTCGTTGCTGCTGACGCTGATGCTGCTTGCCGGCACGGCGCCCGCTTTGGCTGCCGACGCCGGCAGTCGGCAGGATCCGCTGCTGTCGCACAGCTTTGTGGACAGCTGGTCGTCTGCGGTGCTGAGCCACGCCGAGGCCACGGCGCATTCCGCCGCGCAGGCCGCACTGGACAAAGCCCTGCAGACGCATGACGCGGCGCTGCACAGCACCGCCGCCAAGAGCCGCATCTGCACGCTCAACGCCGGCAGCACGGTCGCGCTCAAGACCGGCGACTGCTTCACCGTTCTGAGCGGGAGCGCAGGCGTGACCATTTCCGCCGGTGTGCTCGTCGACACGACCGACGGCAAAAAGGCCGCCTCCGGCGCGCTGCACACGGCGCACCGCTACATCGCCTGTGAAAATCTGCGGGCGACCATTACCTGCGAGCAGACCGTCTCGCTGCTTGTGTCAGCGAGCGCTTCCGTCACGCGCTTCGTGGATGTGCCCGCCGGTGCATGGTACGCTGATGCCGTGGAATACGTTGCTGCCAACGGTCTCATGGACGGCGTCGGCGGCCGATATTTCGCGCCGAATGACGCGCTCACGCGCGCCATGTTCGTGACGGTGCTGGGCCGGCTTGTGCAGATCAACGAAGCGGACTACACAAGCGTTTCCTTCACCGATGTCACGCCCGGGAGCTGGTACGCGCCGTATGTCGAATGGGCCGCGCAGCAAAACATCGTCAACGGTATGGGCAGCGGGCGCTTTGAACCGAACACGCCGATCACGCGCGAACAGATGGCGACCATCATCGCGCGCTATGTGCAGAGCACCGGAAAAGCACTTCCCACGATCACCGACCCTGTCACGCTGCAGGATATGAACGCGGTCTCCGACTGGGCGCGCGACGGTGTGGAGCTCATGCGCACGACCGGGATCATCGCCGGTGATGGACGGGGTTACTTCAACCCACGCGGACTTGCCACGCGCGCACAGGCCGCCACGGTTTTCATGCGGCTGCGGGAAGCGAGCCTGCGCTCGCAAACACAATCATAAAACGATTGGATCGGCGGAGCCAGCGGCTCCGCCGATCTGCACAAAGGAGTTTTCTCATGTCTGATACGATCGCCGCCATTGCGACCGGCAACGTCCTGTCCGCGATCGGCATCCTGCGTCTGTCCGGTGACGAGGTGCTCACCGTTATCGACCGCGTGTTTCGCCCGGCGAACGGCCGCCCCATGTCCGAAGCACCGGATCGCAAGCTCGTCTACGGCGCTTTTTGCGACACCGACGGCCAAACGCTCGACCTCTGCCTGTGCACCGTCAGCCGCGCCCCGCACAGCTACACCGGCGAGGACACGGCCGAGCTGCAGTGCCACGGCTCGCCGGCCGTGCTGCGCGCGGGACTGCAGGCGCTGTTCGCCGCCGGGGCGCGGCAGGCGCTGGCGGGTGAATTCACGAAGCGCGCCTTCCTCAACGGCCGCATGGATCTCACGCAGGCAGAAGCCGTCATCGACCTCATCCACGCCGAAACCACGCTGGATGCGAAAAATGCCGCCGGGCAGCTCGGCGGCGCGGTGCTGCGGCGCGCGCAGACCGTATATGATGCGCTGCAGGACATCGCCAGCCACTACCACGCCGTGATCGACTACCCGGACGAGGACATCCCGGACTTTCAGCTCAGCGCCTACGAGGCCACGCTGACCGACTGCATCGACCAGCTCCAGCGACTGCTGGACACGTTTTCCCGCGCAAATGTGCTCCACGGCGGCGTTCCGGCCGTGATTCTCGGCCGGCCAAACGCGGGCAAGTCCTCCCTGCTCAACGCCCTGCTCGGCTACGAGCGCGCCATCGTGACGGACGTGCCCGGCACGACCCGCGACACGATCGACGCGCGCGTCACGCTCGGCGGCGTGCTCCTGCGCCTGACCGATACCGCCGGGCTGCGCGACACGGCCGACCCCGTGGAGGCCATCGGCGTGCACCGGGCACTGGACGCAGCAGCGGACGCGGCACTCGCCATCGCGGTGTTTGACGCGGCGCGGCCGCTCGACGATGATGACCGGCAGGTCATCGCGGCCGCGCAGGCAGCGCCGGTGCGCGTCGCGGTGCTCAACAAGGCCGATCTGCCCGCCGCCGTGCAGCCGGATACGCTGGCGGCGCAGTTTGACGCCGTGTGCGTGCTCTCGGCAAAAGAGCGCACGGGTCTGGAGGCACTCGAGCAGGCAGTCGCGGAGCGCTTCCCCGCTCCGGACGCGCCGGCCGGCGAGATCCTCACGAACGCTCGCCATGCCGAGGCCATCGGCCGCGCGCTGGAGTCGCTGCGCGCCGCGCGCGAGGCGATGCTGCTGGGCGTGACGCCCGACGCCGTGCTCACGGAGGCCGAGGAGGCCATGGCCGCCATCGGCGAACTGACGGGCGCCTCCATCCGCGAGGACATCACGAACCGCATCTTCGCGCGCTTTTGCGTGGGCAAATAAATTTGGGCAGCAAACGGCCGCCGGTCAGAAACCGGCGGCCGTTTCGTATGCAGTTTCAGCGAAACACGATGCCGTTGCGCTCCGACGTGCGCAGGAGCACAACACCGAGCAGCAGCGCCAGCCCCTCATAGATGCCCATCGTCAGCCAGACAGCGTTGCCGCCAAAAATGGCCGGCACGGCAAAAATGACCGCGCTGTCAAGCAGGAAGCTGCGGCACAGGTTCAAAATGACCGCCTGCTTCGTGCGCTTGGTCGAATAGAGATAGGCCGATATGAGCGTGTTCACGCTCATGATGATAAAGCCCCAGGCATAGCGCGGCATGTACTGCACCGTGCAGGCGAGCGTCAACGCATCGGCACCGAACATTTTGCAGATCGGCCCGCCGACGAACAGCAGCACCACGTTGATGAGCGTGCTGCCGATCAGGTCAATGAGCACGCCCGCGCGAAAATACCACCGGAGCTCCTGCGCGTCCTTCGCACCATAGCTCTGGCCGAGCAGCGGCTGCAGGCCGCTCGAGACGCCGATGAAGATGGCCGCGGAAAACGACGCCACGTAGCAGATGATCGAATAGGCGTTCACGGCCATGTCGCCAAGGCGGGCAAGCAGGACGTAGTTCGTGCACAGCGTCGCCACCGGGACGGCAAACTGCGCGATGGCCTCCGGCGTACCGCGCAAAAGCAGCTTGCGCGCGAGCTTGCCCGAAAAACGAAACCGGCCCACCCGCAGCTGGCCGCGGCGCAGGATGAAGTGCGTCGATACGATCAGCATACCGCACGTCTGCGAGATGCCGGTCGCGATGGCCGCGCCCATGAGTCCTTTTTGCAGCGGGAACACAAACAGCCAGTCGAGGAAGATGTTGATGACCGTCGCAATCGTGGAGCCCACGCTTACGAGCACGGGCGAACCGTCGTTGCGGCAGTAGTTATTCATAAATGTCATCAGGCCCGACGGCACCGCAAAGAGCGAATACCAGAACAGGTAGTCGCACACGAGCTGATGATAGGTCTCGTTTGCGCCGAGCAGCGTTGCGATCTGAGACGTGAGACACGTGCCGATGAGCGTCATAATGATCGCGGCCGTCAGCGTGCCGGCAAGCGAGTGCATGAACGCCTGATTTGCGCCGGCAATGTCCCCGCGGCCGATGCGCACGGCCGAGACCGTCACGCCGCCGACGACCGTGAGCATGATGATGGCGTTGAGCACCATCACAAACGGCCAGACCAGATTGACCGCGCCGAGCGCATCCGTGCCGACGCCCTGCCCGACAAAAATGCCGTCGATGATCGTAAAGAGAAAATAAGCGCAGTTGCCGAGAATCGTCGGCACGACATACTGCGTGAGCTTTTTCTTTCTGCTGTCCATGAGCCCCTCCGAGCGCATAATTTGCCGCTAAACGCACAGACTTCCGGCCGTATGCACGCACACGGCGCGTCCCGGCCGGAAATCTGTCCTTATTATAGTGGCTTGCCAAGCCGCTGTCAAGCAGGACGACCGCCTGCGCAGGTGCGCCAGAAATCGCTTGAAAACCTAGTAAGCATATGTTATTATTATAATATGTAATTTAAAGGGGGACTGCCCATGAAAATATCTACAAAAGGCCGGTATGCCCTGCGCATGATGCTCGATCTGGCCACGCATCAGGGCGACGGCTATGTCGCGCTCAAGGACATCGCGCAGCGGCAGGAGATCTCGAAAAAATATCTGGAGCAGATCGTGCCCATGCTGGGCAAATCCAACATTCTGCGCACCACGCGCGGCTATCAGGGCGGCTACCGGCTGGCCCGTGCCCCGCAGGATTACACCGTCGGTGAGATCCTGCGCCTGACCGAGGGCGGGCTCGCGCCCGTGGCCTGCCTCGACCAGCATCCGAATCCATGTCCGCGCTGCGGAGAGTGCGCCACCCTGCCCATGTGGGAAGGGCTGGAGCGCGTCATCTGCAACTACCTCGACGGCATCACGCTGCAGGACCTGCTCGAGCAGCAGACGGCACGCGCCGCGAACGACTACGTCATCTGACGCGGCCGCGTACTTCCCATGCAGGCCCGGCAAGCGCACCGCAAACGGCGAACGTGCCGCTCGCCCACGGCTGGATATTTGGTATTACCAGAAAAGCCGGCGTATGAATTCTATGTTTTTCATAGTTTCCGACCATCGCGCAGGAACACATTGCTGATTATTTATCAATTTTGCATTTTCCGCTTGCCATCCGTGGAGATTCGGGTTACGATGATGCTGCGTCACGTGGTAATACCACAGAGGGAGCTCACCTGCCGTGTACGTTCCCTGGCGCCCGGTGCGCGGCCACCCTTCACGTCCCGGATAGACCGTCGGTCATGAGCCGCCCGATAGCGCCTCTTCTTCCCAACCGGCTGTCAAAAACCGCAGAGCCCGACCGGGCCCTGCGGTTTTTTCATACGCTGTGTGACGTCTGATCGGGATGACTATAGAGCGAGAACGCGCCGTTGGCAACGCTGTCGAGCATATCGGAGGTGAACGCCTGTGCGCGCTCGGCGTCGCGGTCGAGCAGCGCGCGGTAGAGCTCGAGCTTATTCTGATACAGGCGGTTGGCGCCGTAGCGCTGGCGGTACAGGCTCCAGAAGTGCAGCCCGTAGCTGTGGATGGAGTTATACAGCAGCGGCAAAAACGTATTGCGCGACAAAACGCTCAGCGCGTGGTGGAACTGAAACGTCGCCTCGGCGCCCTCCTGGTCGGTTTTGGCGTCCTTGATTGCGTCCAGCATGGGCGCGAGCTCGTCAAGCTCGGCCTGTGTGGCGCGCTCGACCACCAGCTTCACGCACAGGCACTCGTTCGCGCTGCGCACCTCTATGAGCGAGCGCACCTCATCGTCGCGCATGACGCCGCCGTTATAATTCAGCAGCGCCGTGAGCGTATCGAGCGAGCCGGTCTTGCGGTAATCGCTGACGTACACGCCCTGGCGCGTCACGATCTCCACGAAGCCCATCTTCTCCAGCTCGATCAGGCCGGCCGAGATCACCGGCCGGCTCACGCCCATGCGCGCGCTCAGCTCCCGCGCCGGCGGCAGTTGGTCGCCCGGCATCAGTTCCCCGGAAATGATCATGCTCTCGACCTTATGAACAAACTGATCCGTGAGCGAGACCGCCTCGATCTTGTCAAATCCCATCGTTCCACCCCCAAAATGTATTTGGTATTACCAAGTGCTTTTCGTTTTGAATTTATCATCATATTGACGGACTGTCAAGCGAAAATGTCGGCATAGTTCCGAAAATGTTAAAATCGAGACACATAGCATTGCTTTTTCAGGAATACTGCTATATGATAATGCTGAATTCTGGTAATACCAGAGCAAGAAACAACAACCATCAGGAAGGAAGGGGAAACATTTGAAAGATCTGAAGCATCTGATCTACTTTGAAAACCTTCTGGAAGACGCCAACAACGAGTTGGTACGGCAGGCACAGGAGAACGGCAGCATCGTTCTCGGCTATACCTGCTATCACATTCCGGAGGTCCTCCTCAACGTAGACAACTGCATCTCTGTGCGACTCAGAGCACCCAAGACCGGTTCGCTGGATATCTCGACGTACTACATGTCCAACTATACCTGTGACTACGCACGTGCGCTCGTCGAGCGTGCGATCGAGGGTGGCTACCAGTTCCTGGATGCGATGATCGGCGTGGACGCCTGCTCGGCCATGAACCGCTCCATGGAGCACTTCGAGGTCCTGAAGGTCAACAGCAAGGAGAAATTCTTTGTCACGCATACCGACATGCCGCTCAAGGTGACCGATTACTACATTGATTCCTACACCACGCAGATGCGCGAGCACGTGCTCAACCGTCTGACCGAGACCTTCGGCGTTGATACGTCCGACGAGGCGCTGCGCAAGGCCGTCGCCGAGCACAACGAGGTCTGCAAGATCATCAGCGAAATTGCTGAGATGCGCAAGCTCGACAACCCGATCATCACGGGCTACGAGTTCCACATCCTCAACCTCGTGAGCTATACCTGCCCCAAGGCGCTCATCCTGCCCTACCTGCGCGAGACGCTCGCTGAGCTCAAAAAGCGCAAGCCGGACGCCAAGAATCCGTACCGCGCCCGCGTGGCCATCGTCGGCAGCGAGATCGACGATCCGAGCCTGACAAAGCTCATCGAGGGCTGCGGCGCACTCATCGTGTCCGACCGTTTCTGCTTCGGCAGCACCCCGGGCCGCGAGGTCATCGAGCTCAACGACGAGGAAGACGTCCTGCGTCAGATCTGCCGCCACTACATGGAGACCAGCGAGTGCGCTCGTTACATCTCCGACGAGAAGGTGCACCAGCGCCGCGAGACGGCCGACCGTCTGGCGCGCGAGTACAAGGCGGACGGCATCATCTATGAGCAGATGAAGTACTGCGACTACTGGGGCTTCGAGCGTGCTCTGGCGAGCTACATCATGAACACCGAGTACGGCTGGCCGGTCCTGTCGATCGACCGTGTGTATAACAACGGCTACTCGGGTCAGCTCCGCACGCGCGTTCAGGCGTTCGTGGAGAGCCTGGAGATCAAGAAGATCCAGAGAGAAAGGGGTGCCAAGTAATGGGCAAGGTGAAATATCCCAATCCGAAATTCTTCAAAGCGAAAGACAGAATGGACTGGGCTGCTCAGGCAGAGAACCTGAAACTGGTCGGCGGCATCTTCTGGGACATGTTCAAGGAGACCGACTGGAAAAAGTTCGGTGAGGGCTGGAAGAACATTCTCATTTCCGACCGTGACCGTATCAAAGAAGAGTACAAGGCCTTCGCGGCTGCCTCTATGAAGGATAAGATCGACCTCATCCTCAACGGTGAGCGTCACCTCGGCCGCCTGTATCGCGACGGCGCCATGTGCACCGTGCGTCGTGAGTGGCGCGGCATCAAGGACACGGTCTATGACTTCTATGAATGGGCTCGTCTGTGGGGCATGCTGCTCATGTCCTTCTCCAAGGACCTGATCCCGGCTATGAACCAGACGCTGTACTATCGCTGGATGGTGTCTTACTTCTGCTGCCACAGCTTCATGGACAAGAACATCCTCGGCCTGCGCGGCTCCAACCTGCGCATGAGCCACGAGCTTACCTACTGCATCTACCGCTACGTCGCCGAGAACCTCGTTATTCTCGCTAAGGGCGACAGACGCAACGGCAACAGCGAGGAGCTCAACAGCAAGCTCGTTCTGATCGACGAGATGACCATGGCGCAGATCATGGCCGGCTTCCCGACCCTGTACGGCATCCCGCACCAGCTGCTGCCGGTGTTCCTGGTCTCCGAGATCGACCAGCTCACCTGCATCCCGTACATCGACGCCGTCGAGTCCTTCGGTCTCCCGGCCGATACCTGCCCGGTTCCGACGTCCGAGTGCGGCGCGCTCGTCATCGACGCTCTGCCGCATCTGGGCAGCTGCTACATCTCCAGCTCCATGCCGTGCGACGGTTCCGTCATGGCATCCAGCTACTTCGCCCGCCGCTTCCCCGAAATCCCGGTGCATCACCTGTGCTTCCCCGTCCGCTACGAGGACGAGCTGACGCTCGACGCCGCTGTGGAAGACGTCAAGGCGTGCATCCGCTTCATTGAGAAGCAGACCGGCGAGAAGTGGAACTGGGATGCTTACTTCACCGCTATGAAGCGCTTCAACACCGAGACCGACTACGAGCTGCAGAAGTGGGAGATCAACAAGACCGCTTATCCGCAGCTGATCGGCCCGACCTACGAGCTGTTCCGCAAGTGGTGCTATGAGATGGACGGCGGCCTCGATCCGCGTACCATCAAGTCCTGCGAGAAGGTCAACAAGATCCTCCTCAAGGGCTACAAGAACAAGGAGCAGGCCTGGCGCAACAAGATGCGCTATCGTGCTATCACCTGGAGCTGCCCGCCGCACTACTACGCCAACTTCTCCAACTGGCTGGCCAACAGCTGGGGCATCAACGTCGTCGTTGAGATGGAATCTCTCAACTACACCAAGCACCTCAACACCACCGACGAGACCGAGGCCCTGCGTGACATGGCCCGCCTGTACGAGCGCATGGTCATGCGCCGCCACACCAACGGCGGTTACCACAACGTCGTCACCGAGCTCTGGCGTCAGTGCGAGGCGTGGAACACAAACATCGTCATCATGTGGCAGCACGTTGCGTGCAAGAACATGGCCACCGTTCAGGGCCTGCTCGACGAGCAGGGCCGCGAGCTGGGTCTGCACCTGATCTGGATCCCGCACGACCTGATGGATCCGCGCACCGTTTCGCGCCGCACCATGCGCGACACGGTCTCCAGCTATATGGACACCGTCATGCACGCCACCCCGGTCGACGAGACTCTGCTTGACTTCGCGGACGACGTGTGCATGTAAACTTTTTTGAATTGAAGGAAAGGACTTAAATACTATGAAATACTTTGG